>JBDHAS010000127.1:0-15620 GCA_039588015.1 Gemmatimonadota bacterium | reverse complement strand
CACGCCGTCGATCTGCTCCAACCGCCGCTTGAAGACGTTCTCGCTCAGCTGCTTCAGTTCCCACAGGTCCGTCGTCTCCGACGTGGCCGCCAGCGTCATCACCGGCTCGCTGGTGGGGTCCGATCGCAGGATCGTCGGCCGCTCCGCGCGTTCCGGCAGGTCGTAGCGGACGTTGTCCAGCCGCTCGCGCACGTTCAGCGTCGCGAAGTCCATGTCGGTGCCCCAGAGGAACTGCAGCTGCACCTGCGAGGCGCCCTCACGACTGACCGAGCTGACCGACTTGACGCCCGGCACCCGCGACACGGCCCTTTCGATGGGCTCCGTGATGAACCGCTCGACCTCCGCCGGGCCGGCTTCTGGGTACTGGGTCCACACGGTCAGCGTCGGGAAAGCGACGTCCGGTAGCAGGTCCACTGGCAGCCGCGTGAACGCGATGATGCCGAGCATCACGATGGCCAGAAAAGCCATCGCCGTGGCGACGGGTCGTCGTATGGAGAGGTCAGGTAACGCCATCTATCGTTCCGGCGCGGCGCCGGCTCATTGTGGCCGTGGTATCGGATGCCCGATCGCGCCTTCCAACCGAGCGAGCGTCTGCATGAAGTTGTAGCGCGCGTCGATCAGACCGCGCTCCGCTTCCGTAAGCTGCGATGTCGCCTGCTGTAATTCGATGTACGACGTGGCGCCGATACGGTATCGCTCCGTAGCCAGGCGCACCGACTCGCGCGCCAGTTCCACCAGGCGCGTGCGAATCTGGAACGCCCGGTACGCCGTGACCAGCGCCTCGTAGTTGTTGCGGACGTCCTTATCCGTACTCAGCAGTTGCGCGACTTTATTGTGCCGCGCCTCCTGCAGCCGGGCGGACTGTTCGCCCGTGCGGGTCTTCTTCTCGAAGCCGGCCAGAAGCGGCCACGACAGGGTCACGCCGAAGTTGCTGCCGCTGTTCTCCGGACTCAGCTCGATCAGGCTTGCATCCCCTGGCAACTGCTGCGAGCGGCTGAAGCTGTACGAGAGGTCGATCCTCGGTAGCCACGTGCCGCGCGCCGACCACAACCGCTTGCCCGCCGCCTCGATCTCGGCATCGAGGCGCGCCAGCTCGGGGCTGGAGACGTGCGCCAGCGCAACCAGCGTATCCAATCGGATGTTCGACGGGTCCCATACGACCGCGCTATCGCGCAAGGCGTAGGCGAGGTCCTCCTCCAGTCCCAACGTCGCCGAAAGCTCCCGGCGAGCGGCCTCCGCCTGTTGCTCGGCCTGCATGACGGCCACCTCGTTCTGGCCCACCGCCACTTCTGCCTGCAACACGTCGGTCTGCGCCACGGCCGCGATGCGGAAGCGCGCCTGCGCGATCTCCACATCGCGCTGCCGGGCCGCGAACAGTTGGTGCGCCAAGCGCGCCAGCTCCTGCTGCTTCAGCGCCTCCCAGTACTGGACCTCGACTTCCGACCCCAGGCGAACGAGCGTCGAGACGGCTCTCAGGTCGGCCGCGCGAGCCGCGGCATTGCTGGCCCCTACATCGAAGAACCGGCGGCCCTGGTCGAACAACGCCCAGTTGAACGACAGCCCTTGATAAGCCGACTTCGCCACATCGGTGATCGGATCCTCGAGCCTCTGCGCCACGCCGGTCGGATCCACGAACGTCCGCGTCGTGAACTCGTTCCGCGCCAGGCTGATCCGCAAATCGGCCGTCGGCAGCCAACGTCCCCACGCCGTCCAAACGCCTTCCCCCGTGGCATCCGCCGATGCCAGGGCAGCCCGGTACTCGGGGCTGTTCTGCTGAAGGATCGAACGTGCGCCGGTCAATGTGAGAACGGTGTCCGGCGCCTGCGCGGCGACCGGCGCGGCCGCGAAAAGCGCGGCCGCGACAGCGGTTGGCAATGCCAGCCTGCGCAGCCGAAGCCGACGCATCCGTGCCGCCACGTTGCGGCGTTCCGACTCAGTCCGTCGCATCGTCTTCAACCACTCTCACACGCGCATCGTGAATCAGCGTGTAGTGGCCCTCGGTCAGAACCATCTGTCCCGGCTCCAGCAGCGTCGTGCCCTCGCCTGGCACGATCTCGAAGAAGCCTTCGTTCTCGAGCCCCGTCGTCACGTAGGTCCACTTGGCGAGGCCCTGCGACGAACCTCCCGATTCGGGCTCGAAGACGAAGACCAGCGTTCGGTTGTCCCGCTCCAGAATCGATGACCGCGGTACCATGACCCGATCGGCGTAAAGCCGGGCCGCGATCCGCACCCGCGCGTACATGCCCGGCTTCACCGTGCCCTCCCGATTTGACAACACAACCGTCACCCGCGCCGTGCGCGTGCGCGGATCCACCACCGGGTTGATCGACGCGACGCGCCCCATGAAAGCGGTATCGGGAAACGCCGACAACACGACCCGCGCTTCTCTACCTGGCTCCAGGTATGGAACCTCGGTCTCCAACGCCTGGACTTCGATCTTCACCTGCGACAGATCGGCGATTTCGGCGATCGAGTCTCGCTGCGCCACTCGCTCGCCGGGCACGATAGCGAGGTTCGCGACCGAGCCCGCGAACGGCGCCCGCACCGTGGCCCGCTCGACGTTCAACTCCGCCTCGCGCACGGTGACCTCGGCCTCGCTCAACCCGCTCCGCGCCCGCGCCATCCGGCGCCGCTCGGCTTTCAGTTCCTCATCCTCGATCTCATCGTCGAACAGCGTGTACTCGGCGAACTGGGCCTCCGCCCGCTCGAACGCGGCCCGCGCCCTCTCCAGTTCGAACGCGTACCGCTCCGGATCGATGCGGGCAAGCACTTGGCCCCGGCGAACCCGATCGCCTTCCCCGACGTGCACCTCCGTGACCGGCCCCTCCACTTCGGCGATCAGTAGCGTCCGGGCGACGGCCTGGGCCTGACCTGCGGCCGACACGCTCATCACGAACGTGTCGCGTATTACCGGAGCGGCGGAAACCGGGATCGCGATGTCACTGCGGAACGCCTGAGCGGATTCGACTTCCGGCGTGTCCTCATCCGTCGTTTCCGCAGACGTAGGCTCGTCCTCAGCCTGCAAGGCGCGCAGCCTCAGGTAGATTCCACCGAGGGCGCCGGACAGGATGACGACGGCCGATACGATACTGAGCGTGCGGCGGCTGAATACCATGATTATCCGAATTCTCTATCTGATAGGGTCAAAGGGGCTAAGCCTATAAGATTGACCTCACACGGTTAGATGCGCTAGTCGCGGAAACCGTCGCTCATAAGCGCATAGCGAGCCGCTCTCAACGGTTCGTCAACCGAGCGAGCATCGGCGGCTCTCGTCCGAATTTGACACCCGGACGACCCGAAGGGTAACATCGGCCTGCATACCACTACGTCTCATGCGCGGTGGAAGCTTCAACGAAGATCCGGTGAGGTGATCATGGGAGATCTGATCGAAATAGCGAACTTCAAGACGAAGACAGAGGCGGAGGCGGCCGGCGGCCTGCTGAAGAACGCGGGTATCCCGTTCCTGATCCAATCCCAGGAGGGGATGCTCCACGGCCCCTTTTACCCCGGTGCCACCATCTACGTGACGCCCGAGGCGGCGGAACACGCCCGCGAGGTTCTCGGCCTCCTAGATGAAGAAGAGGAGGTCTGAACGACCTCCTCCGCACCCGAACCGTCTCGACGACCGACGCTTCACATCCGATACTCCCGCTCGTCGATCCCCCACTCGCTTACGAAGAGAGCCGGATCCCTGAACTCGCCGTTCACCCAAACCTCGAAGTGCAAATGCGGGCCCGTCACCTTGCCGGTCGCCCCCTGCGTCCCCAACACCTCCCCTTTCGCTAGGCGCTGGCCTTTCGCCACATCCAGACGCTCGAGGTGCGAATAGAACGTCTTGATCCCGTTCCCGTGATCGAGAACGACGACGGTCCCGTGAGCGTCGCCGCCCGAGTAGTCCGCCGTAGCTTCCGCGACCGTACCGCCGGCTGCGGCGCGGATCTCCGCGCCGGGCCTGCCTACTAGATCGATGCCCCTGTGGTGCGTCTCTTCGCCGCTGAACGGGTGCAGCATCGGCCCCCACGCAGCACTCACGCGCGCGCCGGGCATCGGGCTCGACATCGCGACCGCTTGCTCCTGACCGCTGCTGCTCTCTTGCAGCGCAGTCACAACATCGCCGCCGGAAGCAGCACCGGACGACGCTCCCGCCATCGGTAGAAGTACGAGGCCCAACGCCAGTGCCGTGGGAATCGGGTAGAGAGTCCTCACCCCGTTCTTGCGGAGAGCGTTCTTCACCATGATGGTCTCCAATCTCGCCTTCAGTCGTCGCTTGCGGCTGGCCAGCGCCGGCGTCACGCTCGGCTCGCTCGCCAGCCCCAGCTTCAGCACCGTCAATATGCTCTGCCCGTACGTCTTCGCTGTCAGCCTGCCTCGAGACAGCACCAGCTCGTCGCAGGCACGGTCGCTCTCCTCCCGCATCTTCCCAACGGCAAGCCAGGCGAGCGGATTGAAGAAGTAAAGGGCGGAGATGACGAGCTGAGCCTTCAGCAGTAGATCGTCCCAACGCCTGATGTGCGCCAACTCGTGAGCCAGGACCGACTCTACCAGGCCGGGTTCATTTCGTTCGAGAACCGCCCGCGGCAAGAAGATCACCGGCGCGAGCGTACCGTAGGTGAACGGCGTGCGCGGATGGGCCGATGTCACTAGCCGCACCGCATGACGCACCCGTAGCTCGCTCTTCCACCGCCGCAGCAGAGCCAGTACGGCCGGGTCCTGTACCGGCGATGCGTTCCGTACGACAGCACGGTACGAACGTCGCCGTCGCGCCAGGACGAGCGCGACGCCCAGAGCGCCGAACAGCCAGGCGGCCAACGCCGCAAGCGTCCAAACCCCGACTCTGCGCTCCCCTATCGCACGCTGTGGTGCCTCGCCCTCGGCTGTCATCGCCCCCTGATGTGCAGCGGTCGCTTCCGGCCAGGCGCCCTGCCACTCGGAACCGAACGCAGGAGCGAGGCTCACACGTTCGGCCAGCACGCCCACGCTGAACGGCAACGAGAAATCCAGAGGTAGAATGAGCCGCAGCAGCACCAGGCCCCAGAGCGCGTGCCGCAACGACGGAGCGCTGTTCCGCAGCGCCCAGGTCAGAGCCAACACGACGACGAAGACAACGGCCGAGAACGCGACTTCCCAGCCGGCGACCCGAAGCGCCGACGCCGCGGCCTCGCTAACGCCTGCCAGCAACTCGGGCCTCAATTCTCGTCCTCAACTTCCAAAAGCCGCGAGAGTTCCTCGACTTCCTCGGGCGTCAGGGCGTTCGACTCGGCGAACAACGAGACGACCGGTGCGTATTCGATCTCCAGTACACGCTCCGCCAGGTCGCGCACCAGACCTGCAAGACCCGCCACCTTCGAGATCCGCGGCTCGTACAGGTAGATCCCGTGAAAGCTCCGCTTCGACAAAAGGCCCTTGCCCGCCATGCGGTCCAGCGTCGTCCGCGTCGTCGAGTAGGCCCAATCCACGGCGCCCGCCAAGCCCTCGTGGACCTCGCGGGCGCTCGCCTCGCCCGCCTCCCAAAGCACCTTGAGGACGGTCAGCTCCGACTTCGTCAGTTCCGGTAGAGCCTCTTCGCGCTTCACCGAGCTACCTCCACGTGAACCCACAAGTAACGTATATACTACAATGTAGCGTACCCACTATAGGCATGTAAACCCGGCATGTCAAGCACGGTGGCCGGCGCCCGCCTCCTACCAAACTCACTCGCCCATGATCTGCAGGACCAGCCGGCGCGAGCGGGCCCGGTTGTCGAAGTCCACATAGGTGATCTGCTGCCAAGTCCCCAGCAGCAACTCCCCCTCGCGGAACGGCACCGTCAGAGAAGGCCCCAGCAAGGCCGCCCGAACGTGTGAGTGGCCGTTGCCATCGCCCCAACGGAGGTTGTGCGCGTATTCGCGCTCCTCGGGGATGATCTCGTCGAACAGACGCTTCAGGTCGGACAGAGCGCCCGACTCGTACTCGATGGTCGTCAGGGCACTCGTGGAACCGGGACAGAAGACCGTGACGATGCCCGAAGCGACCCCGCTCTCCCGCACCCTCGCGGCCACCTCACCGGTGATGTCCAGCATATCGCTGTGGCCGCGCGTCCGTAGCTCGATCGTGTCGGTGATAACCATGGTAGCCAGTTCGCTCGAACGGTTTTAGAATCCGTGCTCTTTGCCAATACTGTTTATCAGCACGCGAAGCACCTCAGAGGGATCGATCGAATGGAACGACTTGCTAAGCAGACGGCAACACTTTCTGTGCTTCTCTTTCTAGCCTGCTCGGGCATGCAGGTGGACAGCCACGTCAACCCCGAGGCCAGCCTGAGCGGGCTCACGACCTACTCGTGGCTGCTGGCGGCGGACAGCGCGGGCAGCGGCGCGATGCTCACCAATCCATTGATGCGCCAGAGAATCATCAGCGCCGCGGATCGGGAACTCGCTGCTAAAGGCTACCAGCGAGTGACGGCCGACCCGGATCTCCTGGTCGCCCTGTACGCGGTTTCCGACCGAATGGTAAAGCCGATGAAACTGTGCGGAGACTGGGGGCTCTACTGCAGCTTCGAGGCCTCGCAGCCGGTCGACCTGGATTACACCCAGGGGACCTTGGTGCTTGCCGTCGCTGAGGCCGACGCGCGGACGGTCGCCTGGATGGGTTGGGCCCAGGACGCGGTCGACCGCACGAACCCGGGGAAGACGGCGGAGTTGGTCGACGAAGCGGTCGCCAAGATCCTGGCAGACCTTCCACCTCGCCGGTGAAGCCGGTTCGACACGAGACAGACGACACAAGCTACTCGTCAAGGAGCGCCACATACCATGAATGCAACGAAACTGCTATTTGCCGCGATCCTCCTCGCCGCTTGCAGTTCCGCCGGCACGAAAGTGGTCACTGACTTTGACCGCGATGCGAGCTTCGACGGTCGTGAGACGTACACCTGGGTGTTCGTATCCGAGGACCAGTTCGCCCTGTCCGGAAGCCCCACCCGGGAATCAGAGCTTCGCGTGGTCGAAGCCGTCGACAGTGCGCTGGCGGCGAAGGGCTTCCGTAAGGTTTCCGAGAACCCGGACCTGCTCGTTGGCTTCGCGGTCACGACCGAGGACAAGACGGACGTGCAGCAGATATACACCGACCAAAGCCTCGGATACGTTATGGGTCAGACCAGCGTGCGGGAATATCAGGAGGGTACCTTGATCCTGTTCTTCGCCGACCCCAAGGAGAAACAGGTCATCTGGCAGGGCTCGGGAACCGAGACGTTCCAGAATCCCAGTCAGCAGACGGTAAACGAACGGATCGGCGTGGCAGTCAAGAACATACTGAAGGACTTCCCGCCTAAGAAGTAGGTATCGAACCAAAAGCCGCCGGCGGGGCAGCGTTCAGCTGCCCTAGCCCAACTCCTCGAGCGGAACGGTAAGGCCCATGATGTTCCAGCCCGCATCGACGTAAACCACCTCGCCCGTCACGCCGCGACTCCAGTCGCTCAGCAGCCACAGCGCCGTGTTCCCCACGTCTTCGGTCTTGACGAGCGTACGAAGTGGCGACGCCTTTTCAGAGTAGCCGAGTATCTTCTTGAAGCCGCCGACGCCGGATGCGGCGAGCGTCTTGATGGGTCCGGCGGATATGGCGTTCACGCGAATGCCTTTCGGCCCCAGGTCACTGGCCAAGTACCGCACGCACGCTTCGAGTGCAGCTTTCGCCACACCCATCACGTTGTATTGCGGCGCGACCTTCACCGAGCCGTAATAGGTCATGGTCAGCACCGCGCCGCCGTTCGTCATCAGCGGCTCCGCGGCCCGCGTCAGCGCGACAAGCGAATAGGCGCTGATGTCCAGCGCCATCTTGAATCCCTCGCGGCTCGTGTCCACGAACCGGCCCGACAGATCCTGGCGATCGGCGAAAGCGATGGAGTGGACCAGGACATCGATGCTGCCCATGGCCTCATCCACCTTCCTGAACACGTGCTTGATGGCCGTGTCATCCGCGACGTTGCATTCCTCGATCAGCGATGCGCCGACGCTCTCGGCCAGCGGTCGCACCCGCTTCTCCAGCGGCGGCGCCCCGTAGCTGAACCCCAACTCGCAACCCTCGCGGTGGAGCGCCTGGGCGATACCCCAGGCGATCGACCGGTCGTTGGCAACGCCGAAGATCAGAGCTTTCTTGCCGTCAAACAGCCCCATGCGGGCCCCTCCTCACCCGGGACCTACCGAGTTCTTTCAACGAAGGCTCCAATGTAATGCGCGCCCGGGCTCAGGTCATGCCCCGAGCGGATCGGACGGGCAAGCAGCCACCGGTCAGGACAGCGGCGTCCGATAGCCGAAGAACCGCACGCGCGACACGCATACGTGCGTTCAACTGCTTGCTGGAAACGGGCGTCGTGATTAAGGATTCAGGCCGAAACCAGACGCTACATCTGCGCCACGAACGGAGCGAATCCGCATGAAACGCTGCGAATGGGCCGCCACCGAGCTGTCGATCGCCTACCACGATCAGGAGTGGGGCGTGCCCGTACACGACGACAGGACGCTGTTCGAGTTTCTGATCCTCGAGGGCGCGCAGGCGGGCCTGAGCTGGGAGACGATTCTCAAGAAGCGCGAGAGCTACCGCGCCGCCTTCGACGACTTCGATGCGGCCCTCATCTCGCGCTACGGCCCGCGCAAAGTAAGCAAGCTCCTCGCCGATCCCGGCATCGTTCGTAACAAGGCGAAGGTCGCGGCCGCCATCCAGAACGCGAAGGCGTTCCTCGAGGTGCGGGACGAGTTCGGCAACTTCGACGTCTACATCTGGCAGTTCGTGGCCGGCGAGCCGATCAAGAACGCCTGGCGCTCGTTGACGGAGCTACCAGCGCAGACGCCGGAGTCCAAAGCGATGAGCAAGGATCTGCTGAAGCGCGGCTTCAAATTCGTCGGCCCCACCATCTGCTACGCCTTCATGCAGGCGGTCGGGATGGTGAACGACCACGTCATCGACTGCTTCCGCTACGATGAGGTAGGCTGAGCTCTCATTCCGCCAGCCGATACAGGTCGATGCCCTGCACGCCCTCGATCTCGGGCGCGGTTCGCGTGACGAGTGCCGCGATCCGCGATCCACTGAAGGCCAGGGCCGTCACCGCATCCCGAAAGATCAACGTATTCACGAACGTCCCTTTCGAGTCGAACACATCCATCTCCGCAGCCCCTTCGCGCAGACGGTTCGTAACCACCCAGAGCCGACCGGCGGAATCGAGAGCGAACGCGTTGGGCCCGAAGTAGGGTTGCGGTTCATCGAGCGCGTCGTCGAGCGCGCGCGCCATCCCGGGTGGCGGCGGACCGTTCCCTGCCGATGCGTTCGCCCGGCGTGCACGTTCTTCCGCCTTTTCGTCCCTCGTCAAGTAGTCGGGCTCTAGCTCCATGCGTCCGAAGCTCGTACGCAACGCCCCTGTACTGTCGAGGGCAACGATCCGGTACTCCAAGGACTGACCGGCCAAGACGGTTGCGCGATTCGGTCGCGACGGCCGAGATGAACGGTGGCGCGAACGGATTGTCCGTCTCCGGTCGGCTCAAACCGGTTCCCGGGTCGAACAACGAATAGAGCTCACGCGCATCGCCGCCGGCTAGATCGATCTCGCCGACGGTCGGCTCCGGGCTCATCCTTCCGTCGTCCGTCATCACGAACTCCATCCACAGCGCCGTGGCACGGTCTCCGTTCCAGGAGAGCAGCTGCATCGGCATCCCAGGCGCACGAGCGGACCGCACGAACGCGAGTCCCGGGTCGAAATGGCTCACGCGCCTCGATTTCATGTCGCCAATCAGTATCTCGCCTTGGCGGCCGCCAAGCAGCATGAAGGCGCCCTCCAGTTCGCCGGGTCCGCCGCCGCGGCCGGCGCCGCGCCGCCGCGAGCCGCCCGGCAATCCCAGGAGGACGACTTGCTGGTCATCGCGATCGATCACGCCGACCGTGGTGTCATCGGCCCAGGCAAGCGCGACGGCACGGAAGTCGAGTTGCTCGAGCGAGCTATGCCTCTCTTCCGGGCTCACGGTGAGCGACGCGGCGCGGTCCTCGTCAGCGCCATCGGGGGAGACCCCGCAGCTTAGCAGGAGGGGAAGTGCCATGGCGGCGAAGGCCGCCGGGTGCCCGAGCCGGCTACAGAACGACATGTCAACATCTCCCTCAGAGATGGGAATAAGCGGCTGTCGCTCAAGTTAGACCGGCCGCGGGCACGCGAGGTTGGAATGAGGCATACAGCGTTCCGCGGCCGAACCCCACCAACGTTCGGCCCTCGGGCAAGACGACCTGCCGAACCCGCCGGCCGCTCGCATCGAAGACGTCGTACGTCTCGGGCTCCCCGCTCTTCACATGGCGCTGCACCCACGCTTCGCCGTCGGGCGTCACTCTCAACGCGTTGCGCGGGAAAGGCGGCTTCACTTCGGGCCAGTCCAACTCATCGATGTTCGGTCGCGGCAGGGTGACCGTCCGGCCACCGCGGCCACCACCACCGTCCACCGAGATCGCCATGACGGCGCCCGACGACATTCGGTCCGCCCAAGCCTCCTTGTCCTCTTGCGTCAGCTTGACCGGCTCGTACGCGACCGCTGGCCCAACGACAGGAGGCCCCCCGACAGATCGCCATTCAACGTGATACTCTTCTCCCCACGCGACGGCGACGCGCCCGTTAAACGCGACGCTCCACTCGTCAACCGCTTGAAACGGCTGCAACCCCAATCCACTGAACGAGAAGCCCTGGCCCGAGCTTCTTACCTGCCCAATCTGCGGGCGTGGCAGCATCGCGATCGTGTCGATGTCGCCCGTCCCCCGGTCGAAGGCGACCACCGCGAACGAGTCCGGCAGGCTTTCGCCCGGCCCCATGCGCATCACGTTGCTGAGATCGAAGTAGAGTCGTCCGTCCGCGTCTGTACCGCGCGGAAAGAGCAAGAATCCGTCAGGGTGCATCATCGCCTGTGATTCAACCAGCTCACCGTTGGGCGTGATGGCGGTCAAGCGCATGTTGCCGAAGTCGACCAGCAGCGTCGAATCGCCCGGCAGCGGGAAGAGGTCGTCCGGCATCCGGTACTCGCCTGGCCCGCTTCCCTCGTGCCCAATTTCCTTCACGCTGCCCGTCGCCAGGTCCACTATTCGGAGCGCGATCTCCAGCCGGTCCGACACGATCACGCGTCCGTCGGCCAACTCGCGCAGCCCGGCGATGCTGCTGAACGGTTCCGAGAACGACGCCTCCGGTTCCGACAGCTCTACTCTCGGCAAATCGTCTTGTTGGGCGAGGCCCGGTCTGCCTATGGCCACCGCTAGAACCGCGAGCGCGATCAGCTTTCCCGTCTTCGACATATCACTCTCCCTCAGCATGGTCCTCTGGTGCCGACGCCGGATTAATAGGATCCGCTCATAAGATGCAAGAGGTCAGCCTTCGGTCGCAGGCGCTCGCCGACTCCACGTGGGCCGCGATGAAGGGCCGCAAGGCGCTCGAGGTTGAGTACGACTACGGGCCCGACGCGGGACTGAGCAGTGCTGGTATCTCGAAGCTGTTCGACGAGCGACAGCACGCGGACGGTGTAGCGCAGGCCCTGCGCGTGGCGCCCGAGAAGATAACCGAGCACGTGACCTTCGTAGGCGGTGCGTTCGGCCGACGGATCATGCCGGACTTCGTCATCGAGGCGGTGCAGGCCTCGAAGGCCGCAGGCACGCCCGTGCAGGTCGTTTGGTCCCACGAGGACGACTGGTTTGCCCGTCGGTGACGTTCGATTCCGCCAATCCTCGACCGCCGCGCCGTTCATCGTGAACCCGTTCGGCGTGCCCGTTGTTCTCACATGGAACACGTGATGCGGGCGCGCGGCGACCGAATCGGCCTGGTGCAACCAAAAGGGCCCCGTCGCCGTCATAACTTCTAAACGGCGCTAACGGGGCGAGAGCCGGGGGTGCACGACCCCTGAATCCAATCGCGCACGGCGCCCGTAATAGAAAAGAGTCATGACAGGCCCCAACCTGAAGACACTCGTGGAGCGTGCGCGCTCCTGGTACCTGGCACGTGTCCTTGGCGTCTACGTGCTGGCGTCTTCGGCTGTGCTCCAGGGCGTTGATCTGCTGGAGTCACAGTTCGGCCTGCCGTCCTGGTTCTTCCCGGCCGGCCTCCTCCTTCTCCTTATCGGCCTACCGATCGTTACGTCCACGGCCGTGATTCAGCGTCGGCTATCCGCATCGCCCGGCGACGACGGGCCGGTCCCGGACGCCCCTAGCGAGGCGCCCCAGCCCGAGGAGAGCGGTCTCCGCCGGCTGTTCACATGGCGCCTGGCCATCCTCGGTGGCGTCCTCGCGTTCACGCTGCTCGGCAGCGTCGGCGCGACCTTCGTCTGGCTGCGAAACAGAGGGACCGAGCTGAGCCCGGACGCTGTGGCGGTTCTGCCTTTCCACGTGGTCGGATCCGACGCGGATCTCTGGCGCGAAGGGCTGGTCGATCTTCTCGGCACCGCACTCGACGC
The DNA here is from genome assembly GCA_039588015.1 of Gemmatimonadota bacterium. Lineage (GTDB taxonomy): Bacteria > Gemmatimonadota > Gemmatimonadetes > Palauibacterales > KS3-K002 > JASFMO01. The sequence goes on along the minus strand of JBDHAS010000127.1, from coordinate 3,186 downwards.
CACCGGCCAGTTCCACGCGTCCGATCCGCGGGCGGTGCTCAATCGCTGGAACCGGGCCGCCGCCAATCCGGACGAGCTACCGGAGCCTGTCAAGGCCGCGCGCATCGCCGGCTCGCTCGGCGCCGGCCGGATGATCCTGGGCAGCCTGATTCAAACAGCGCCGAACGAAGTGCGTCTCGCCGCCGACATCTACTCCGTGCGCTGGCTGCGCAAGGAAGCGACGGCCGTCGTCGAGGGCCCCGAAGACGAGATGACGGCCCTGGTGGACCGGCTGACCCTCGACCTGCTCCGCTCGGTCTGGCAGGGCGACAGCATCCCGGACTTCAGGGTTTCCGCCATGACGACGTCATCGATCCCGGCCCTTCGCGCCTACCTGGAAGGCGAGCAGGCGTTCCGGCGCTTGCAGTTCCCCGAGGCGCAGGAAGCATACACGCGCGCCATCGATGAGGACTCGACTTTCGCCATCGCCTACTACCGGCTGGCCCAGACCTACGGCTGGTTCATGGGGCTCGGGGCCTCCGAGATACCGCAGCACCTCGCCGCCGCGGAGCGATACAGCCGAGGATTGCCGCGCCGCGACAGCCTGCTGATCCGCGGCTGGAAGTTGGCCGACGTGGACGGCGACATGGACGCCATCCCGCTGTTCGAAGATCTCGCCGCCCGTTACGCGGACGACGTGGAAGCCTGGCACGGACTCGGCGACGCGCTGTTTCATATGGGAGGCCAGGCGAACAGGCCCCTCACGGCCGCCATTGCACCGCTGGAGCGGACTCTCTCTATCGACTCCACGTACGCGCCCTCGTTCATTCACTTGATCGAGATCTCGTACTTGCTCGGCGACTCGCTGCGCGGACGCGATTGGACCAAGCGGTATCTCGCTCTCGATTCGTCGTCGGTCTACGCGCAGAGCTTCCGGCTGCTGACCCCGTTGCAATTCGGGCCGCCCGACGACTCGGCCCGCGCCGCCGCCGCGCTCGACACCGTAAGCGCCGATCTCCTGCACTGGATGACCGCCAGGCTTCGGGGCTCCGGCTACAACCTGCCCCTGTTCGAGCGGGTCACGCTCGAACTGGCGGATGCCCGCTTCGGTAACGACGATCGGGCCATGGGGTTCTACCATCTGGCCGAGGCGCACCTCAGGTATGGACACGTCGCCATCGCAGTCGATCTGATCCAGCAGGCGTCTACCCTGTCCGAGGGACGGATGGACCGTCCTCTGCTGATTACCATCTCGACCGCGCGCGAGCTCGGCATCGCTGGCGACTCGGCCTCGGAGCAGTTGGTGGACCGCTTGGCCAGTAACGTCTATCTGCCAGTGCCTGAGATGGCTGTGAGTGCCGTGCACGATGGAAGCCCGGAAGTGGCCGATGCCGCGATCGAGTGGCTGGAGGCGCGGGCCGACAGCTCCACAGCGGCCGGCCGCATCGAATATGGGCGATCCCTGAGGGGCCGGTCGCTCACCTTGCGAGGAAGAATCGCGGCCGCTCACGATAGCGTGGAAGCCGCCATCTCCTACCTGCGCAGCGGACTCCCGATGATCAACGCAACCTGGGGGCGACTGCGCGACATGGACCGCTACTGGCTGGCCTACCTGATTCAGGATAACGGCGGCGAAGAGGAAGCTCTCAATATTTTTGGATCGCTTTATTGGAACCCGTGGGTCGAGCCGCTCGCGCTCTACAACCGCGCCCAATTGCACGAGCGCCGCGGCGAATTCGAACAGGCTGCCCGGTACTACGCCCGCTTCCTCGAGCTGTGGGGTGACGCCGACCCGCAACTGCAACCGCGCGTCGAGGCGGCGCGCATGTCGCTGCAACGACTGAGAGGTGAACGCTTCACCAGCTAGCAGCGGGCGGTCTGCTTGGCCAGGTGCGCTCGGACATTGACGGCGGAGGTTTGGCTGGGCCTACCCTTCGGTCTCGATGTGATAGCAGACCACGGCCGACTGCCCCGAGGCTTCCTGGATCGTACCGCAGGCCCGCTCGCTGCCAACGTCCTTTAACTCCAGTGGCTGCGGCAAAAAGAGCGGGCCGAGAAATTGCCCCTCGGCGTCGAAGATGTCCCAGCGCGTCGCTGCGTCCGCGTACACGTCCACCCAAAGGCGACCCTGATAATCCATAACGAGGTTCTCGACCGCCGGTACCACGGGAGCGAATGGCACCTGTTCCAGCGCTTCGCGCGGCAGCGCGTTGGGCAGCCGTTCGAGTTCTGCAAGAACGCTGTCGCGGATTTCAGGCGTGACCACCACGTTCTCGTACTGGCGCGCCACCCGCCGCAGCAGCGAGCCGTCCGGCCCTCGAATCTCGATCATGTAACGAGCCCCGGTGCTTAGGGCTGCCGCACCCGGTGTGGCACTGAGTCGGGGAGCCGGCGCCAGGCGTGGCTTCGCGAAGGTCGCCCGCCCCTCTTCCACTTCGAGACGAACCCAGTTCGACGGCAGGAACAAGGCCAGCGTGTCAACTATGGCACCTGACCCGTCAACCCGATAAATGACCGCCTCGCCGGTATCGCGCGCTTCCTCGAGAAAGGGCACGGGTTCACCTGCCAGATAGACCTCATCGGGCCCCCCGGCGATGAAGAGCGGCATCGTTCCCGCCAGCCCAGCCAGATCCAACTCGAACCGCGAGAGGAAGATCCCAAACAGAGGCGTCACGAACTGTCCAGGCTCCTCACCCGGGCTACCGAAAGACCCGATGTACGCGCCGTCCGATCGAAACCGTAGGACGCGACGGTTGCCCGTATCGAGAACGACAATATTCCCGTTCGGCAGGATACCGACGTCCATCGCGAAGACCGCCGCTTTTCGCTCGTAGAGTTGGTCACCGGCGACCAGCAAGAACTGCGTCAGCTTCCACGGCACGGTGTCACCAAGCAGGCCCCGCGCCGGACTCATAACCGATGGGACGCCGCCAATCGTATCCCGAACAATCCCACCCCTCTCAACCTCCCCCCGGCACCCGAGCACGCCAATCCCCATCACCATCATCATCGCCATCGCCATCGACGCCCTAATCTTCATCATAATCTTCATCTTCATCTTCATCCTCATTCTCTCCCCATCCCGATCGCGATTCGCCATCCCCATCGCCATCGCCATCGAGAACTTCATCTTCATCGCTACCCCATCTTCCTCACCGAGTCCGCAACCGCTATTGTCTCGCCGTTCGCCTACGCCGTCAATCCACA
>JBDHAS010000126.1:0-11117 GCA_039588015.1 Gemmatimonadota bacterium | reverse complement strand
CATCTATGACGGCAAGCTCGGCGGCTTCCTGGCTCGCGCCTCGACCGACAAACTGACCTCGTTCAAGTCGGGCGAGATAGCTACCATCATCCCCTGCTTCGAGGGGGTGGACGCATGAACCGGGCGCCGCTCTTGATCTCCGTGCCCCACGGGGGCTGGAAAGTGGCCGAGGAGCTGGAGGGCATCTGGGCGCTGGCCGAGCGTGACGCCTTCCACGACGGCGATCCCTTCACCGCACGGATCTACGATTTCGCCGACCGCGTGAGCGCACAGCTGGTGATGGAGTACTACCGGGCAGTGATCGATCTCAACCGTGCTCCTGACGATATCGCACCGCAGAACCCGGACGGTGTCGTCAAGTCCCACACCTGCTACGGCGTCGAGGTGTACCGCCGTGGTTGCCTGCCCGACGAGGGCCTCAAGCAGGTCCTGCTCGAGCGCTACTACCACCCCTACCACCGCGTCCTGGGCGAGGCTATCGTCCGCGACGACGTGCGTCTGGGGGTGGACTGCCACAGCATGGCGTCGGTGTCGCCGCCGATCGAGAAGGACGCCGGGACGCCACGGCCGCTGATCTGCCTCGGAAACCTGGGCGACGCCACCGGCGAGGTCTGCGAGCCTTTCAACCGCATCACCTGCCCGACAGAGATGATCCGCTTCGTCGCCGACGAGTTCACTCGCGCCTTCCAGCACGAGGACGTGGACCTGGAGGTGCCGGCGGTGGCCACAGCCAACGTGCCGTTTAGCGGCGGCTACCTTGGCAGGCGGCACTTCGACGAGGGCACGCTCGAGATCGACCAGCGCCGCTTGAGAGACCTCAACGCCAAGGTGTGGCAGGTGCTGGAGGCCACCGCAAAGAACCTGTGACCGAGGCCGGTAGGCAGCAGGCGCTGCACGTTGCGCTCGAACGTCTGAGGACGGCCGTGCGCGCCGCCACCGGGATGCTCGCGCCGACATCACCCCCGACCACACCGGATGATCTCCACCGGCAAGAGCGGCTGACTGTGCAGTACTAACGATTTCATGTTCGCTGCTCTCGTTGCTTGGGGGTTAGCTATCGGAAGCTCGGCTCCTGAGACCAGATTCGAAGAATCTTTGCCATTGGAGGTAGTGAGCCAAGCTGGGGCGTCAACGAGTGATACGACACCGATGCCCAGAACATCGCGTTAGTGCTACATCTTGTCGTATCTGACCTGGTTACAGTCCGGCATGGGGCTCAGGAGATCGCGGGTTCGAATCCCTGCGTCCCCGACTATTGTAGCAACCGCTCACTGCAACATCCGGCTCCAGCCTTCGCCCGTCACGATGCAGGCTACAGGCATCTAGCATCTAGGAACACGCCTGCAACGCATTCGAGCTACGCAGGGCTGGGGCGGATAACGTCGACCTGCAAGTGGTGTAATTGCATAGACTTACGCCTTGATAAGACCGATCACCAGGCTTTATATTCATGGTGGAGGAAACGAGATGAAGCCGAGATTCCCGGACCTGCCCAAGCGATCCCGAATTGTAGGAGAAGATCCCACCGCCGAAGAGGCAAACTTTTCTAACGATATATCGTTTCGCTGTCAATGAGAAGATTCGCCAATCGAGCGTCAGGGTGCCCCTGTGCGTTGGATACGTCGCAAGACGTCCTGCGCTTCGTCGCACCAAGCGATGAGTGCCTCGTCTACCAGCATTCCCTGCCGTATGGTCAGTTGCCAGAAGGGGAGACCGGGCGCCGTGCGCTTCTCCCGTTGGAGCGCCGCGGCGATCGTGTGCAGTCGGTCTTGGTCTGCCCGTAGCTCCTCGCGCCGCCGCGCCACGTGATTCAGACTAGTCTCCACTGAGACCTCGTTCCCGAAAAAGATTTTCAGCAGCAGCTCCGAGCGCGGCACCTCCGTCTCCACAGGCTCGCCGAGCCAGTCCCGCAGAGTTCTCCGGCCCTGCGGCGTGATGGAATAGACGTAGCGGCCCGGCTTCCCCTCGTTGCCAGATCTACGCAACCGCCCGTCCAGCCCCGCGGGCCGCTGCCGAACCCAGGCCACAAAACGTGAATCACGCCGTCTTGATAGCGCGACGTATCCTCAGCGAACTGGCACGAACCCGTCGCAGCCTACTATTCTGGGCCCTCTTCCCCAGCCTCATGCTGCTTCTCTTTGGATTGATCTACGCCGGCGACTCGTCCACTGCCGCGTCGTTCAATTACACGGCGCCAGGGATCCTCATCGGAGCGGCCCTCTTCTTCAGCTGCCTTGGCGGCCCTATCGCGACCATCGTGGCCGAGCGGGAACGGGGGACGCTTAGGCGCCTGCTGCTGACGCCGCTCTCTGGTAGCTCGTACTTCGCTGGGATCCTGCTTGCGTACCTGACGATCGCTGCCGGGCAAACGGTTATCGTGTACGGCATTGCGTACGCCTTCGGCGCCTCGTTCCGTGGGTCGCTCTCTTTAGGCGCAGTGATCGTGCTGCTGAGCGTTGCGTCGTATGTGGGACTGGGCTTTTTCTTCGGGTCGCGCTTCGCGCGGCGCACCGAGGATGTGAATGGACCCGTGGCGGCGATCGGCGTGCCGCTTCTGGTTCTGGGTGGAACTTTCTTCTCGCCGGACATTCTGCCGTCCTATTTGCTGCGCCTCGCTTTCTTCAACCCGATCTTCCACATGAACGAAGCGTTGGACGCCGTGTCGGCGGAGGGCGCGACGTGGTCGGCAATCACCGATCACCTCCTGTTTCTCATCATCTTTGCCGCCCTCACTCTTGTCCTGGGCGTTCGATCCTATAGGGGCATGCTGCATCGCGAGCGGACGCTATGAGGTTTCACCGGCCATGACCTTCCTCGACGTGCGGCAGCTTCGGAAATCCTTCAACGGGCAAGTGGCGCTGTCCGGTCTGAGCTTCTGTGTCGAGCGTGGGGAGGTGTATGGACTCGTCGGGCCGAATGGGGCGGGGAAGACTACAGCCATCAACATCATCTGCGGCCTGCTGGCCGCCGACGAGGGCGCAGTCACCGTCGATGGCGAGCCGGCATCAGCGGCGACGCGGAGGCGCATGGGCATAACTCCGCAGGCGATCGCGCTCTACCGCGACCTCACTGCCGAGCACAACCTGAGCTTCTTCGCTGGTCTCTACGGCCTGAATCGGGAGGCTCGACAGAGACGGGTCGCCGAGTGCCTGCGGGCCGTCGGTCTCGAAGAACGGGCCGCGAGCCGGGTCGAGGAATTGAGCGGCGGGATGCTGCGCCGGCTACACATCGCGGTGGCGCTGCTGCATGGACCGCCGCTCATTATCCTCGACGAGCCGAGCGTGGGTCTCGATCTCGAGACGCGCCGCCGTGTCTGGGACGTGATCCGCGGCCTAAAGCTCGAGGGGCGGGCGATCTTGCTGACCACTCATCGGTTGGAGGAGGCGGAGTTACACTGCACACGGATCGGCGTCCTGGCCGATGGGGAGCTGGCTGCGGAGGGTTCGATGGAAGAGCTGCGCGCCCTCATTCCGGCGGCGCAGTTGGCGGTGATCGAGGCGGCCGATCTAGCGGCAGTGCGCCAGCGGGCGGCGGATCGCGGGCTCGAGTGCCGCTCCGCGGCCGCCGCGGTCACGGTCTGGTTGCCGCGGGTTGCCCAGCTGGGCGAGGTCGCCGGCTACTTCTCCGGGATCCCTTTGAGCTCGATATCCCTCAAGCCGGTGAGCCTGGAGGAGGTCTTCGCAGAAGTGACGTCGCCCTCAGCGCCTCCAAACGGCAGTCTGTGATTCTCGGTTGGCCGCTCGGCCCGCCTTAGCCAAGCCCATCGGCTCATGTCCTTGGGGGTCTACGGCAGCGGTTTGCGGACGTTCCTTTCAACAGTCCTACTTGTTGCGCTCGCTGAGCAAGATGACGGTCAGAGTGAGGGAGGCGAGCACCGACACCGGGACAATGATGTCCTTCCAGATACTGAATTGTGACTGCTGGTCGACGAAGATCTGATCGCCGGAGACGACTTCGACGTTCCAAAGGGAGGTCAGCTGCTGGCTCATGCTCCAGGAACGACCCGTCCGTTCCCAATGCTCTTGGAGTAGGCTCAACTCATACTCGGAGCCATCGCGAACCAGGCGGATCTTGTCTAGTTGCGCCTCCGTGGTCGGGCCACCAGCACGACCGATCGCTTCGGCGACGGTAGTACCCCACGCGAGGTGGTAGACGTTGGGCTGGTCGACCTCGCCGGAAATTGTGACGCTGGAGAGCGGCTCAACTGCGAGCTGCGCTCCTTGCAGGTAGGTCCCGAGGAACTCGGAGAGACGCTGGCGGGCGGCCGGAAGGGTAAGGCCAGCCACCGTGACGTCTTGGTATAGCGGATGTACTAGCGTGCCCTCGGAGCTGATCTGGAAATCGCCGCTGAATTCAGGCTGGCGCCATACCTCAACCCGCAGGATGTCGCCGCGCTTGAGTTCGAACTGCTGCTCAGGCGTCGGGGCGACAAACTCGGTGGGCTGCGAGGGACTGGCGCATGCCATCATCAACAGATGGGTGTATGCCAGACAGAGCGCGGTTGCTCGCCTGGCAATGTTCCGGGCAGGTGAACCTTTGGTCCTCATATTCCTCAACGCGAATCTCCTAAGCGGCTGGAAGGCTCCAAACCGAAGGGCCGGAAAGAAAGTCGAACCCGGGATCGCTCCCGGGACGCCCGGGAGCGATGGACATACGGACAACGGACTGCGAGCTGGGAACGCGAGTCTTGCTCACGGCTTGGCGTAGGCATAGTAGTGCTGCCGCTCCACCCCGAGCGTGCCGCTCGGATCGTTCAGCACGGCTCCCACAACACGTGCACCCACCGTATCAAGCTCTTTCAGAGCCTCCTTCACGGCTTGGCGCTCGGTTCGGCCAGCTCGAATGACGAGCATGACACCGTCCGCGACGGAGGCCAGCGCGGGTCCGCTGGCGGTCGCCAGCACGGGCGGTCCGTCGACGATGATCACGTCATACTCTTCAGCGAAGCGGTCCATGACTTTGCGAATTTCCGCGCTTCTGGTTAGCGAAGACGGGCTGGGGTGACTCCGGCCCCGAGGGAGCAGGAACAATCGAGGCGCGCCGGTGCTCCGCACGGCGCCGGTTGGCATCTCGCCAGCAAGCATCTCCGCAAAGCCCGGCGCTTCCGGGACGCCGGCCATTTCGTGAATTCTCCCGCGCCACAGATCCCCGTCGATGAGTAGCACGCGCGGCCCCTCCTCAGCGATCGACGCAGCGAGGTGGACGGAGGTGAGCGTCTTTCCTTCCCTGGGGGTCGTGCTGGTAACGACCAGGCTCTTTACGTCTCTTGCCCACTCACCGAATAGGAGGTTCGTTCGCAGCATACGATAGGCCTCACGGGCGAAGCTGCCGTCCGTGGCGAGCGTAGGAATACGGTTCCCGTCTCCTTCTCTGCCTCCAGCGCCGTCCGGAAGCGCACGCCACCCTGATTCCGCCAGGTTGGGGCGGGCTTCAGGAATGACACCGAGCAACGGCAGATGGAGGAGAGCTTCGACCTCTTCTCGTCGGCGAATCGAGGGGTTGCGGTGCTCGAGTAGAAACGCACCGCTCCCTGCCAGCGCCAATCCCATCAAGAGGCCTAATACCAACTTCAGCGCACGCATACCGGGCAAGGGCTTGTAGGGCCGCGTTGCGAGGTCAACGATGTCGACCTGCCCAACCGCAACGGCCTCAGCCATCCCGGCTTTCTGGTACTCCTCGCGCAATTGGTCAACCATACTCCTGTAGGTCTCGACCATCTGGTCGAGGCGGGCCTCTTGCGCTAGCTGAGTTGGAAGCCTCGACATCGCCACGGCCATGCGCGAGTCCAGCTCCTGCAGGGCCTCGGCGCGCGCATCGAGCGCGCCCAAGTGGCTCCATAGGGCGCCAACCAGGTTCTCTTCGGCACCGGTCATCAACTCACGCAAACGCTGGACGTCGGGGTTCGTACCCGCGGTCCCGAACGCGCCGGTCGTCAGTGAGTCGATGGACGTTCGGTAGCGCAAGAGTTGCTGATGCAACTGGGAGACAACGGGGTTCTCCGCGATCCCCGGTGATGAGACAAGCGTACGAAGGACCTCCCACCGTTCCGCCTCCGTCGAGCCGTCAACCCGCTCCAGGAGGGTCTGGAACATGCGGCGGTCCGCGTCGAGTTCTTCACGCCGGATGTCCAGGGTTAGTCGGTTTCCTTGCTGTGCAGCAAGCTCCTCCCGCGCGTCGTATGTTTGCGCCCTGTTCCTAAAGGCGGTGAGCCGCCGCTCCGCTTCTCGCAGACTCGCGTCGGTCTGGGCAAGCTGTTCCTCGAGGAAGATTCGTCGACGGCCAGCGCGCTGCTGCGCGAAGTTTGCATCGAACGCCTGGTACCGGGTAACCAGAGTATTCACGATGCGTTGGGCGGTGACCGGATCGGGGTGATCGAAGGAGACGTCTACAATGTTGGTCTCGTTTCGCGCCGATACCTGCAGTTTGCCAAGCAAGCGGTCCACCGCCCGATCGCGTGAGACTACAGGCCACGTGGCGTGTTCCGTGGAGGGTTGCCCATCGAGGACGAGGCGCACGCCCTCCAAATCGAATAGCTGACTGTACTCGCCGCGGCGCCAAGCCCGCTGCGTGCGCACCGAGTACTTGTCCTCAGCGAACTCCAGCCACAGAGTGTCCGCGGTCGCGTCTGATGCGATGTGCACGGCCGCGAGTAGGCCTGGCTCAAACCCGCGGTACTCGGTTCGAAGACGGAATCCCACCGAGTCCACGACTTCTCCGATGAGCGAGCGGCTACTGATCAGCTGCACCTGCGAGGTAAGTGGATTGACGTAGCGTTCTGGCTCCCGCACGCGTGCTTCGATTCCGCTCGTCATCGCGTCGCGGGCCTCGCCTACCCGCAACACCGCGGTGGCACGATAGTGGGGCACCTGAATGAGGACCCACACAGCGGCCGCGACGAGTCCGAGCGCCGCACCACCCACCAAGACCCGCCACCAGCGACGCGCCGTCTCGACCACATCGGAGAATTTGATCGTGTCGGCCCCGCCGGTGGAGCTACTACCTGGCGCTTGCATTCGCTGCGGTGGCCGGTAGAAACGGTCTCCTCCACTCCGTGCCAATAGCTCGTCGCCGTTCTGCCCACTCATCTAGACATACCTACCTTTCCTGGGTATACGACATTGCCCTTGTTCCCACGGGGCCTTTCACATATGAAGAGGAGCTCCGTCTTCCACCTTGGGCTGGATCCAGCCGTTCTCGAGGGCGCCCCGTCCCCGTTTTGTATTTCGTCTTCCTTTTTCTCCTTCGCCTCGTGGCCTGCTTTTGCAAATCATGCGCCTAGGACTGGCTGGATCGGCAGCGGGACCTAGGTATTCTTAGTTGCCGGTCTTCTCGCTGATCCGGATGATCGTCAGTGTGAGGGCGGCTAGCGTCGCCACTGGGGCAATGACGTCCCGCCAGATGCTGAATTCCGACCGACGTTCCACGAAGATCTGATCACCAGAGACGACCTCGACGTTTCCATAGGAGGCCAGCTCTTGGCGCAGGCTCAACTCATACTCTGAGCCATCGCGAACCAGGCGGATTTTGTCTAGTTGCGCTACCGGGGTCGGGCCACCGGCATAGCCGATCGCTTCGGCGATGGTGGTGTGCCACTGGAGGTGGTACAGGCGGGGCTGGCGAACCTCGCCGGAAACGGTGACGCCTGAGCGTGGTTCGACAACGATTCGCGCACCTTGCAGGTACGTCGCGAGAAACTCGGAGAGACCCTCGCGAGCGGCCGGTAGCGTGAGGCCAGCCACCGTGACCCCCTGGTACAGCGGATGGACTAACGTGCCCTCGGCGCTGATCTCGAACTCGCCGCTGAACTCCGGCTGGCGCCATACGTCGATTCGCAGGATGTCGCCGCGCCTGAGCACCAGCTGCTGTTCGGGCGTGGGGGCGACAAACTCGGCGGGCTGCGAGGAATTGGCGCATGCCATCATCAACAATTGGGTGTATGCCAGACAGAGCGCCATCGCTCGCCTGGCAAGGTTGCGGGCGGGTGAGCCCTTGATCCTCATGTCTTTCAACACGGATCTCCTATTCGACGGTAGGCACTCGGAACCGGAGGGCCTGAACAGAGCGTGTCGGCGCACGACTCCGAGGTGGATTCAAATCAGTCTTAACGGCGGGAGATGTAACTTGCGGTGGTAGTAGGAGTTGTCTGCAACCACCGGACCCGGGTGGTGGACCGGGCGAGAGGACCTTTGTCCCGAAACAATCATAATGCAGAAGCGGGAAACTGTCCAGCCCGACAGGGCGGGCATCTGGAGCTGTGGCCACGGTTCGTCCGTGCGCCATAACTCGTTTGCCCGCAACACGTACCGGAACGCGCGTCGCGGCGGGCGTACTTAGGCCCCCGTGTTGAGTCGGGGGTGAATTCCCTGAGCGACACACTGCAGTCACCGCCCACATATGCCACTGCCCGAATCGGTGAACGTGTATCCGGCAGTTGGGATGAACTCCCACTCGTACGAGTTGTCGTAGTGAAGGGTGAGCTTGATAACCCCGAATGACTCTTCGTCGTTGCGGATCTCGCTGTTAGGGGCCCGGATATCGTGTATTGATACACTGGTGCCACCGGTTCCCACGATGAACTCTCGGATGCCGGAATCCGGGTCGTGGTTTCCGTCCGGGTCCTGGGGTGCGAACCGCTCGTAGTGATGGTAGTGACCGTTGATGATCACGTCGGCGCCGTACTCGTACAGCGCATCCCAGAACGGCCTCGTCTTGCTCGAGACGAAGTCACAGCTCAAGCCGGACTCGCACGAATAGAAGCGAGGATGGTGAAAGACGGCCATGACGCAGGACTTTGTCGTAGCAGCCAGATCTGCGCGCAGCCACCGATCCTGAGGTGAGCCCGGATTCACCGGTACGAAGCTGCTGTTACTGTTCAGCATCACGAGATGCCAGTTCCCCACGTCCAAGCTGTAGTAGCCCAGGTTCCTCGGTCCCACCCTCTCGCCGAAGTAGTCGAAGGTTGGATCGGCGTTCCCGAGATAGTATTCGTGGTTGCCGATCGTGGTTCACGTCCGATCCTTGAAACGACCCCAGCTGGGCCCGTAACAGTCGGCGTACTCTTGCGCTGTACCGTTCTGGTAGACGTTGTCACCCGCGGTGAATACGAGCGCATCCGGATGCTCCACGAGGAGCGAGTCCACGAGAGCGGCCGTCTTTTCATCTCCGGTACTTGCGCAGCTGGCGATATCGCCCGCACCGATGAGCGCGCGCCCACCATCGCGCTGCCTAGGGGCGGTTGGAAGCTTTCGCGTGCAGGCGGCGACAAGGACAAGGGCCATGATCATGCTCAATGCACGTAACGCGGTCCTACGTTTCGCGCGCGTGTAACTCCGTGACTGATTCGTTGCGGTCGTGCCTCTCTTTTCCAAGCTATCCGGTTGATTGTGTGGCGCGGAAGCGTCAACGTGAGCCGTTGCGGGCCTCCTACCGAGGGCTGCCCCCTCACGGGATTAGGCTATCCCCCCACAACCGCCTGGCCTTGCGGCTCAGGCATCCCGAGCTACCGACAAACTGTGTGAGATCACATCTGCTGGTGGGGCTCAAGCGGACCAGCACGGGGCCTAGCGTCGCCCTGCCGTCAGCGGTCTGAAGGAATCACCTCCGGCGAGCACCCTCCTCATCGTCGCAGGCATGGGACGCAGGAGTCGAGCCATGGACACCGATTCTGTATCCGGAAGCAGCGTAAGAAGAAGCTGCGCACCGAGGGTTACTCTAGCTATGCCCCTCGGCGCGCGCGGTCTCTTCTCGTCCGAGGTTCTCCGGAACCGTGCACCGATGTGCTTTGTCGCCGCTCCTACAACTTCTCATAGCTATTCGGCGGCGTCGTGCCGTTCCACTCGAGCCCGGCAGCGGTAACCGCAGTCACCGTGGTGGTGTACGGGCCCGACGGCGCGTTAGTGATCTTGAACGTTACCGTGCCCGACGCGTCCGTAGTCGCCGTGCCGCCTCCCGGCGTCGGACCGTCGATCGTGGCAGTTACGCTGGCCCCAGCAACAGGGGCTCCGCTGTCATCTACCAGGATCACCGTGACTTCCAGATGCCTGTCCGAATTCCGTCCGCCCGAGGTGCTGTATCCGGTCGATCCATCAGGCGAGACTACGTGCACCCTGGGAACCGCCGTGACCGTAAGGTTGACCGTCGCGGTGGCGGTGCCGCCGTTACCGTCGGAGACTTCGTAGACGAAAGCGTCGCTCGTCGTCTGGCTGCCGTCGTGGATGTATGTGTACGATCCGTCGCCGTTGAGTGTCAGTGACCCATTGGCAGGCGGCGTGATCGGCGTGGTGTTGACCGTGAGCGGATCGCCGTCGGGGTCGCTGTCATTGGAGAGAACCCCTGGTGCCGTCACGGTCAGCGTACCACCCTCGTCCACCGTACCGACGTCGTCGAAAGCGACCGGCGAATCGTTCACGCCGGTGATGGTGATGTTGACCGTGGCGGTGGCCGTACCGCCGTTGCCGTCGGAGACCTCATAGACGAAAGCGTCACTCGTGGTCTCGCTGCCGTCGTGCGTGTAGCTGTAGGAGCCGTCGCCGTTGAGCGTCAGTGACCCATTGGCAGGCGGCGTGATCGGCGTGGTGTTGACCGTGAGCGGATCGCTCTCGGCATCGGTGTCGTTGCCAAGTACGCCGGGTACGGGCTCGTTCAGTGTGCCACCCTCGGCGACCGTACCGGCGTCACTTACGGCCTGAGGTGGATCGTTGACCAGCGTGATCGTGAGGTTCACGGTGGCGGTGGCGCTACCACCGTTGCCGTCGGAGACCTCGTAGACGAAGGCGTCGCTCGTGGTCTCGCTGCCGTCGTGTGTGTACGTGTAGGAGCCATCGCCGTTGAGCGTCAGCGACCCGTTAGCCGGAGCCGTGATCGGCGTGGTGTTGACCGTCAGTGGATCGCCGTCGGGATCGCTGTCGTTAGAGAGTACGCCCGGTGCGGACTCGTTCAGGGTACCGCCCTCGGCCACCGTGCCCGCGTCATCGAAAGCCTCCGGCGGATCGTTCACACCGGTGATCGTGAGGTTCACGGTCGCGGTGGCGGTGCCGCCGTTGCCGTCGGAGACCTCATAGACGAAGGCGTCGCTCGCCGTCTCGCTGCCGTCGTGGACGTAGGTGTAAGAGCCGTCG
>JBDHAS010000125.1:0-10413 GCA_039588015.1 Gemmatimonadota bacterium | reverse complement strand
CTCCCGGTTCTCTTGACTTGGAGCGAGACTCAACGAGCGGCCAACGGCAGCCTCGAGAAAGGCCAGAGACTGGTGGAATCCGAACACCGATTCGATCTGGTCGACTTCCGCTTGTGCCGAAAGCGTCTGCGAGTCGAGAAGCTCGAGGAACGTCCCGGCTCCCAGCTGATAACGCTCTTGGGCCAGCCTCATCTCCTCTCCCGCCCGCGCCGTGTTCTCCACCTGCAACCGAACGGTCTGGTGTGCCGTTTCTAGGTTGTGGACCGCTTCGGTCACGTCGGCGCGGATCTGCAACTCGAGGCCGTGAATCGCGTAGTCCACATCGTTCCGAGTGGCGATCGCGCGCTCGACCTGCAGCTGACGGTCGAAGCCATTGAAGAGCGGCAGGCTGAAGAACGCGCTCAGCGTTACCGGCTCGTTGCTGAACGAGAACGGCCACACATCGTTCCTTGCCCTGAACCCTTGATCGATCGCGAGCGAGTCCTCAGCCGTGAACGCGAACTGCGAGCAGTTCCCGAACTGCGGCGGCGGTGTCGTTCCCGAGAGCGTATACAGCTCGTTGAAGGTATTGCAGAGCCCTTCGGTCGCCGCAGCATTCCCCTGCGCCGATGAGATCCCCTGCTGGATCGACAGGTCGGGATTGGTCTCCTCTCGCGTGAATCCGCTCCAGCGGGCCTGCAGCGACAGCGTCGGGAAGTAGGAAGCCTTCGCCGTCTTGATGGTCGAGTTCGCGGCGTTCCGGTCCGCTCGCAGGGCGACGAGGCTGGGGTGACGGGTCATCGCGTCGTTGACCAGCGACTCCAAGTCCAGCTGCGGCTCGAAGATCTCGAACTCGCTCACGAGGTCGATCTGGTCTGCCGATACCCTGACTCCGAGCGCCTCAACCAGGCGCAGCTTGGCGACTCGCGCGGCGTTTTGCGCCAGCACCAGGTCGACTTCGGCGCGGCCTCGGGCGACCTCCGCCTGCATGGTCTCCAGCCGCGTGCCTGCGCCGACCTCCTCCCGCGCCTCGGCAAGTCGCAGGTGCTCGTCCGATCGGCGTAGCTCGCGCTCGGCCTGCACGGCGCGCTCCTGCAGCCTGAGGACCTCGATGTAAGCGCGGGTTACTTGGTTTCTCAAAAACAGCTCGGCATCGTTGACTCGCAGCTCGGCCGCCGTCCGTTCTGCCTTGCGCTGGCCCGGCTGGAACAGCGTCGTCCCGTTCAGCTGGTACGAGACGCTGAAAGCGTACTGTGAGAGCAGGATCGACGGCTGGGAGAATGTCGCGCCGCCCAGCCGCTCATCGCCCGCGTCCTGCCAGCTGGTGAAGAAGCCGAGATCGGCGTTGGGTAGATAGAGATTCGCGTTGGCGGCTCTGACGCCCCAGTTCGCCGGTCCCAAGGCGTTCACGGCCTGCAGGTATGTAGGGTTGTTCAGTTGGGCGAGTTCGATCGCCTGCTCGAGGGTAAGGGGCGCTCGCTCCTGCGCGTGGGCTGTGGATACAAGACCGATTGGACAC
This sequence comes from Gemmatimonadota bacterium, assembly GCA_039588015.1. Classification (GTDB taxonomy): domain Bacteria; phylum Gemmatimonadota; class Gemmatimonadetes; order Palauibacterales; family KS3-K002; genus JASFMO01. Next base: position 8,915 of record JBDHAS010000125.1, on the reverse strand, counting down.
AGAAGAAGCGCGCTACAGACCGCTCTCCACGTCATGACCCATCTCCAAATCTGGGGTTCGTTGAAGCTCTTCGAAAAAGATAACAACCATCAGGTGTAGTATGCTGATCGATATCCCTAACTCACTATACCCACGGACCTAGGGCTTATTCGTCGCGCAGAGTGGCTCGGGCTCGTCGTATTCACGTGCGCTCCCGGGCGACCGCTTCTCGCGCCGCGGGCCCGGGCCCTCCCGGCTGTCACGCCGGCCCCTGATTGCGCTTATTCCCGGGGAACATCTGCTGCCCCGGCCGTGCATATGGGATGCGGCGCTTTTGCTTAGCCGTACGAGGCCGTCAAGTCAAGAGTTTCGGCGGCCCGGCGGTCTTTCCGCCATGATGAAAGAGCAGCGGCCGGACGTCTGCCCGGGCCGCTGCCCCACGAATCTAGCCGGCCAGACCGTGCCAGGCCGGTTTCAGTACCACGCCGTTCCTAGCCGCCCATCATGGCCATGACAGCCTTGACGGCCGCCGCGACGAGATAAAGCACCAGAATCGCCCCCACCGCTTTCCCCGTGCTGATCCTCCCACCCGATATTCCGGACTCGATGAGGCCGAGAGCGACGGCCGCCCACAGCCCGAAGATGGTGATGCTGTTGACGTAGTGGGCGCCGAAAGACGCCGGCGCTTCTGGCAGCAACAGCCCCAGCCCCAACGCGATCTGCATGTCCCCCTTCGAGATCCAGATCGGGATAAGCAGTAGGAATCCTAGCGTCGTGATCCACGAGATATGAGCCATTCCGCTCAGGTGCTGCTTGTACGTCGCGTCCAGGCCAAACGCTACGTTGAACACGAGGTACAGGATCCCCGCGCTGATAGCGGCCACGACGAAGCCCATGATCAGGGCGCCCAGCGGGCCCGTAATGCGGGATATCGTTACCAGTGTGTCCAGGTCGGGCCCTTCTGGCTGTGACCGCGCCCTTTCCTCTAGCGCCGCCCGCCACAGGTCGACTGGAACCAGGGCGAACGCGGCCGCTCCGACGACGGCCACGATGGCCAGCGTCCAGAACCACGGCGAGTAGCTTCGCAGAACCTCGCCCAACTTGGCGGGCGCGGTGAAGGCCATGATGACTCGCTGAATTAGACTGGGTCCCGCCCCTCCTGCGCCGGTGTCTCCGGCAGTCCGGCCTTCAACGTTCATAGGATCCCCCTTTTTGGCTTGATGAACCGCCTAGCTGGCTGTGTCCGATCGTTCTGCGATGAAACCTTCTTCCGGGACTTCGACCTTCATGACCCGTTCGCCGTCGAGCCAGACATGGCGTGCCGGACGACCTTCGGCCGTGATAGTGATGTGACGTAGCTCGAATTCCGCGCCGGCGAGCTCGACGAGTTCCAGTCCGACATCTTCGATCGTGGCTGCGAGCTTCGCCTTCTCCCTTGGAATCAGTACGGTCGCCTCGGTCGACGGGTTTCCGTCCAGCTGCTTCCAGGCAAAGAAGTGGTGATGCGCGATGTGCTTGTCTAGAATCGCGGCCTTGCCGCGAAGCAGGAACTCGGTCATCTCGTCGCCGCTCGGCGACCGGATGTCGAGCCTGATCCTGTCCCTTACCATCGTTCCCACGATGCTCTTGGCCTCTGTACCGTTGATCTCGGCCTCGTAGCGGCGTGGTTGGCACGTGGAGCCCAGAGTCTCGAGCGCGACACCGATGCGCATGGTCGTGCCAACATCGAGCTTCAGGAGGAGCTCGGCGCCCGCCCGGTAGATGGGTGCGCCACCCCCCGCTTCCTCTTTCCGGATGAAGAACCGTTCCTCGCCGATCCGCGCGCCCCGCAAATAGAGCGTGAACGTGCCCCCGTCTACGACCTCTGGCTCGGCTTTGATGGCTGGGTAGGTGGCCGACACAGCCAGCAAAGCCAACACTGGATAGACCAGTCTCACGAGCCTATGGCTCCGCCTCCAGAAACAACTTCGTCCGGAGCTTGTCGAGTACGTATTGGTAGATCCTCTCACCTTTTTCGGCGTTCGCTACAGAAGGATGCCCGATCGCTCCCTCGCAACCCGCTGGGGGCTGCGGCATTCGGCCCCGAAGGTAACGCTTCACTTCCTCGGGAGCGAGCGGATAGTCCTTGATTTCCTTTTTCCGAACCAGTTCTGGCGCCAGATACAGGATCACCGAAGTCTCCGCCTCACCGGCGTGCTCGGGCGCCGTCTGCTTCTCCAGGAACTGGCCGATTCTCACGCTCTGTAGGTCAACGACGCGCACCCGGGCTTGCTCGGTCACGACCGTGGTCACCGCATCGAGGTGCGGGTCGTGGAAGTTCGCGGTGATCAGGATGAACTCCTCGAAGCCGTGCCTCTCCCACGCCGCCAGCAAATCGTTCAAGACGCGGTGCAGCGTCTTCCGTCGCAACGAGCCGGTACCAGCGTAATCCTGCTCGGTCTCGACATTGACCCCGTAGGCGAGTGTCGGTGCAACGAGAACACCGAACTCGGCCGAAAGGTCATGGGCCAGTTCTTCCGCCATCAACGAATCGGTTCCCAGCGGCAGATGCCGGCCGTGCTGCTCGCAGGTGCCGATGGGGATAATCAACCGCTGGTCGCGCTCGAGATAATCGGCGACCTCCGGCCAGGTCATACCTTCCATCAGCAGCGGACGCCGCTTGTCGGCGCTCGAACTAGACACACGCCTTCCGGGTTTCTCGGTTCTGTGGGGCGGCTCGTCCCGGCACGTTGCACCATCCGGTCTCGCGGCGTCAAGGCTCTCGGTCGGTGATGGCCGTCGGCGGCTCGTTGATCATCGGTTGATCCTCGCGACCGAACGTGTCTCCGGGATGGGTAGATGGAGGTTGAGCTGACATGTTGGCACGCGTTCGTACCGCCGCCATTGTCGGGATCGACGCGTACGTCGTCGCCGTGGAGGTCGATGCGGCGTCGGGGCTCCCGGCGATGGCGACCGTCGGCCTGGCTCAGAGTGCGGTCAGGGAAGGGAAGGAGCGTGTGCTGGCCGCCGTCCAGAACGCCGGCTTCGAGGTGCCGCCGCGCAAGATCACTATCAACCTGGCCCCCGCCGACATCAAGAAGGAAGGCAGTCACTTCGATCTGCCCATCGCCTGCGGCCTGCTCGCCGCCACGGGTCAGATCGGAGAAGGCCTCGCTGAGCGCTATGCGCTGGCCGGAGAGCTGGGGCTCGACGGCGCGCTGCGCCCGATCCGCGGGGCTTTGCCCATGGCGCAAGCGCTGGCGCAGGAAGGTATCGCCGGCTTCATCCTACCGGTCGAAAACGTTTCAGAGGCCGCGGTCGTCACCGATCTCGATGTGCGGGGCGCGCGCGAGTTGGCCGATGTCGTCTCGTTCCTCCAGGGCACGGCGGACCTTCCCCGGGTCGCCGTCGACGCGGCGGCGCTGCTGCGGCAGCGATCTGGCTCGTCTCTCGACATGGCAGACGTTCGCGGACAGCAGCATGCCAAGCGGGCGCTGGAGATCGCGGCGGCCGGCGGTCACAACATCCTGCTGGTCGGGCCGCCCGGCGGCGGTAAGACGATGCTCGCTCGCCGCTTCCCGACCATCCTTCCCGGGCTGAGCCTGGCCGAAGCCATCCAGGTGACGCGAGTCCATTCGGTGGCCGGTCAGTTGGCGCCGGACCGGGGACTCGTCACCGAGCGACCTTTCCGCGCGCCGCATCACACCATTAGCGATGCCGGCCTCGTCGGCGGCGGGAACATGCCGCGACCGGGTGAAGCGTCGCTCGCACACCACGGCGTCCTCTTCCTCGATGAGCTGACCGAGTTCAGGCGGAATGTGCTGGAGGTGCTGAGGCAACCGCTCGAGGACGGGCACGTGACTATCGGACGGGCGGCGCGCTCGCTCACCTTCCCGGCGCGCTTCATCCTGGCGGCGGCCATGAATCCCTGTCACTGTGGATTCCTGGGCGATGACCGTCGGCGATGCCGCTGTACGCCGCGGATGATCCTGCGCTACCGCTCCAAGGTGTCGGGCCCACTGCTCGATCGCATCGATCTGCACATCGAGGTCCCGCCGGTTTCCTCGCCCGAGCTTCTGGACTCGATCGACGGCGAGAACTCCGCCGTGGTAGCCGCGCGGGTCGAGGCGGCGCGGAGATTACAGCTGGCGCGCTTCGAGGGCCGTGACGGGTTGTACGCCAACGGGCAGATGGGCGCGCGCGACGTTCGGCGGTATTGCCGTGCGGACGATACCGGATTGTCGCTCTTGCGGTCAGCGATGGCGCGCTTCGGGCTGTCGGCGCGCTCGTTCCATCGTGTGCTGAAGATCGCACGGACGATCGCGGATCTGGCGGAGAGCGAGACCATCCGGTCCGCTCACATCGCCGAGGCGATCCAGTATCGCGGCCTCGACCGTAACGTGCTTTAATTCCATTGGCCCGCCAGCGCAGGTGCCGAGTCCGGCCCACAAGTCTCCTGAGGATTGTTGGTAACTGACGTGAGGTAGTCCATTCTCTTGAAAAGCGATTCCAGCTTAGGTTCGGGCGCAGGTATACTGCCAACAGACTCCGAGTCCGCATTCCAAGACAGAAGATTCGAGCATTGCCGGCCTATGCCTTCCTGCCGTCTCCCGGGCCGCTCGTTGCCCACCTGTGCTCAGCGACGCGTCGCTCTCCGCCGCGCCTCTTCGCCTCTTTGGCCAGCCCTACTAGGTGCGGGGTAACGGTCAGAGGGCCCCGAGCGCCGCTGAGACGCTCGGGGCCTGCGGCCAGGATCCGTTTCTCGATGACGTGTTCACGGACTCGCTAGTATCCCTGACAAGTTACGTCGAAAGGTCTTCGTTCGACGACGACATCACCTGAGGCGTTGATGGTCACGTGGAAGTTAGCCTTCCACTTCACGTTCGGCGTCTGCCCGAGCCCGACAAAGACTGCCCAGTCTTGATACTTCGCCACGTATGGGAACCCGTCGTTGCCGTCCAGAACTTCCTGGTAGCCATACGTTCCAGTCACCTTCCATCTGTTGCCGCTCAGAGTACCTATGGCGGAGCCGCTGAAGTTCGTCCGCCAGCTCCATTGGATCCTGCCGCTCGGCGTCTCGGTGCGCTTGACGACCCAATGGTCGGTTCCCTCGATCCAAATCTGGTCTCCACAACCCGCTGCCCCAAATGCGAATGGGACATCTTTCTCGTTGGAGGTGACGGAAAACTGCAAGTCCGACGGCTCGGGCGTGACCTCGGTCGGGGTCGGCTCGTCGCAGCCTACCGCGAGGCAGACAGCGGCGATGAGAGCGGGTGTGAACAATCGGGTGCCCATAATGACCTCCTGCGCGCGGTGAACTCCGGAGCCAGAGGTCCGCCCGGAACCGAGCCACCCCAACGGTGGGATGGGCTGAGGATGGTCGGGTCCGACGACACGTTGGAGAGAGCTCGTCGCTCCGGTACGCCAGGATGGCGCGCGAGAGCGAACCTCTGGCCCGTGGCTTGCGTTTCCAGATATCTTAGGGCCCGAGGGTCCGCGAATAATCCGGAAATAATCCGGTCTTCGTCCTTGAGCGAATCGCAGGCGGAGCCATGTATCTTCTGCGCCTCTTCGGCGGTGTCTCCTTCGAGGAATGTGGCGGTGCTGCCCAAAAAGACGCCCTGCCCCAACGCGCTCTGGCCATCCTGGCGCTCCTCGCCACCGCGCGTGACCGAGGCTACAGCCGCGAGAAGCTGATCGGATACCTGTGGCCGGAGAGCGACGGCGCCCGGGCGCGCCACCGCCTGGCCGACACCGTCTACCAGATCCGCCGGTCGCTGGGCGACGACGCCGTGCGCACCGTGGGCGAAATTCTTCGACTCGACCCGAACGTCGTCAGGAGCGACGTCTGTGCTTTCCAGGACGCTCTCGACGCCGGACAACTCACGCACGCCGCGGAGCTGTACCGGGGCCCGTTCCTCGATGGGTTCTTTGCCGACGGAGGAGCCGAGTTCGAGCGCTGGGTGGAGGGCGAGCGGCAGCGGCTGGCCGACAAGTACGCGGACGCCCTCGACAAGTTGGCTGCGGAAGCCGAGGCGGCAGGCGACCACGCGCGCGCCGTCGGCTGGTGGAAACGGCTGGCCGAGCACGACCGCTACAACTCGCGTTACGCGCTGCGATTGATGGAGGCGATGGCGCGCTCGGGAGACCCCGGGAACGCGATCCAGCACGCCCAGGAGCACGCGCGTCTACTGCGGGAAGAGCTGGGCGCGGAACCGCTGCCCGAGGTTCTCGAGTTGGCCGAGCGCTTGAGGCGTGAGGCGGGTGGGTATGTCGAAGCCTTGACGCGTGAGGGCCATCGAAGCGAGGCGACCGAGGCCGAGCGCTCGCCGGAGCATCAGTTTCGTCCGGTTGGCGGTCGGCTGGTGCTTGCCTTAACGATCTACGCGGCTGTCTCGCTGGTCATCACCGGCTTGGCGCACGTTTCGACGCTGCAGTTTGGCCTTCCCGACTGGCTGTTTAGCTCTGCGGTGGCTTTGCTTTCAGCGTGCCTTCCTTTCGTACTGCTGACCGCGATCCTGGAGAACGCTCCAGCCCTGAAGGGATGGCTGAGCTGGCGTACGACAATTGTCTTGATCGCCAGCTCGTTCGCCGTTCTCGCTGTCGCCGTCTCCGGCTATATGGCGACGCGCGCCCTGGGGATCGGGCCGTGGGGCACCCTGATCGGCAAGGGCATTCTGGAGGAAACGGACCTCATCGTGCTCGCCGACTTCGAGGACCACACCGGCGACCCGATGAAGGCGGTGATGGTGACGGACCTCGTGCGGCTCGATCTTGATGGGTCACCGGTAGTGGGGGTGGCGAATCGCGCGTATGTCACAGGGGTGCTGCGCCAAATGACGAGGCCCCCAGAGGAGCCGCTGAGCGGCGAGTTGGCGCGTGAGGTGGCCATTCGCGGCGGGCTCAAGGCGGTGGTGGCCGGTACGCTCCACCAGAGCGGGTCGAGCTACGTCCTGACGGCGCGGCTCGAAGCGGCCGAAACGGGCGAGGTGCTGGAATCGTTCCGGGAAACGGCGGAGCACCCCGACAGCATCATATCGGCTACCGACCGATTGTCTGCACGTCTGCGGGAGAGAATCGGTGAGTCGCTGAAGACGATCCGACGCGGCCCACCCCTCAAACAGGTGCGGACACCCTCGCTAGAAGCTCTGCGACTGTATACCGAGAGCCTTCGAGCCAACACGCAGCTGCGTGAATTTCGCCGCGCCTGCGATCTCGCCAGCCGAGCGATAGAGATCGATACGCTATTCGTTGCCGCATATCGGATGCGCGCTCACTGCCTTACGAATATGGGTATCGAGCCCGCACAGATAATCGCAGACGCCACCAAAGCCTATGAGCTCCGGCACCAACTGACGCTCAAGGAGCAGTACAATACCGTGGCGGTCTACCACCAGATGGTCACGGGTGATTGGGAGGCCGTGATCAACGCCTGGAGCACGGTGCTCGAGATGGACCCGTACTGGGCTGAGGCATACAACCAGATCGCTGGCGCGTACGAGACGCTGCACGACTACGCTCGCGCCGAGGAATTGTTTCGTCACCGAATCGAGCTAGATACGCTGGCGCGGATCAGTCGAGGCGGTCTGGCTCGCAGCCAGTTCAGCCAGGGTAAGTTCGACGAGGCGGAAGAGACTCTTCGCCAGTGGGAAGAGAAGCCACCGCTGTACCCGGATATCGTTGCTTACAACCGCGCCATCCTCGCCGCTGCGAGTGGCGACTACGGAGCGGCCGAGGCCCACCTCAGAAGTTGGCGAGATCGCAACAGAGAAAGCCACCTGTATCGAGCGAGGATCAGTCGGCATTTGGGCCGTTTGGACCAGGTGCAAGGCAAGTTCGCGGAGGCCGAGACTCATTTTCGCGATGCGATGGCCGCAGATGCGGACGGTGAGCGACCCGAAGGCTACCTGGCAAACGCGATCGAACTGGCCGGCATGCAGGCTTGGTTCCGCGGTGATACGGCTCGTGCACTCGTGACGATCGGAGCGGCGCTTGAGGAGCGCTCGCTCGAGTCCATCGAGCCTTTCGGCCGGCCCTATCCCGGACTGGCCGCGTTCTACGCGTTCCTCGGGGAGCCCGAGCGGGCGCGAGAATTCCTAGTGGAGTGGGAGTCGATCGTCCCTCAGAATCTGAGGCGCTTGCAGGAGGTTCCTCGCCGTCTTGGCTGGGGTTCGGTGGCGATGGCCGAGGGTCGCGTCGAGGATGCCCTGGTCGAGCTTCGCTTCGTGCAGGAACGCGACCGATGTCCGATCTGCCAGCTTCCCCTATTCGGCCAGCTGTACGAATCGATCGGTCAAGCCGATTCCGCCTTGGCCGTGTATGAACGATACGTCACGACTCCCTATGCGGAGCGGTGTCTCACGACGCCTTACACTCGGCGGGCGCTCGGCGGTGTCACACCTGCTGCTGGATTCGATCCGTATTGGCTACCGGTTGTGTACGAACGGCTCGGCGACCTGTACGGGCAGCGCGGAGACACGGCGAAAGCGATCTACTACTACGGCAAGCTGGTCGACCTGTGGAAGGATGCCGACCCCGAGCTCCAGCCACGGGTCGAGGCGGCGCGGCGGGCGATAGAGGCGCTGTCGCCGGATACGTAGTATCGCGACCACCCGCCTCCAGCAAGGCGCAGGTGAAACGCATCCCCGTTGGGCAGGGGTAGTTCCTTTTTTATAGTGGAAGCACAGGAACTCGCGGTCATGTGAGACATGGGCCAATCTCGGGTTATTAGGCCGCAAGAGCCCGTTCAAGCTTGAGGATCCTCCGATGAGGATACCTCGTCTCACCGGAGGTTGGCCTTCTCATCTCAATTCTGAAACGCTAGACCGTTATGCGGCATGTCCAGGATGGTCAGCATGTTAAGACGCTCAAGACATCTGAACTGGCGTTATGTGGCAGGCGAGATCGCCATTGTCGCTATCGGTATCCTGATTGCGTTCTCCTTGGATTCATGGTGG
>JBDHAS010000124.1:0-17725 GCA_039588015.1 Gemmatimonadota bacterium | reverse complement strand
GGCTGGACTATCCTGAACGCGGGTAACCCGATCAAAGGGTTCGCCGGGTCCATAGAGGGAACGGTCATGGTACTCGGCGAGCCGGGGAACACGCGCGTCTTGCTGTTCAGCCTGCTCATTGGCTCCCTGGTCATCTATGTGGAGGCGTCCGGCGGTGTAGAGGGGTTCGTGCGCTGGCTGGAACGGCGCCGTCTGGTGAGCAGCATCCGCGGCGCCAGCCTGCTGGCCTGGCTGATCGGCGTGGTCATCTTCATCGAGTCGAACATCACGCTTCTGGTCACAGGCGCCGTGTGCCGGCCGCTGTTCGATCGCTACAAGGCCGCCCGCGAGAAGCTCGCCTATATCGCCGACTCCACGTCGGCGCCGATCTGCATCCTGATCCCGTTCAACGCCTGGGGCGCTCTGGTCCTGGGGATTCTGGGGGGGCTGGCCATAGAGAACCCGCTGGGTGTGTTCGTGAAAGCGATCCCGCTCAACATGTACGCCATCGCAGCGGTGATGCTTTCAGGGTTCACGGCGGTACGCGGACTGAACCTGGGACCGATGAAGGCGGCGGAAGCCCGGGCCGCGGAGGGCGTCGTCCTGAGCCCCGAAGGCGAAATGACCGTGGACGAGGCGCTCTTCAAGGCTCGTCTGTCCCGCGATGTGCCGCCGCGCGCCATCAACATGGTTGTCCCCATCTTTGCGATGGTGCTGATGATGCCGGCCGGCCTCTATATCACCGGAGATGGAGTTCTGGGACAGGGATCGGGATCGACCAGCGCGCTCTGGGCCGTGATCGCGGGCAACGTCGCCGCTTGGGTATTGATGCTGGCTCAACGTTTCGCCTCGCTGGACGAGCTCGTTCGGCTGGGCCTCAAGGGTGTCGAGGCGCTGCTCGGGCTCGTACTGATTCTGCTGCTGGCGATCACGCTCGGTGATGTATGCGTAAGGCTCGGGACGGGACCGTTCGTAGCCGAGGCGGTGCGGAACATCGCCGCACCGATGCTTTTGGTTCCCGCCACGTTCGTCGCCGCGGCGTTGATCGCGTTCGCGACGGGGACCAGTTGGGGGACCTTCGCGATCATGATCCCGATCGCCGTCCCTGCGGCCGAGACGCTGGGCCTACCCTTGGCGCCGTTCCTTGCGGCGTCTCTATCGGGCGGCGTCTTCGGCGATCATGCCAGCCCGATCAGCGATACGACGATTGTGGCTTCACTGGCGTCGGCCACCGACGTGATCGACCACGTGCGGACCCAGATTCCATACGCGGTGACGGCCGGGAGCGTGGCGATATTGGGCTTCGCGGCGATCGGCGCCTTGATCTGAGCGGCGCGGGGGACAGCCGTAAGATGCGCTCTTTCCCGGCCCGGCGTCTCGCTGTAGGTTCGGGCCGAGATGACAGTTGGGTGGAGGTCTTTCTTCTCGAGAGAGGTTTTCAATGACAGGTGGTGAACTGGTATATCTGAACGGCGAGTTCGTACCGCACGGCGAAGCGAAGGTGTCGGTGGAAGACCGCGGCTTCAATTTCGCCGATGGCATTTACGAGGTCTGCCGCATAGTCGGTGGCAACGGATTTCGGATCGAGGCGCACCTCGATCGGTTCGAGCGAGGTGCCCGCGCTCTGGAAATAGACCCTCCGCTCCCGCGCGAGGCGGTCCGCGAAGCCATCTTGGAAGTGGCTAGGGTCAACGAAGTGAAAGAGGGCACGGTCTACGTGCAGCTGACCCGGGGCGTCGCGCCGCGCGGCCACGCCTTCCCGACGGACGCGGTTCCAACGCTCGTCATGTTCTCGCGTCCGTTTGCCGGGCCCGATTTGGGGAAGCTCGAGAACGGCGTCGCGGTGCTCACGGCGGCCGATCTTCGTTGGGGCTACTGCGAGGTGAAGACGATCGGGCTGCTGCCCAACGTGATCGCGTACTCGCATGCGCGTTCTGAGGGGTGCTTCGAGGCGCTGCTCGTCCGCGACGGGATCGTGACGGAAGGTAGCCACAGCAGCACGTTCTGCGTGCTGGGCGAAACGGTCTTCACCCACCCGATCGACAACCTGCTGCCGGCGATCACGCGCAAGTTCCTCATCGATGCGTATCGAGAGGAGGGCATCGAGGTGCAGGAGGTCGGTGTCCCGATCGACGAGTTCCGGGCGGCCGACGAGGTCTTCCTGACCGGCACGACCACGGAGGTGTTGCCGGTGGTGAAGATCGACGGCGACACTGTGGGGCCGGGCGTGCCGGGTAGGATTACGCGCTTCGGCATGCAGCTCTACAGGCGCGATCTCGAAGCGGCCCGGGCGGGCACGTAGGCGTGATAACCGATCCCACCGCGCTTTTCATCTACCTGGCGTTCGTGCTCGGCGCCATCCTATGGGTCGGCGGGCTTCCGCGATTGGCTCCGCTGTTTCGCGTGACGCCTGCGGTGATCTATGCCTACTTCATCCCGATGCTGTCGACCAGCTTCGGGATCACACCGATGGCATCGCCCACCTACGAATGGATGACTCGCTATCTGCTGCCCTTCTGTCTGATACTCCTGATGGTGACGGTAGATTTGCGGGCGATCTTTGGGCTCGGTCCTCTGGCGCTGGTCATGATGTTTGCGGGGTCCGCCGGCATCATCATCGGCGGGCCCGTCGCTCTGGCTCTGCTCGGTCACTGGCTGCCGGAGGACACGTGGATGGGAATGGCCGCCCTGTCCGGGAGTTGGATCGGCGGCACCGCCAACATGGTGGCGATAAAGGAGAGTGTCGGCACACCCGACAGTCTGATGGGTCCGATCATCGTGGTGGACACCGCGGTGGGGTACGGTTGGGTGGGTGTGCTGCTGTTCTTGAGTGCCTACCAGCACCGCTTCGACAAGTTCGTCAAAGCCGATACCCGTACGCTGGAGGAAGTGAATCAGAGGCTGGCGGCGGCCGACGACACACGGCGGCCCGCCGAGTTGCGCGACATGGGGATGATGCTTGCGCTTGGTTTCGGAGGCGCGTTCGCTTGTATTTGGGCGGGCGATCAGCTTCCGGAGTTGGGCGACCCGAAGATCATCAGCCACACCACGTGGGCTGTGCTGCTGGCCACCACGGTGGGACTTGTCTTGTCCTTCACGCGGCTATCGAAGTTGGAGGAGGTGGGCGCTTCGCGGGTTGGCTATCTGGCGCTGTATCTCCTGTTGACCGCTATCGGCGCTCAGGCCGATTTGGTCGAGGTATTTGAAGCGCCGGAATACCTCGTCGTCGGCGTCGTGTGGATCGCGATTCATGCTTCGGTGCTGTTAGTAGCCGCTATCGTGTTTCGCGCCCCGCTGTTCTTCGTCGCCACGGGAAGTACGGCGAACATCGGAGGCGCTGCGACTGCCCCCATCGTGGCGTCCGTCTATCACCGCGCGCTCGCGCCGGTCGGGCTTTTGATGGGCGTGTCGGGCTACATCATAGGCATATACGGCGGTTTGCTTTGCGCGTGGATCCTATCGATCGTCGCCGGAGCATAGCAGCCTTGAAACTGAAACCGTGAAACGAGGGCATAGATGGGTCGTACAGAAGAACTGATTCGTGAGGTGGACCGGTGGAGCGCGCGCAACTATCACCCGCTGCCGGTGGTTCTGGAGCGCGGTGAGGGATGCTGGGTGTGGGACGTGGATGGCAACCGATACCTGGACATGTTGAGCGCCTATTCCGCCGTCAATCAGGGACACCGGCATCCGAGGATCATCGCCGCGCTCAAGCAGCAGAGCGATCGCCTCACGCTGACGTCACGAGCATTCCACAACGACCAGATGGGCGCTTTCCTTCATCAGCTTTGCGAGCTCGTTGGATATCCGAAGGCGCTCCCCATGAACACCGGCGCGGAGGCTGTGGAGACGGCGATCAAGGCCGTGCGCAAGTGGGGCTACACGATAAAGGGAGTGGATCCCGACGCGGCCGAGATCATCGTGTGCGAGAACAACTTCCACGGTCGAACGACGACGATCGTCGGGTTCTCGAGCGAGGAGCAGTACAACTTCGGCTTCGGTCCTTTCACTCCTGGGTTCAAGCTCATCCCTTACGGCGATCTCGGCGCGTTCGAGGCGGCCGTTGGACCGAACACCGTCGGCTTTCTTGTGGAGCCGCTGCAGGGCGAGGGCGGTGTCGTCATGCCGCCGGAGGGTTTTCTCGGCTCCGCTGCCGAGTTGTGCCGTGAGGCGAACGTGAAATTGATGGCGGACGAGATCCAGACCGGTCTTGGACGCACGGGACGCCTTCTGGCCAGCGAATGGGAGGGCGTCACGCCGGATGTCGTCATGCTCGGTAAGGCGCTGGGCGGAGGAATCTATCCGGTCTCCGCCGCCGTGGCCGACGAAGAAGTCATGGGCGTTTTCAATCCGGGTGACCACGGGTCGACGTTCGGCGGCAATCCGCTCGCCGCCGCGGTCGGGCGTGCTTCACTGGACGTGATCGTCGAGGAGAAGCTTTCGGATCGTGCCGCCGAGCTCGGCGACTGGTTCATGGGACGGCTGGTTGCGCTCGAATCGCCGCACGTGGAGGAGGTGCGTGGCAAGGGCCTCATGATCGGCGTGGTGATCAAGAAATCTTCGGGCACGGCCCGCCCGTTCTGCGAAGCCCTGATGGAAAAGGGCATCCTGGCCAAGGAGACGCACGAACAGGTGGTCAGGTTCGCGCCGCCTCTGGTCATCACTCGGGAGATCTTGGAAGAAGCGCTGGAGTCGATCAGCGAGGTGCTTCAGGCTCCGGTTGCTGAGCGGGCGTGAGACCCGGACAGCCGACCACGACCCGGCCGTCGTCGCGCCAGCGGAGCGTGGCTTCGGGGTAGATCACCATGCGGCCGTCGCGGATGTCTTCCAGGAGCAGGGCGCAGACGTCGGGGCGGCCACTCCAGAACGCACGCTGGCCGAACACGTGCCCGTGAGGGCAGCGCTGCCGCCCGAAGAAGGTGCAGCGCGCGTACGCCCCGCAGACCGGACACGGAACTTCGACCGGGTACGGTCGTCGGACCGGCCACAGGTCGGAGTCCTGCCAGCGTAGCTCGGTCTGCGTGTCGGGGAACACGGACGAGCCGAAGATTTCGGGACGGTGCGTCAAGGAATCCATGCTACTCCATAATAGCCTGCGCGATCGTTCCAGCGGAAGAGCGGCCGTCGTCCCGTTTGCGGGGCCCGATGGCGCTCTCTACTTCGGGACCAGCAACCGCGACGGCCGTGGCTAGGCGCCGGCGCCTGCCCACTCACCGGCGAGCGCCTCGCTCTCTTCTTTGATCAACTCCCAAGCCCGGGCGACGTGTCGCTCGGTGGTCCGGAGATTGCCGATCGCTAGGCGCAACGCGTAGCACCCACCCAAGCTGGTGTGCGACAGGTAGATCTCACCGCTGGCGTTGAGACGGCGTAGCAACTCCTCATTGAACAGGTCGGTCAGCTTGGCGGTATCGGCGCCGGACGACGGTCGGCCCGCCAGCAGAGCCGCCGGTCGGGCTCTAAAACAGATGACGCTGAGCGGCGTTGGCGCCATCCGCTCGAATTCCGGATCAGCGTCGACCCACCCTGCGAACAGCTGTGCGAACCGGATATGCGCGCGAAGTCGTTCGGCGATTCCCTCGGAGCCGAAGGCTCGGACGACCATCCACAGTTTCAGCGCGCGGAATCGCCGGCCGAGCGACACCCCCCAATCCATGAAGTTCTTGATCTCCGCATCCACACCCGTTCGCAGATACTCCGGGACGAGGCTGAATGCCCCCGTCAGGATGCCCGGGCTGCGCGTGTAGAGGACGCTGCAGTCGATGGGAGTGAACAGCCACTTGTGGGGATTGACCACAACCGACATCGCGGCGTCGCAGCCGTCGAGGATGTATCGGTACTCGGGGACGATCGCCGCAGTCCCGGCGTAGGCGGCGTCCACATGGAGCCAGACGCCCTCGCGCTCGCAGATTTCGGCGATGGTGGGAACCGGATCGATGCTGGTCGTGGAGGTCGTGCCGACGGTGGCGACGACGCAGAAAGGCCGGTGCCCGGCCGCCTGGTCCTCTGCGATAGCCTCCTGCAATGCCGCAGCGTTCATGCGGAACGCGTCGTCGACGGCGATCTTCCGCACGCCCTCCTTGCCGATCCCGAGTACTATGGCTGCCTTCTCGACCGACGAGTGAGCCTGCTCGGAGGTATAGAGGCAGAGGAGCGGAAGGTCCGTGCGGCCGGCCATACCGCGCTCGCGGATCTCGAGGTCGGTAAGCGCGTGGCGCGCCGCCGCGATCGCGCAGAGCGTCGAGACCGAGGCGGTGTCCATGATGACGCCCTCGAACCCCTCGGGCAGGCCCAACAGCTGCCTGAGCCAATCGACCGCGACCTCCTCCAACTCCGTGGCCGCGGGCGAGGTTTGCCACAACATCCCGTTCACGTTCAACGCCGACGATAGCAGTTCGCCGAGTATGCCCGGCGCCGAGCCGGTGATGCTGAAGTAGGCGAAGAAGCCCGGATGGTTCCAGTGGGTGATGCCTGGAACGATGAGTTCTTCGAAGTCGTCGAGGATAGCGTCGATCGACTCGCCGGACTGCGGGGCGGACCGGGGCAGTGCCGTCTTGATCTCGTTGGGGTGGACCCGCGCCAGGACCGGATAGTCCTCGGGATGACCGAGGTAGCGAGCAATCCAGTCGATCGCTCGCGCGCCGGCCCGCCTGAAATCCTCGATGGGGATGTCGGAAGGGTGGTCCATTCTGACCTCCGCTTTGGCCTGTCAGCCCGGTCGCGGTTTGCGCCGAGCGTTCACATCAAGCTAGGTTCCCACTTCCTTTACGTTCCAATACGTTGGCAGCCGGCGATCAGCAAGTGGAAAGGAAGCGGTTTCTGTGCAGGAGCGGTTGAGAAGATCGGTTTGGACCTTCGTACCCCTACTGGCGGCTTCGATGCTTTCATGCAGCCGGTCGGAGAGCGTGGGTTGGGCGGAGCGCGACATGCCCGACGCCGCTGTTGAACGCGGTCAAGCTCGGCAGGCCCAGGCCCAAGAGCGCACACAACAGGTCGAGGCGGAGGCCGCCACGCTGGAGTATCAGCGGCTGTCGCGGGCGCTGACGCAACTGCAGATGGAGGCCATGACAGATCCGGAGCTGAGCGAGCGGTGGAACGATCTGGTCGCGGACGTTGATTCTCGAATCGCGGCCGCGTCTACTTTCCACCGTGGGCTGCTGGAGCGGCGGGCCGAGATCGAACGGATGATGGAACAAGATGAGACTCTGACTGCCGATCAGCGGGCCGAACTGGCTCGCAACTACCAGAACACGATGATCGAGATGGCGCGGGTTCGGAACGAGGAGCTGCGAAAACCGGAGTTCTACGGACGGTTCGCGGCCTTTCAGGCGGCACTGTTCGATAGGATGCGCCAGATCGAACCGGGGCGGCGCGCGCAGATCGATCGGCTCGCGGAACTGGAGGCAAAGCTGCTGGTACCCGAGTCGGGGTCACCCGTGCCTGGAATGCAGCCGGTTCGCTAGTAGAGAACTTAGGGTCTGTGAGGTATTAGGCCCCGGGGCGCTCGTAGCCCGGGGCTCTTCAATTCTGACAGCCCGTGCCGGTCACTTCATCAGGTGGCGTTCCAGGAAGTCCGCGGATGCGCGGTAAGCCCGCAGCCAGCGGGCATAGGTAGTGAAACTGTGCACCTCGTCCGGAAAGACGATCTGCTCGAATTCCACTCCTTGCTTTCTTAGTGCTGCGACCAGGTCAACCGTCTCACTAAAGGGCACGTTGCGATCGTCGTCGCCGTGGATCAGCAGCACGGGCGACTTCCAGCTATCGATCGCGGCCATCGGCGAGGCCTCGAAGGCGACGCGCGCGAAAGCCGGGTGCTCCTTCGGATTGTAGTCGGGCCGGAAGTTGTTGATGACGACGTTCCAATCGTGGACGCCGTGGAAATCGACTCCCGCTGCGAAAAGGTCGGACGCTCGCGCGAGCCCCAAGGCCGTCAGGTAGCCGCCGTACGAGCCGCCCCAGAGGCCGATGCGGGTTGGATCGACTTCGGGACGCTGCTGTAGGTACAGCCCGGCGCCGACCACATCGTTGAATTCGCTGGCGCCGGTGGCGCCGTAGTTCAGGGCCTCGCGGAACTCCATTCCGTAGCCGATACCGCTGCGGTAGTTGACGGACAGTACGACGAATCCGCGGCTGGCCAGGTACTGGTTCAGCGAGTAGGTGTTGTGGTAGTAGCCCCCATAGTGAAAGCCCAACAGCATCTGCCGCCGCGATCCGCCGTGGAAGAACAGGACCGCCGGCCTGCCGTCGCCCGGGCGGGCGCCACTCGGCATGAACAGCTGGCCGTGGATCTTCATGCCGTCGGCCGCGGAGAAGATGACGGCCTGCGGCACGACGAGCGACCGGCTGGGGAAGTCCCCCGGTATGGCCTCCGGGGCGAGGTCGCGGACCTCTTCTCCGACCAGGATAGCCGGGCGCGCCGGCCGGCGCGCGTCAGAGCGCAACAGGGCGATCGCCGCGCCGTCGGCCGTGGGCGTCGGCGCCCACTCGATCCCGTTGCCCGGCGTCAGCCGAGTGGGTTGGTCGCCTTCGACCGGGACGCTCCACAGATGGCGACGGTCGATGTCGTCCTGGTTGGAATTGTACAGGGCCCGCCGCCGGTCGGCGCTCAGCGTCACATACTCTACCTCGAACGCGCCCGGCGTAAGTAGCTGGGCTTCGCCCCCGTTCACGCTTACGGAGTACAGGTGGTTCCAGCCGTCCTTCTCCCAAGGGAAGACGAGGCGATCACCGGCGCCCCACCACAGCTGGCTGCTGGCGACGACGTTTCTCGGCACGCTGCCCATTCCCTCGTCGGCCTTCCAGACTTCGCGACCCGATCCGTCGGAGACATTGGCTATGCGGATCGACCAGGGTTCGCCGGAGCGGCGCGGGCCGAACGGAAGCGGAACCCGCCCGGCCGGCACCCGAACGAACGCGACGCGGCGACCATCCGGTGACCATACGGGATTGCCGTCTCTATCGACGCCGGGATCGAGCCAGACGATCCGGTTCGTCTCCCTATCGTAGACGCCGACGAAACTGTGGTCGCCCCGCGAGCTTACGAAGGCGAGCATGGTGCCGTCCGGAGACCAGCGCAGTGATCCGCTGCTGCCGCGCGCTTTGATTAGCGGCCGGACGTCGCCGCTGTCCAGCGGAGCCCACCAGATTTCGCCGCCCTTCAGGAAGGCGACCCCCTCGCCGGTGGGTGCCACGGCCGGACCGGCTCCTTCGGCGAGGCGCCGGGGCTCACCACCGCTGGCGGCTATCGCCCAGATTTCGCGCGAGACGCCCTCCGGGAGGCTCCAGGGGTTCGGATACTCGCCTAGGCGGTTGGGTGCCCCGCCGCGGACGTAGACGATCGTGCCGCCGTCCGGGGTCCACTGGACGTTGGAGACGGCCTGGCCGTCGTCGTCCGCGTACTGCGTCAGGCGGCGGGCGCGATAGTCGGGCGCTTCCGCAACCCAGATGTTGCGAACGCCGCGGGCGTTGAACACCCACGCGAGCTTCCCGCCCTCGGGCGCCGCGGTCAGGCCGGAAGGGAAGGGTGCGCTCAGCACCTGTTCCAGAGTGAATCGCTCCTGGGCCGGAGCGTCGAGTGCCAGAGCGAGAAGTCCCACACTGGCCATCAGAGCAACGCTCAGTCGCCGCCTGGGCATCGCGACCTCCTTCCTCGTGTTATAGGCGTAGTACCACCGGCGATGATGTAGCTCGAACGACCCGGCTTCGGCAACATCGGTCAGACTGGCGCTCGTGATCGGAGTCAGCGCATCTTGACTGCCTAGCCTTCGATCACCATCGCGGGAGAGAGGAATGACGAAGGTATGGCGTCTGGTAGCGATCGCATCGCTGGCCGCCTCCGAAGCCCTGGCGCAGTCGGGCCAAACGCCGACCGCCCCGGAGGGGTTCGCGGTCCAGATCTTCGCCGAGGATTTGGGCGCGCCCAGAGGTATGGCGTTCGGGCCGGACGGCCATCTGTACGTGACCGACAGTCGTGGGGGCCGTGTGCTCGCGTTGGTAGATAGCGACGGGGACGGGCGGGCCGACAGCGTCGAAACGCTGCTCGAAAGTCTCGATCAGCCGTCCGGTATCGCCTGGCATGGCGGCCAACTGTGGGTGGCGGAGGTCACGCGCGTGGTCCGGATCGGGCTTCCGGCCGCAGTCGGCTCCGCCGCTGAGCTGGATGTCGTCGTCGATGACCTCCCTGCGGGCGGCTTCACGACACGATCCCTGGCCTTCGAGCCGTCCGGTCGCGGCTTCTTCGTGTCCGTTGGGTCTTCGTGCAATGCTTGCCAGGAGGAGGACGGCCGCCGTGCGGCGATTCTGCTCTACGGCCTGGACGGACGGGGTCCCCAGATCTGGGCGCGAGGCCTGCAAAACGCCGTGGGGTTGGCGGTCCACCCGGAAACGTGGGAATTGTGGGCGCTCGATGCCGGCCGCGACTGGCTGGGCGACGATCTGCCTCCGGATGAGCTGAACATCGTGCGGCGCGGGGGTCACTATGGATGGCCGTACTGCTACGGAGCCCGCATTCCCGCTCCGGAGTCGAGGTGCCGGTCATGAACCTGCCCGCGCACTCCACTCCCCTCGGTATCGCCTTCTACGACGGCGAGCTGTTCCCCAGCGAGTATCGCGGAGACGCGTTCGTGACGCTTCACGGTTCTTGGAATCGTTCGGCGCCCGCCGGGTATAAGGTGTTGCGGGTCTCGGTCGAGGCGGGGCGACCCGTGGCGGTAGAGGACTTCCTAAATGGGTGGCTCGGTGCTGCGGGGGAGATCGTCGGCCGGCCGGTACAGCCGCTGATCGGGCCGGATGGGGCGCTTTATGTTAGCGATGACCACGCGGGCGTTGTCTGGCGTGTCTCCCGTGGGGAGGGGTGATTGGGGCTGGGTCTTGAATACCCAATATCGAGCAATCGAATGTCGAATACCCAAGAACTGTTCTTCATCATTCGTTAATCGATATTCTTCGTTCGATATTCAAGGCCTGGCATAGGGGCGTGCGCTTTACTGGACAGGTCGTTTTCGGTAGCTTTAGACGTGTCAAGCAGCTAGCTTTTCCTTCTCTGGAGCAAGGATGATGTTCATGGGTCTGATAGGTTCAGCCGGGGGAATCCAGGTGGCCGCTCTCTTCGGCTTGGGCAATATCGGTTGGACCGAGGGCTTGCTGATCGCGTTCCTCCTGTTGCTGCTGTTCGGGGCTCGCCGTCTGCCCGAGATCGGCCAGTCGCTGGGGAAGGGGATTCGCGAGTTCAAGAAGTCACTCACGGCACCCGACGAGGACGTGAAAGTCACGCCGGGCGATCGTGACGTGGCGCAGGTCGAATCGTCCAAACGCGAGGAAGACAGCTAAGCTACGAGCGTTGCCGCGTAGCTGAGGGCGCCGGCCCGGCGACGGTCAGGGCGGCGCCCGATTGCATCTCAACTCGTCCGCGGGACCCCAGTCATAGC
Organism: Gemmatimonadota bacterium; assembly: GCA_039588015.1. GTDB lineage: Bacteria > Gemmatimonadota > Gemmatimonadetes > Palauibacterales > KS3-K002 > JASFMO01. The sequence continues at coordinate 6,323 of JBDHAS010000124.1, read as the reverse complement.
TCCCCGAACGCGCCCACCACGGGAGTCGCCAGCCGCTCGAAGTCGTCGTAACGCAGGCGAACGGCTTCGGAGTGATCGCCCGCATTGAAGACGATCTGCTCGTCTTCGGTGAGTCGTTGGTCCACGTATACGCGCTGACCGTAAAGGTTGCCCAGCGGCGGCATGGCGCCGGGCTCGCAGTTCGGGTAGAGGCCCGAGAAGTCCGACTCGACCGCCAGCCTCAGGTCTCCCTCCCCGACAAGGTCCTCGAGCAGTCCCGAGTTCACATGATACGATGCGGGAAGCACCGCCATGATCGGCTCGTCTTCCTCGGTGAAGAAGATCACCGTCTTCGCCCACTCGTACCCGGATATGTGGGATACGGCCGCCTCCTCCGCCGCCGTATAGGCGGTGGGGTGCTTGATTACCTCGTACTCCACGTCCTCGTCGGCGAGGAGTTTCTCGACTTCCGGCGCGATTGACATAGCTCTCACCTCCGACAGGTGCTACGTGAGAAACTCGAGTCAACTCTGCCCATCCACCCGTTCCACGTCTATCTATCCAGTAACCTTAGAAATGCCTCAATTGGGTAGGTATTTGCAATATCTTCTTTCTCCAGCCAGCCGCGGCGCGCCTGGTCCACGCCGTAACTCATGTAGTCGAGCTCGGCCGATCGGTGAGCGTCCGTGCTGATGACGATCTTCACGCCGGCCGCACGGGCCATCTGCAAATGGAAATCGCGCAGGTCCAACCGATCCGGTTGGGCGTTCAGCTCCAGCAGCACGCCCTCTTCCTTGGCCACCTTCACCAGCTCTTCCACATCGATGGGATACGGCTCGCGTCGGTTGATCAGCCGGCCGGTCGGATGGGCGAGGATGTCCGCCAGCGGGTGCCGCATCGCGCGTGTTATGCGCCGTGTCATCTGCTCGCGGCTCAGGTTGAACTTCGAGTGTACCGAGATGACCACGACGTCCATCGCGGCGAGTAGATCGTCTTCGAGTGCCAGCGAGCCGTCTTCGAGGATATCCACTTCCGCCGACTTGAGGATCCGGATATCCGGGTACTTCTTCTGGAGAGCGTCGATCTCCTTGTACTGCTTCAGGAAGTCGGCCGGCTGCACACCCGCCATGGCCAGAGCCGGGCTGTGGTCGGTGACGGCCATGTACTCGTAACCGCGGGCGCGACAGGCGTCGACCATCTCCTCTACCGTCTCTTTCCCGTCGCTGTACTGCGAGTGCATCTGCAGGTCACCGATGATGTCGGACAATTCGACGCCCATCGGTAGTCGGCCATCCCGCGCCGCGTCGACCTCACCGTGGTCCTCCCGCAGCTCCGGAGCTATCCAGGGAAGGCCGATGGAACTGTAGACTTCCTCCTCGGTTTGGCCACAAACCAGCCGATCCCCGTCGAAGACGCCGTACTCGTTGATCTTCAGGCCACGTTCGCGACTGATTCCGCGGATCACGATGTTGTGCGCTTTGGAGCCCGTGAAGTAGACCATCGCGGCGCCGTAGCTCTCGCGCGAGACCAGACGCAGATCGACCTGCAGGCCGCTCTTGAGCCGGATCGAGCTCTTGGTCGGCCCTTTCGCGAGGACTTCTCGAACGTCCTTGTAGGCCACGAAGTGGTCCATGATCGGCGAACCCTTCGAGGTCGTGGCCAGGATGTCGATGTCGCCCACCGTCTCGCAGCGGCGTCGGTAGCTGCCCGCCACCTCCAGGTCCACCAGACCCTCCGCCTTACGCAGGTAGGCGACGAGCGGGATGACGTAGATGTCCGCGTCGGACAACTTGAACCGGCCGGCCCGGGCCTTCAGCTCCCCGATCCCCTTGAGGACCCTCGTCGCGAGGGTCTTGCCGAAGCCGGGCAGCTGTTCCAGTTCCCCGTCCTTCGCGGCCTGCTCTAGGTCGTCCACGGACGTGATATCGAGCCCGTCCCACAGCTGGCGCGCCCGTTTCGGTCCCAGCCCGGGGATGTGCATGATCTCGATGAGAGTGCCCGGCACCTCCGCGCGTAGCTCGTTCAGAGAGCCCAGCTCGCCCGTCTCGTAGATCTCGCGGATCTTGCCCGCCAGGTCCTTGCCGATGCCGGGCAAATCCTCCAGCCGCGCCGTCTCGTCTTCGAGCAGCGATTCCAGAGGCTGCGACAGCGTCTCGATCGTCCGCGCTCCGTTGCGATAGGCGCGAATGCGGAACGGGTTCGCGCCCTGAATTTCCAGCAGGTCGGCGATCTCTTCGAAGACGTGGGCGTACTCGATGTTCTCCACCTACACAGCTCCCTCCGGAAGCATGCTGAGGAACTCCTCTTCCGACAGGATCCGTAGGCCGAGTTTCACGGCCTTTTCGTACTTACTGCCCGGGTCGGTGCCGGCCACGACGTAGTCCGTCTTCGAGCTGACGCTGGAGGACGTGTGTCCACCCAGCGAGCGTACCAGTTCCTCCGCCCGCCCGCGCGTCACGCCCTCCAGGCCACCGGTGAACACGAACGTCAGGCCGGTGAACTGGTCGTCTTCCGGGGTCTCGGCCTCGTCGATTTCCAGGCCGAGATCGCGCAGGCCTGAGATGATCTCGTGGGTGCTGGGGCTTTGCACGAAATCGTACACGGCCTGTGCTACTATAGGGCCGACCCCGGGGACCGCTTCCAGCCCGTCGCGCGAGGTCGCCAGGAAGGCGTCCAACGTGCCGAACCGATGCGCCAGATCGCGAGCCGTCTGCGTCCCCACCTCCGGGATGCCGAGAGCGTACAAGAAACGATCGAGCGAGACGCGCCGCGCCTCCCGAATCGAATCGACGAGGTTGCCGGCGGACAGCTCGGCGAAGCCTTCCAGTCGCGTCAGGTCGTCCTGCTTCAGGCGGAAGAGATCGACGATACTGTCCACCAGGCTCGCCTCGAGGAGCTGTTCCACCGTGCGCTCGCCGAGTCCGTTTATGTCCAACGCGTCGCGCGATGCGAAGTGCTGGATGCGGCCCTTCAGCTGCGCGGGGCAGGCCAGACCATTGGTGCAGAAGTCAAGCGGGCCGTGACTGACGACCCGGTTGCCGCAGACCGGGCAGCGTTCCGGCATCCGGAATGCGCGCCCTCTACGCTCGCCGGGTTCGTCGATGCGCTCCAATACCTGGGGGATGACATCCCCGGCCCTTTGAATGCGCACGCGATCCCCTTTGCGCACGTCCTTCCGCTCCACTTCCTCACGGTTGTGCAGCGAGGCGCGCGAGACCGTGACGCCGCCGACGTCGACGGGGCGTAGCATGGCCACCGGTGTCAGTTTGCCGGTCCGCCCGACCTGAACGACGATGTCGAGGATTTCGGAGATCTCCCGGCGCGGCTCGAACTTGTAGGCGTACGCCCAGCGTGGGTGATGCGCCGTCGCGCCGAGCCGCCGGCGCGCCGCCAGGTCGCTCAGCTTGATGACGACGCCGTCAATCTCGTATTCGAGGTCGTCTCGCTGCTCTTCAAGCTCGTGATGCCGCCGGATCGCCTCGTCGATGGTCTCGGCCTCGCTGATGTGGCGACTGACCCTGAATCCCCAGTCGCTCAAAGCGTCCAGAACCTGCCGCTGGGTCTCGAGCGCGGCGCCCTCGATCGACAGCACCTCGTAGGCGTAGACCACCAGGGGCCGCTGTGCCGTCACGCTCGGATCGAGCTGCCTTAGAGAGCCGGCGGCGGCGTTGCGAGGATTGGCGAAGACCTGCTTGTTCTCCTGAGTCAGGCGCGCGTTCAGCCGCTCGAACTGATCGACCAGCATGATCGCTTCGCCGCGCAGAGCCAAAAGCGTCGGCGCTTCCAGTGACTCCGTCCTCAGCGCGAGCGGTACCGAACCGATGGTCCGGACGTTGGCCGTGATGTCTTCACCGACCCTGCCGTCGCCGCGGGTCGCCGCGCGCACGAAGCTGCCGTTTTCGTAGACCACCTCGACGGAAACGCCATCGAGTTTCGGCTCGACGATGTAGGTCGCGTTGCCATCGCCGAGCGCGGACCTCAAGCGCGTATCGAAGCGTCGGATGCCTTCCTCGTCGTCGCCCGAGTCGAGGCTCAGCATCGGGGCCGTGTGCTCCACTTCGCTGAAGCCCGGGAGCGGCGCTCCTGCCACGCGCTGGGTGGGTGAGTCGGCCGTGATCAGCTCGGGGTGCGCCGCCTCCATGGCCTTCAGCTCTCGGAAGAGGCGGTCGTACTCGGCGTCGGCTATCTCGGGGCGGTCGAGGACGTGGTAGAGGTGATCGTGGCGGCGGATCGCCTGACGAAGTTTCTCGATCCGCCTACGCGCTTTATCGCCTCGGCCGCCCGAAGCGGGTTTGGACGAGCTAGTCACTCCTTCGCCGCTTCCTTGTCCTGTTCCGGCTTCTCCGCCTCTTTCGCCTCCGCGCCTTCCGCTGGCGTCTCAGCCGTTCGCCCCTTGCGCACCGGCCGGCCGAACTCGCGCCAGCCCGTGGCCCAATTCCACAGCCGCTCCGCCGCGCGCCCGTATACGGACTCGGGCGGAAAGCGGCCCTTCTCGTCCCGCTGGCCGGCCGGCATGCCGGCGAGTATCTCCCAGCCTTCCTCGACTTCACGAATCGGCCAGACGTTGAACTTGCCGGCCTTCACCGCGTCGATCACCTCGTCGTTCAGTACCAGATTGGATACGTTGCGGGTCGGCACGATCACACCCTGCTCGCCGGTCAGGCCCCGGCGTTTGCAGGCGCGGTAAAAGCCCTCGATCTTGGTCGTCACGCCGCCGATCGGTTGGATGTCGCCCTTCTGGTTCAGGGCGCCCGTGATGGCAATGCCCTGGCGGAGCGGTACAGCGGCGATTGCCGAGACGAGCGCGTATAGTTCCGCGGCTGACGCGCTGTCTCCCTCGACTTCCTCATAGAGCTGATCGAAGGAAAGGCTGGCCGACATGATGAGCGGGTGATCCTGAGCGAACAGGTCGCCCAGATACCCGGACAGGACCAGCACGCCCTTGTTGTGCAGCGGGCCGCCCAGACGTACCTCGCGCTCGATGTCGACCACGCCGCTCGTGCCCATGAAGGCGCTGGCTTCGACCTTGATCGGTCGGGCGAAAGCGTGTTCGGCCGCCGACAGAACGGCAAGGCCGTATAGCTGGCCGACCTTCGCGCCGGTCGGCTCCACCGTGAGCGTGTCCTCTTCGATCAGGTTCAGCAGTTCGCGCTCGGCACGGTTGACCCGTCCCTCTCGTTCTCTGATCGCGCGACGTACGTCTTCCTCTGTGGCTGTAGCGCGCCCGTCGGCATTTGCATAGAACCCGGCCTCGCGTACCAGATCGCCGATCAGGCCGAACTGCGTCGAAAGCCGGTTCTGGTGCTGGGCCAACCGCGAGCCGAATTCCGCCACGCGCGCGACCGCCGGGGCGTCGAACGGGGGCAGCTTCTCCTCCTCGCAGCGGGCCGAGATGAAGGCTCCGTATCCGCGTTCGGCCTCGACATCCCGATCCATGTAGGGGCTGAAGTCGGCCTTCACCTTGAACATCTCGCGGAAATCGTCGTCGTAGGCGTGCAGAAGGTGATACGTGTAGGGATCCCCGATCAGGATCACGCGGCATTTGAACGGGATCGGCTGTGGCTTCAGCGTGGTGGTCGCGATCTGACTCGTATATTCCAGGATGTCTTCCAGTCGGATCGCTTGGGTCCGCAGCGAGTTCTTCAGCCCCATCCAGGCGAGCGGCTTGGCCAGGATATCGGCAGCGTCGAGGATGAGGTAGCCGCCGTTCGCCTGGTGGATCGCGCCGGCGGTGATGTGGGTGAAGTCGGCGTACATGGCGCCGTACTGCACCCTGTGCTCGATGCGGCCGATGACATTGTGGTACGTCGGGTTCGACTCCTCGACCACGGGAGCGCCGCTGTCCGGCGGGTGGCAGACGATCACGTTGACGCGGTAATGGCTGAGCGGGTCCTCGGTTTCGCCGGGCCCGGGCGGCCGGCTCGCATCCGATTCTTCATCCGAATCGGAAAACTGTTCGGCGTTCGCCACGATCTCCGCGGCCAGGCTATCGAGGTGCTGAAGAACCGCCGGCACCGCTTCCCAGCGCGTCTTCAGCTCGCCGACGCAGTCCGCCACCAGAGTGTTAGCGACCCCTCGCTGAGTCTCCCGCACCAGCCGGTGCGCACTCCGTTCCGCTTCGCGGATCCGCCTCTGCACCTCGGCAAAGACTTTCTCCATCTCGCGTCGCCGCTCCAGGATTTCCTCGCGCTGCTCTTCCGGAAGAGTCTGGAACTTCGCGTCGTCGACGGGCTCGTTGTCCAGCGCTGGAGCTACGACGAAGCCGGTCGGCGTCTGCACGAGCGCGACGTATCGCTCTTCCTCGATCTGCTTCTGGAATCCCTCGATGAGCTCGCGCTGAACAT
>JBDHAS010000123.1:0-10688 GCA_039588015.1 Gemmatimonadota bacterium | reverse complement strand
GGGTCTTCGTGGGCGATGACGAATGGTATGCCTCTAGCCGTATATTCCCGGGTCTTGAGCGTGCTGGTAGCCCATAAGGAAATGTCAAACAGTCCCAAGCTACTGACGGCTAGATTCATCTCGGTCAGCAGCGCGTCGAGATCCTGACTGAGTAGCGTCCCGTGATACTTGACATCCGCGTTCGCAGGGAGGTTAAGCTTCCGCGCCGGCGGCGCAATTCGGCCGATCAGATGTACCCGCACTTCTGTCTCCCCCTTGTGGAGTGAGAGCGAGCGCAGGAAGCGATCGACACCATGCCACGGACTTCTTCGGCTTGCCAGGAAAGCCAGGCTCAGGGTGCGTCCGTCGAACGGCTTGAATCGGGTGTGCCTGACACGGTCGATCCGAATTCCGTTGGGTACCACGAGGGAAGGGGTCGTCCGTTCCGAGCGCGCCAGCTGATAACGCCGGATGTCGTCCGAGACCGCGACGATGCCGCGACACCCTTCGAGATAGGCGGACCCATACTTCAACTCCTGCCGCAACGAAAGCTTCTTGTGGAGCCGCTCGAGGGGCGGCAGCGGGGTTCGAAGTTGCGCTGCTCGCTCCTCGATCTCCTTGGTGTGGTGCTCAGACACCACCCGATAGCGTTTCGCGAAACGGGGCGCGCGCCTGTCGGCCATCGGATAGCGAAGCAGGAGGGCGTCGTACGAACCGCAGTCAATGGCACGCTCGATCACTCGGAAGCGCCCGAGCCCGTACCCGACGCGAGAAGTCATTGAGTCACGGGGGAAGCGAACAAAACGCAGGCTGCCGCGGGACCCCTCTGCGTCGGGATTGATCACGACGAGTTCGAGATCGGCGTTGCCAAGTTCTTCGAGCGCGGCAGCCTGATCGCGGATCTTTTGCTCGACACCCGCGGCGGGGCCGGCCAGAAGGTAGATGTACGCGAAGCGAGCGCTCACGGTACCGTCATTCGACCCCGAGCCAGTGCTCGAGATCTATACCGAGCAAGCGACCCAGTTTATCGACGTCAGGTTCAAAGACACCCGCCAGCTCGGCTCGTATCGTCGGGTCGAGGGCGGGGCGTTCTGACTGTTTCGTGTATAGGCCGGATGAGATCCCGAGGAGACGTCTGCCTTCCAAGCCCAGCGCGCGCTTCGTGGCCAGCACCGTTCGGTTGAGGTGCCGGAAACGCGCTGCCCGCCTCAAGTAGCCGTCGATGCGCTTGAGCGTTGGCGAAGACAGTTCCACGCTCGGGTTCACGATCGGGAAATCCTCTCTCCCATCGCTCGGGACACCCAGAAAAGCGAGCGTGTCCTCATACACCGCTTTCGTCTTGAACACTAAGTCGTCGAAAACGATTACTTGCACCTGGTGGCGCGGGAAAACCTCCAGCAACCGCTCTATCTGCTGGCCGAGGGAACAAACCGCTTGGTACTGCAGGTACGCGGGAACATCGATAGACGGTGGGAGTTTCTTGCCCTCGCGCCGCGCTGCTTGGAGCTGCCAGGCCGTTGCGAAGTCCATGATGTTCTCATGCAGGCTATAGCAGTACTGTGCATGCAACGAGTACGCCATGTCGATGGGGTTTCGAACCATGGCGATGATGCGCGCCTCTTGATCGAATTCCCTGATGTTGGCAATCGCAGTCGTTGAATACAGATAGAAGACCGAGGCCTCGCCCATGCGGTGGTGCTCTTCAGACGCGTCGCGAAACAGGTCGAGATAATCCTCGAGCGTTCGTACGTAATGGTAGACAAGCGGGTTGAAGTCGGTTGAAAAGTAGTGAGGCTCCTTTGGCGTGCTCATGAAGATGTTCGGATGTCCCCTCAGGTATTCGCTCAGCGCCGTGGTGCCACACTTCGGTGCCCCCACGATGAAGAAGTTGGGCCTGCGCGACGTGATCATGACCTTGCGCCGACCGGTAGGATGGTGGGATTCAGCCGCAACCGTCTGAGCACGACGGCCAGCATTCCTGCATTCCAAAGTACCAAGCTAGCTGAAGTCGCCAGCGCCGCTCCCAGCGCTCCGAAAGACGGGACGAGCAGTGCGTTGAGCGCGATGTTGGCGGCGGCAGCTACTCCGAGAATAGCCGCAGCCTGGTTCTGATATCCTGTCATTGTCAGCAGGTGACCTACGGACCCCGTCGAACAGTTGAAGATCTGTCCTCCGACCAGGATCAGCATGGGGGCATAACCGGCCATGAACTCCTCCCCGAAAACGGAGAGAACGGGTTGGCCCGCTCCAATCAGAACCGCGCTGACGAAGATCGCGAAAACGAAGGCGGCCCACGCCCCCACCTTCAGAGTGCGCTGCAGTCTGCGTCGCTCGCCGGCCGCGTGATACTCGGATATCATCGGCCCGGCCATGGTGTTCACCGCCGTTAGCATGAACGGTACAAGAAGCGCCGCCCGACTCGCAACAGCGTAAACTCCAGCCTCGGTGGTACCCTTGAAATATCCCACCATGAGTGTATCGGTCGAACGAAGGATGATTCCCAGGCCGCTCATCAGCAGGAGTGGAAGCGAAACTGCGAGCCATTCCTTCGGCCTGGCTTCCGGGATCGCATCAGCCCCAGGGCGCAGCGAGCCGAGCAGAAGCAGCTGGGTCAGGCCAAGTGACACGATCGTCGCAGTGATGTTGGCCAACACTGCCAATGGTGCGCCTACACCCTCCGACCACATGAAGTGGAGGCCGAGGATTCCGCCGGCGAAAAGCAGAGGTCGTAGAACCTGAGCCGGCCCTCGAGCGGCGAGAATCCTCTTGAATCCTCGGAGCTGGGCGCTATAGACTTCCAGCATCGACCAGAGGGGCAGGAGCAGGCAGGCAGCCCAGAAGACGACTGCCAGATCGTAGCCCAACCTTGGCCGAAGTATCAGAACCAGGAGGGCCGAGACAACTGCAACGGCTGTCGAGACGCCGAACACAATCAGCACGCTTCGCTGCTGGAATCCTCGCAGTAGCCCCCACTGGCCGGCCGCACGATACTTCGCCACGAATCGGACAGCAGCGGTGTTGAAGCCGGCGTTCGAGAGAATCACCAGGAGGCCGACCCAGGTCAGAGCATAGACGTATTGACCGTAGGCATCCGCGCCGAGCACTCGGGCCAGCAAGATCTGGTTGGCGAAGACGATGAGCGTACCCGCGGCGCTAACCGTGAAAGCGGTCGCAGTTCCGCGTGCCAGCTTCGCCCCCGGGCCTCCCCCGGCCAGCTGAACCACGAACCGCTGGAACGCGCGCGCCGGTCGTTCAGTCACTCGCGAGCCGTTCGTCGGTGAGCTTGCGGATAATGAGGTCGGTCACGTCGATTTTGTCCGCCAGCATGCGCTCCGTTCGAGCCCGAAACTCCGGTTGGCGCTTTAAGTCTCGCACCAACAGGTCCCGGCAGCACGACAGCAAATCCTCCAGCTGCTCTGGCTTGAAGTTGAAGCAGAGGCTGTAACGCTGCTCTTGCTCGTCGGTATACGGCGTGCCAATTGGGTCAACATAGACGGCCGGAGTCCCGAGGATCGCGCTCTCCGATGCCATCGTCGAGCTTTCGCCCACATAGAGTCGGGCGAAGCTCAGCAGGTGGTGAAGCTGGTCGGGTGGAACCGGGAGCTCGAAGTCGGCGAGCTTGTCTGGAAGCCGGTCCTCCGACGTGACGAACACACGGCCACGCTCGCTCAAGATCTGCAACAGCCGTTGCCTGCCGTCCGCCGAGATCCCTCTGCCTTTACCGACATCGTGAAGGGCACGCCACGAGACGAACCGAACCACGCTGAAAGGTTCTTCGGGGTTCACTCCCGCCGCTTCGAGCACCGAGGGATCTGGCCGGAATCGCTTGGGATGCAGATAGGCTAGCTCGTGATAGCCGGGGTACGTGACGTGGCGGCCCAATACGCGTCGACGGTAGCAGTCCGGCGTGATCACCTCTGTCGCGAAGGGGTACGAGAGCAGGTTGGATAACGTGGCGTTCTCGGTGTCGTAAAAGACGAGATTGCGGGTCCGTGTCAGAAAGCCGACGAGCGCGGTCGAGATCCCGGCGATGCTAGCCATGACGTCCGGACGCCAGCGTCGCGCTACCTGAACGAGCCGAACGTCCCGCGCGAGCAACTCTCCGGCCAGGCCCGCCCGCGATGGGGCCTCGCGGCTGATGACCAGATACGGGAGCCCGAAGCTCGCTAGCAACTGAAGTGTGAGGTCTTTGTCACGCGCGGTAATCATTACCTCGTGGCCGTCCGCCTCCAGCAGGCGTATCGCATGGCGGAAAAAGTGGGCATGCGCGGGGTGAAGGATGTCGAATAGAACCTTCATCGTTGCTTCAGTTGTGATCCGGTTCGGTCAGCCACTACATTGCCACGCCGCGCGTAGATAATATCAGACGCCGGTAGCGGGTGCCAGCGATGACGATCTCGGTGCTAGCGATCAGGCTCCGCAGCCGCGGGAGCGGCGCTGTACTCGAGGTCTAAGGCCACTGGTGCAACCGGCCATTCGGGCAGCCCACCGTGTCAGGCTGGCCCAACTTTCAGAACCGGGGTGGATGATGCCGCCGATATCGGTGCTCGGCGTTCTAAGGCTCGGTCGCGACAACGCGATGACCCATCTCACGCCTCTCGCCGCCTGCCGCCAGGTGGACCGCCTGCACCTACTCCGGGAGGACGCGCTCGAGCTCGCGTCGGCCAAAACGGTCTGGCATACTTCGCGTCGTCGGGGGCGGTTCCCCCCGCTGCTGCGCTTGTTCCGGACTGGCCTGGTCGTATGCCTGACCGGGCGGGTCGACGTCGTGGTCGGCTTTTACCTGGTCCCCTACGGGCTGCTGGCCTGGCTGCTTGCGAAACTCGCCCGGAAGCCGGTGGTCCTGAGCCTGCTGGGGACCGATTTCAACGTCCACTGTCACGCCTGGTACGCACGCATACTGCGGGCGATCCTGAAACGTAGCAATATCGTTACGGTGACCGGGCGGGCGATGTTCGAAGCGGTGGCGACGTGGGGAGTGTCTCGGGATCGACTGCGGATCCTGCCACATGCGATCGATGTAGAGAGGTTTCGCTCCACGACTTTGCCGCAGGACCGCAGCCTGGATTTCCTCTATGTCGGACGCCTGTTAGAGGCGAAGCGCGTAGATCAGGTATTGGGAGTACTCGCACGCGTCCGCGAGCGGCTCCCGGCCGCGCGGCTGGCCATCGTGGGCGAAGGACCCGAACGGGAGATGCTCGAGGCTAAGGCGCGAGAGCTGGACATCGAAGGCTGTGTGGAATTCGCTGGCTACCGCGATGACGTGGAGCGATTTTATCGGGACGCACGCATCCTGCTACTCGCCTCCGAGCGCGAAGGCTTGCCGCTGGTGCTGGTCGAGGCGATGTGTTGCGGCTGCGTGCCGATCTCGACTCGCTGCGGCACGATTGAAGATTTGATCGATGATGGAAAAAACGGGTTCCTCGTTGGGGTCGGCGATTTGGAGCTCATGGCCCGGCGCTCGACGGAAATCCTGAGCGACCCTGAGCGGCTGGAGGCGCTGTCGGAGAAGGCCCGGGAGACGCGAGAGTCCCACGCAATGCGTAGCGCCCTATCGGCATGGGAAGAGATCTTGGCTGAATTGCAGGAAGGTGCCAGTTCGCCGGCCGGCTGATTCATCGGCAAGCGGGGCCGCCTCGCAGCGACGTGCTGCAGGCCAACGCCTTCGAGCGTCCATGCACGCCGCTACTAACGATGAGTAGCATGGCAGGTGAGGCAATCCTGGTCGGCGTTCTCGTCGTGACGCGGCTGCGCCTGAGGTAGTGTCGAGCGCGGCTCACGGCTCGCCACGCTCACCCCGGTCGGATCGTGGCATGAGTCGCAGAGCAGGCCGATGGTGGGCTCGCGCATCAGCGGGTCACCGTGGCCGGCGTGAAGCGCGTGGCAGTCGCTGCATGCGAGCGAGACATGGTCGGCGGGGCTGTAGCTCTGGCTGGGGTGGCACTCGCTGCACAGAACGGCCTCCGCTTCCGGTTGTACCTTCCCGCCGAAACGGTCGTGGGGATCGTGACACGTCGTGCAGCTCAGATCTCGGGTGCTCAGCGAGGGACCGAGACGTTCAGACTGAAATGCGTCACGAAGGCCGGGATCGGAAGCGGCCGGAGCAACCTTGAACCCCGCACTCGTCTCGAGCCCCCCCACTGGATGGTCGTCGGTCAGGTCGAGCCCCAACAGGCCGCGCTCGTTCGAGCCGCGGGGCGCACCGTGAGCGATCTCGGGCTGTGTCTGCCGGACATCGTTGGTCAAGTGGCAGCGCAGGCAGCTGCGGGATATCGCATCGAGCTGCGGCGTTTGGCGACGATCGATGACCATTGGGAGCGGCAGGGTGCGCAGCGAGTACACTTCGGAAGTCTGGTCGTGAAGCTCATGACACAGCGCGCAGCTCTGGTACTCCGGTTGGACCGCTTCATCCTGGGCGAGGGGGGCGTGCTGGGCTTCTAGGGGAGCCAGCGTGGCCTGTCCCAGCGCGAGCAGGATAAGGGATGCGCGGAAGTTCGTCAAAACCGCCTCACGGCCTCGAGCGCTAGCCGGTTCTCGGTGCGCTCACGGATCTCGGAGAAGGAGAGGTAATCATAACGCGCGCGCAGGATGACGCGATAGATCTGCCACTCGGCGCTCGCCCCCCCCGAGATCGACTCTTGGTCCACGCGACCGCGCTGCTGGACGGTCCACAGGCTGAGATGCGAACTGAGCTGCAGTCGCCGCAGCGGGCGCCAGGAGAGACCCGTACTGGCCGAATATACATCGAAAGGTCGGTTGTCGGCCCGGTGAGCCGTGACGATCAGCCCCAGAGATCCTGTGAGCCTATCCGTCACCCGGACGGACGTGTTGCCGCGCAGCCGGTAGTCGGTTGCGTCGATGGCTCTCGTCAGAGTTCGGGATCGCACGCCGGCGATCTCGGCGGGCCCCCACGGAGTCGAAACACGCAGGACCAGGCTAGTACGACTCTCGCTACTGTTCGCCAGCACGAAGGCGCCAGACAGGTCGCTGTCGCTGCCCTCCTCACGCTCGATCTGTCTGTGGGAGAGCGTGACACCTCCCCAGCGAATCAGACCCCGCAGAGTGATGGTTCGGAAGTTGCCCATCCCCGAAGGTGCCGCCTCGTAACGGTAGTCGGTGAGTAAGGTGTCACCGACCGCGATCCGGCCGCCGGGAATAACCAGCACTTCGAGGCGAGGGCCACTCTCGAGCAGCCGATAGTCGAAATCGAGTTCGAACCTGACCGTACCGTCGGCGCTGTTCACCCTTACCGAGGCGGGATCGACCAGTTCGTTGTCCAGGGTGAAGCGCCGGCTCGCGTCTACGATGTGGCGCTCGTTCACGACCGTGATGAACCTCTCACCGCCCGTTTCGCGGTCCAGCCAGTCGTATCCCAGCGCCACACCGCCGCGGAACACGGCGTCCAACGGCAGGGGAAAAGCGAAGCCCGCAGTCGTGCGGATCCGGTATCGTCTGCTGCTCGCGCCATTGAACTTGTCCGCGGCAGCGCCACCGGCGAGGCCGAAGTTCAGGCGTCGGAGCAAGCGGTAGTGGGTGCCGGCATCCCAGCGCCAGCCGCGGCTGCTGTATGTGCCGTTGCTTTGACTGTAGAGACGGTACGAGTAGTCAGACGAAAGGTTCAGCAGGTGCTGCAGACGGGCGCTCTGCGTCCAGGAAAGCGTCGAGCTTCCGTTCGTGTCGCCGTTATTCCTTCGCAGGTAGCGAAACGTCGAACCGAGTCTGCTGCCCTTGCCCCAGCGCTGGCGATTGGTGATGGTGGCCTGTGTAGTCGTTGCATCGAAGCCTCCCGGTGTGCGAATCGTCCGCGCGTAGCGCTCGAGCGCGACTCGCGTCTTCGCATTCTCCGCCCCCAGTCGCAGCGTGTTTAGGGTCTGATCCTGGAGGCGGCTTTCGAACGTTCCGCTGCGGCGCACTGCATCCGTGGACAATCTGTCGTAGCTCAAGTGAGTCGTCGGGAAGAAGACGTTCGGGAAGCTCAGCGACGCGTTTAAGTGATCGACCTCCCCGTCGGTTTCGGACCCGAAGCGATCACGCTCTCGCCCATCGAATCGCGACGCGGCGAGCGTGATCTGAACCGGCGCGTTCCGGAGGAGGTCCGCTCGGACCCCAAAGTTGAGCCGTCTGCTGTTGCCGTCGCTCTCCGCCTCGAAACCGTCGAAGTTCCGCTGGCGCCAGCCCGGGCTGACGAAGAGTGCAAAGTTGACGAGGCGGGGGTGTCCCATATAGCCGGCGATGTCCAATCGAAAGCGCTCCTCGAACGCCTGGACCGAGGTTCTCCGAAAGACCGAGGAATTGCTCCACGCGCCGTCGAAGCCGAGCCCCACCTCGCCGCTTGTCCGCTGTACCGAGACGAACTGGCTCCGCCCGGTCGTCGGTACCGCAACTACCAGAGCGATTATGATGACGAGAAGTCTCGCCGCCCGTTTCATAGCGCCCCGCTAGCCGTCCTCACCAACCGACGAATGACAGCGGTTACACTGCAGCGTTCCAAAAGTGACCTGCCCGTTGTGGCAGCGCCCGCAGCTCTTACCCTGCTGCAGGTCCTGCATCTTCACGACCGTGGCTCCAGCTCTCGCCTCAAAGAGATCCGGATGACAAGCACTACAGCGGTAGCGGATGCGGTGGACCCAGTGGGAAAACCGCGCAGGGGGGAACGCGCCCGCTGGTGCCCGACTCGTATCGCCCGGCTCGCTCCGCGTCAGGACCATATCCTCACCGAGAAAGGCCTGCCCGCTCCCGGCGGTCTGGCCCAAGTCCAGGTGGCAGCGCCCACAAGCCGCCGCCGGGAACGCGACGCGGGCGTGGCAGCGCCCGCATGCCTCTCCCCGGTTGATCATTTCCATGCTGATTTCGGTGCCCCGGTATGGAAAGATAGCGGGGTGGCAGGTGCGGCAATCGAGCCATTCCGTGTGTGAGGAGTGCGGAAAGAGGGCGTCGAACAGCGGCGTGGGACCCTTGATCTTGAAGTCGTAGCCGAAGGGCAGCGCAAGCTCGAGCGGCTCGTCGGGAAGCTTACGTCGGGGACGGATGACGCCCAGCCGAAGCGCCGCCATCCAGTCAACGTATCCAGCCGGGTCCCTCGGCAATAGCGCGAGGACGCTGTCGGGATCACTTACGTATTCGATGGGGGGAGGCGGACCGGTCTCCTCCTGCAGTATGTTCGACAGCCCTCCCTGCCCGGTGGCAGCCTGCGTCGCCGGCGCCGCAGGCTTCTCCGGCAGGTCGAGGAACACCGCCGCCGCTTTCCCGCACCCCGCCGCGACAGACACCGCGGCGAGGAACGCGGCCAGCCAACGCAGGTCGGCCCTTGGGCTACCCTCTCGGTCGTATGAACCCATAGACGCCGAGCTTGGCTGGGCCGTACTGATTCGTCACGAAGATCAGATACAGCAGCTCGAACGAGTCGTCCACGTACTGGCGGAAGTAGTCGAGGTTCTCGTAGTCCAGGGCAATCTGCGCCGGCAGCGACATCGAGCCAGGGCCGCTCGACGAACCCCCGAAGAACATAAGCACTTCGCCGGCCGCATTGAAAAGCTGAACGTTGTTGAAGGCTGCATCGGCGACGTAGAGTACGGAGTCGCGATCGACCGCGATGCCCTTCGGTCGTGTGAATCGCCCGGTTCCGTCGCCGTAAGACCCTACGGTGGTGAGGTGTTCACCAGCGCGAGAATAGACCTTGACGGTGAAATCACCGAAATCAGTTACGTAGATCCTGTCCCCTGCAATGTGCAGGTTGGTGGGCTGATGCAGAAAGCCGGGGTGCTTCGGATCCAGCTGAGGTAGAGCGCGTATCTCGGCGGTAGTCTCCTTGTCGTAGACGCGGATCACGTGACTGCTCGCATCGGTGACCCAGATGCCTTCGGCGTCAACAGCGACATCGTTGGGGCGAAACCCTTTGGGACCGCTGATGGCGCTCGCAAAGGCGAGCTCCGCGTCGAACACCAGCACTTCCCGGCGGCCGGTATCGACGACGTAAAGCCGGCCGTCTTCCTCGTCCAGCGCGCACCCCACCGGGACTTCCATTCCTCCCGGCACGTCCCGTGGCCGTATGTTCCGGAGGCGACCACGGTCCAGTTCGATGACTCTCACCCCCCTGAATACGGTATCGCAGATGTAAATCTTGCCCTCCCCCACCGCCAATCCGAAGGGTTTGACGAGCAGCTCGACCTCGTTCTCGCCCTCGCCGACTAGAGTCTCGAAGATGGAACGACGGGCATCTAAATCCCGGGACGTGGTGATGTGCTTGAGGAACTGGATGCGCGGTGTGTCGGGCGGCGCTGGGTAAACCACCAACTCCGCTGGCCCCGCTGGCTTGGCTCCGCAGCCTGCCAGGGATACTGCTAGGAGGAGTACTGGAAAGAGCCTAATGCGACCGATCCGCGTGGAAAACAACACAGCTGCTCCTGTTTCAACGGTTCTGCAAAGGCCCAAATGTGCCCCAGGGGGGCACTCCCGGCAAGAGCCGCCCCCCTGGTCTGAAGCGGCCTTGTGGGGCCGCCTTCCTGACTAGTCTGACCTACTTCCGATGGCAGCGGGTGCACATCGCACTGGCCGCGTTGTCGTAGCGAGCGAAGAACGCGAAGCCGGCGCCGTGCGGATCGTGGCACGAGGCGCACTGGACCAGCCCGTTGCGCAACATCGGTGAGACCAGCGCATCGGCTGCCGTTGCCAGCTCCGTGTCACCATTGGTGATGGCCGACTGATAGTTG
>JBDHAS010000122.1:0-10733 GCA_039588015.1 Gemmatimonadota bacterium | reverse complement strand
CTGATCGAACAATAACCCGTTTGGGAGCAAACTCATGGCTGGTGTGCTCGGGAAGTTGACGGCCCGTACTTGGCCCTGGGCAACGATGGCTGCCATTCTGGTTGCCGGGTTCATGTACTGGCTCTATGTCGAATCCTCGGCGATCGAGCCAGCGGTAGTCGTGGCGGACACGGTCGAAACGCTGCCCCAAGTTGCGGACACGGCCTTCGTGAAAGACCCGACTCAGTTCTCACGGGGGCGCGTTCTGTTGTTGCCTGTTACCATCGCGGAACAGATCGGAAGGGCGGCTCTGACCGCGGATCTGCCGGGTCTCGCGGGCTATCCGTTGATACTCGAGCGCTCGGTGGTCGAGGGCGCCATCACCGTTGTGCCCGGCGATAACCTGGCTATCGCGGGCCAGGTCTATGCGCTGAACGACTCGCTGATCAACGTATACTTGCAGCGCGGTTTCTTCGATGCTGAAGGACGCGCGAAATTGGAGGGACATACGACCTTCTTCTTGGTCGACTCCCTCGATTTCGTCTTCCCGGAGGAGCAGGGCTCTCCGGGGGGATCCGGATCTTAGCGCCGGATCTACTCGGGCTGCCAATAGATTGAGGAGTGTAGGATAATGGCGCGGGTGTGCTATTCGTGTGGGAAAGGCCCGGCTGTGGGCAATAACGTAAGCCACGCGAACAACCGGACCAAACGTCGCTGGCTGCCGAATCTCCAACCGGTTCGCATCGTCGTGAACGGTGAGGTGAAGCGCGTCCGCGTGTGCAGTCGGTGCATCAAGTCGGGGAGAGTGCAGAAAGCACCCTAGGGCAGGTTGGGGTGGCCGCCGGAGAGTAGCTGCTTCCCAGGACCCGGGACATCGCCCGAAGAACGATTACGGCCGAGGTAGCCACGTAGTTCGTGAAGACCTCGGCCGTTGATTTGCGCTGGCCAACTGAGTGCTCGCTAGACTTCAGAACCCATCTGCGCTTGGTACCGAGACAGAGCGTCCCAGGTTCCTAAGCATCGTATTCCGCAAGGTGCTACACGTCGACGTGGGTCACGTTCGTTCGAGCCTGGGCGGACACGAAACCCGGCGGCGCTTCCAAGGGAAGGATCTGGACCTTAGCGTAGACTTCCTCCTTCCCCCACTCGGTGTCGACCAAATGCGCCGGGAACTCTTCCTTGAAGGAAATCTCGATTTCCTCCTTGGAAGGTATGATGTAGTGCCGAATGATCGAATCATCAGCCTGTCCGAAGCCCTCCGATTTCTTCAACTTCGATAGGCGGTCATCTGCGACAGGGTCTTCCTCCATGAACTCTATCTGGAAGAGCCATTTGTGGCCCACCTCGCTGGGAGCGAAGCGCAGCTTCGCATCGAGCTTGAAGACCACGAACCCGGCGGAAAGCTCATGATCGAGGTTCGCGCTGACAAAGCTGGCCATACACGTTGCTCCTTTCCCTGGGTGTGTCGAGCACCAGCGGGATTGCCCGCAGATCGCAGTTGGGTTGTATCTAGACCGCAAAATATGGGTTCGTCGCCCGGCATGGGCAATACAGCACAGCCTGGCCGCTATCTTCTTCCACCGCTAAAGATTGCGGAGATCGGTCGGTTGCTGGGCCCGCCGGAGCAGCCCATATTGGCGGCCTAGCATGGCCCATTTGTTGCGCGGGGAGCGAGGCTGATGTGCAGACAGAAGGTCCGATGATCGAGGTGCATCCACTCGAGGGACGGCGCATAGCGGTGACGCGTCCACTGGCGCAGGCGCGCCGGCTGGTGGAAGGCCTGCGCCAATTGGGCGCCGAGCCGCTGAGTTGCCCGACGATCAGGATAGCCGACCCGCCGGATCAAGCGCCGCTGCGCGGTGCGATCGAAAGGTTGGATGAGTACGATTGGGTCGTCTTCACGAGCGCAAACGGCGTGGAGAGGTTTTGGCGCGAACTGGAATCACAGTCTGGGCCTGGGTTCCCGGCCGAGACTAGACTGGCTGCCATCGGGCCCGCAACCGCCGAGGCGCTGAAGATGCGGGGTCTCTCTCCTGAGGTCGTGCCCGAGGAGTACGTAGCGGAGGCCGTGGCCGACGCCCTCGTCGCCGTTGGCGGTCTCGCGGGGCGACGCCTGTTGCTGCCACGGGCCGCCGGCGCCAGACGGGTTCTGCCGGAGCGTCTGACCGCCGCGGGCGCCCATGTCGACGAGGTGATAGCCTACGAATCGAAACCAGAACCGGAAGGGATCGCCAGGCTGCAGGCAGCCATAGAGGCGGATGAGGTAGACATGGTCACGTTCACTGCGGCTTCGACGGTTCGCCATTTCGTCGAGACGGCTGGAACGGATTTGGGGAAAGCTCGTGTGGCCGCAATCGGTCCAATCACGGCGCGGGCGGCGCGAACGGCGGGCCTCCGGGTTGATGCCGAAGCCTTAGAGTATACAGTAGAGGGGTTGCTGCAGGCGATCCTTGAGTACTATTCGGGTCTCCAGGAACGAGGATAGGAATGCCACGCTTTCCGATCTACAGAGGGCGCAGACTGCGACGCACCGAACGATTGAGATCGATGGTACGGGAGACATCGGTCGAGCCGGGTGATTTGATAGCTCCGCTGTTTGTGACGCATGAGGACGGCCGTTTTCCGGTGAACGCGATGCCGGGTGTCGAGCAGCTGTCGGTGGATGAAGCGGCTGAGGAAGCGAGACGACTGAATTCCCTTGGCGTGGCTGCCGTCCTCCTCTTCGGCATTCCTCCGTCGAAGGACGCGCGCGGGAGTGGAGCGTATGCGTCGGACGGCATCGTGCAGCGTGCTGTGCGAGCCATCAAGGAGCGGATCGACGACCTGGTCGTCGTCACCGACGTCTGCCTTTGCGAGTACACCGATCACGGACACTGCGGGCTGCTCACTCCGGAGGGAGAGGTCGACAACGACCCCACCCTCGAACTGCTGGCCCGAAGCGCGGTTTCTCACGCTGATGCGGGTGCCGACATGGTCGCGCCCAGCGACATGATGGACGGTCGGGTGGGGGCGATCCGCAAGGCTCTGGATGAGTCCGGCCACGCGCATCTTCCGATCATGTCGTACGCGGCCAAGTACTCGTCGGCGTTCTATGGCCCATTCCGCGAGGCGGCGGACTCGGCTCCACAGTTCGGGGATCGAAGGGGCTACCAGATGGATCCTGCGAACGCCGATGAGGCCGTGCGAGAAGCGCGATTGGACGTAGAAGAAGGCGCCGACATCGTGATGGTGAAGCCGGCGCTCCCCTATCTCGACGTGATCAGCGCGGTGAAACAGGCGACCGGCTATCCGCTAGCCGCGTACCACGTATCCGGGGAGTACTCGATGCTGAAGGCGGCGGCAGAACGGGGCTGGATCGACGAGGAACGCGTGATGACGGAGACGATAACGTCGATCCGAAGGGCGGGGGCCGATCTGGTGATCACGTACTACGCGGCGCATCTGGCCGCCTTGTTGGGAGGCTAGTCAATGGCAAAACAGGCTGGCTCGGCGGCTGTCTCGACGAGGCTCGGTAAGGAAGCCGAATCACTGATCAGAAAGATAGAGAGTCGCGAAGCGCGAGTTGGCATAGTAGGGCTCGGTTATGTCGGCCTTCCCCTGGCCGTCGAGTTCGCCGAGGCGGGCTTCAACGTTCTTTGCTTCGAAGTATCGAAGGCAAAGGTCGACGCACTCGCGCGAGGAGAATCGTACGTTCACGACGTATCCAGTGGCCGGTTGGCCGCCGCGGTGGACTCCGGTCGCCTGGAGGCAACCCTCGATCACGATCGGTTGGATGAGCCCGACGCCATCTGTGTCTGTGTTCCGACACCGCTTAACAAGACGGGCGATCCGGACGTGTCATACGTGATGTCGGTGACGAAGTCCATCGGGACCACCGTGAGAGCAGGCCAGCTGATCGTACTCGAATCGACGACGTATCCGGGCACTACGCGCGAGATGATGCTGCCGACGCTCACCGGCGACGGCCGATTGACGGTTGGCACCGATCTCTTCTTGGCGTTCAGTCCAGAGCGTGTCGACCCGAGCAACCCGGTTTGGCACATCAACAACACGCCGAAAGTCGTCGGCGGAATCACGCCGGATTGCTGTGAAGTGACGAGGGCGTTGTACGCGTCAATCATCGACCAAGTGGTGGTGGTATCGAGCACTGAAGCTGCCGAACTCACAAAGCTTCTCGAGAACACCTTTCGTTCGGTAAACATCGCGCTGGCGAACGAAATGGCGATCGTTTGCGACAAGCTCGGGGTAGATGTCTGGGAGGTGATCGATGCGGCGGCGACCAAACCGTTCGGGTTCATGAAATTCTCTCCAGGGCCCGGGCTTGGCGGACACTGCATTCCCGTCGATCCTCACTACCTCTCATGGAAGATGAAGACGCTGGACTACAAGACCCGTTTGGTCGAGCTGGCCAGCGAGATCAACGCGGAGATGCCGCACTATGTTGCCGAGAAGGCGGCCGGATTGCTAAACGAGGTAGGCAAACCCGTAAAGGGCTCCAAGATCGTGATAATCGGCGTCGCCTATAAGCGCGACACAAACGATACGAGGGAGTCGCCGGCCCTTGATATCATCCAACTCCTCGCGGCGAAGGGCGCGGATGTGAGCTACCACGATCCCCTCGTACCCTCGCTGCGGCACGAAGGGCAAAGCCTCGAGTCCGCGGCCCTGAACGCCGAGTTCATCGGCGAAGCGGATCTGGTGGTAATCGTGACGGATCACAGCGACATCGACTATGGCCTGATCCGCGAATCGCGACTGCCAGTAGTGGATACTAGAAACGTGTTGAGACGGAATTCGTGAACGCCGGCTGAATGGGTCTTTACAGGTATTGAAATGGCGAAGCGTGCACTGGTAACCGGTATCACAGGCCAGGATGGGTCCTACCTCGCTGACTTTCTCTTGGGGAAAGGCTACGAAGTACATGGGCTCGTCAGGCGTTCCTCGACGCTCAACTTCGAGCGGATTCGCCACATACAGGATCGGATAACGATCCTCTCGGGGGATTTGCTCGACCAGAACTCGCTGCTATCGGCCGTCGACGAGGTACAGCCGGACGAGGTCTACAACCTCGCGGCGCAGTCGTTCGTCCCGGCGTCGTGGACGCAGCCGGTGCTCACCGGCGAAGCAACCGCTCTGGGCGTCATGCGATTGCTGGAAGCCGTCCGGCGCGTCAGGCCGAGCGCGCGCTTCTACCAAGCGTCGAGCTCCGAGATGTTCGGAAAGGCAAGAAGTAGCCCGCAATCCGAAGTGACCCCATTCTACCCGCGCTCCCCATACGGTGTGGCGAAGGTGTACGGGCACTGGATCACCGTGAACTATCGAGAGAGCTACGGTCTGTTTGCCGTCAGTGGGATCCTCTTCAATCACGAGTCTCCACGCCGCGGGCTGGAGTTTGTTACCCGCAAGGTCACCCACAACGCAGCCCGCATCAAGCTGGGGCTCTCCGACGAGTTGAGGCTGGGCAACCTGGATGCCAGGCGTGATTGGGGCTTCGCGGGAGACTATGTGTGGGCGATGTGGGAGATGCTCCAGCAGGATGAGCCGAAGGACTACGTCGTGGGCACCGGCGTTCAACACAGCGTCCGCGACCTGGTCGAGCTGGCCTTCGAGAGCCTCGACCTCGACTGGAATCGGTACGTCGAGCAGGACGAGAGCCTGCAACGTCCCGCGGAAGTTGACACTCTGGTCGCCGACGCGTCTCTAGCGTGCCAGGAACTCGGCTGGGAGCCGAAGGTCGATTTCGAGTTGCTGATCCGGATGATGATCGACGCCGATCTCGAGCGGCTACGATCTGATTCAGAGAAACGGACGGGCCCGTGACGCTGAACTTGGTCACTGGGGCTGACGGGTTCGTCGGACAGCACCTGGTGGCGGAACTGCTGAAGCAAGGGGAGGACGTCGTCGGTGCGGTGCAGCGGACCCCGCCGCGGCTCACTACGCTGGCCGATGAGGAGGCTGCCCGAGTCCAGTGGACTGCGATGGACCTCGAGCGTGGCGACACGGTTGAAGCGTTGGTCGATGGTGTCGATGCCGATCGCGTCTTCCACCTCGCTGGCCTTGCGTCACCGCTCGCTTCTTTCGGCGAGCCGGTCTCGTCTCTCAGGGTCAACGTGGTAGGCACTCTTTTCCTGTTGGAAGCGCTGGCGAGAAGACGACGGACGGGAAAGACCGATCCGGTAATCTTGATCTCGGGGTCCGCGCACGTGTACGGCGCTGCAGCGTCTCGGTACCGCCCCCTGACGGAAGAAAGTCCCCTCGAGCCGTTGAGCCCCTACGCCGTTTCGAAGGCGGCGCAGGAGATGCTCGGGCTACAGTATCACCGAGGCTTCGCGCTTCCGGTCATCGTAACCCGCAGCTTCAATCACACGGGTCCCGGGCAGAGCCCGTCATTCGTCGCCCCTCACCTCGCGGCTCAAGTCCACGCACTACGGCAACGGGGCGGCAAGGGCGCGGTCAGACTGGGTAACGCCGATGCACGCCGCGATTTCACCGACGTGCGCGACGTTGTTCGCGCTTACGTGGCGCTGACCGACCGGGGTCGCATCGGCGAGGTCTACAACGTGTGCTCGGGCTTCAGCTATGCTGTCAGAGATCTGTTGGCTGTGCTCGCCGGTCTTGCCGGCGTCGATGTGGAGACCGAGACCGATCCCCAAAGCACGCGGCCGGCGGACGTCCCGGAGATGCTGGGGAGCTATGCGCGGCTGGCCGCCGATACCGGCTGGAGTCCGCAGATCGAGATTCGATCATCGCTTGCAGACCTTCTGGAGGAGCAGGGGGCCGACGGATAGGCGCTTGGAGATACAGTGTGGGGAGCCGGGCTCAGGTACGGGGGAAGCGGCTTGTATCCGTGAGATCGTGACGACGTTGCGGCATAGTGCCGGCCTCGGATATTATACGTGGCCCCTCCGGATTCCGCTCCCTGCGGCTCGAAATGGACCGCGCTCTTGAGCACATCACAAGAACAGACTAGGAGACATCTATGCGGGTCGGGGTGATTGGTACAGGATACGTTGGGCTGGTTGCGGGTGCATGCCTCGCTGAGACCGGTAACGACGTGGTTTGCGGAGACGTCGATGCCGCGAAAGTGGGTGCGTTAACTGACGGCAAGATACCGATTTACGAACCGGGCCTCGAGCCCCTCGTGGAGAGGAACGTCGCCGCCGGCCGTCTGCGGTTCACGACGGACATTCCGCAGGTAACGAGGGACTCCGAGATCATCTTCATCGCCGTGGGCACGCCGCCCGATGAGGACGGCTCCGCGGACCTCCGCCACGTTCTCGACGTCGCCGAGGTCATCGGCGATAGCATGGACGGCGAGAAAGTGGTGGTGACGAAGAGCACGGTACCGGTCGGGACGGCTAGACTCGTTCGCGAGGCGATAGAAAGCCGGACCGAGCATCCCGTACACGTGTGCTCCAACCCCGAGTTTCTCAAAGAGGGCGCCGCGATAGACGACTTCATGCACCCCGATCGTTTGGTGGTAGGTGTGGATTCTCCCAAGGGCCAAGAAATAATGGCCGATCTGTACGAGCCATTCGTTCGCACGGGTAATCCGATCATCTTCATGGACATCGCGTCAGCCGAGCTCACCAAGTATGTGGCCAATGCGATGCTCGCGACGCGCATAAGCCTCATGAATGAGGTAGCAAGGCTGTGCGAGCTCACCGGCGCCGACGTGTCGCTGGTCCGGCGAGGGGTTGGCTCCGATCAACGCATCGGACCGAAGTTCCTTTTTCCCGGCCCGGGTTACGGAGGGTCGTGCTTCCCGAAGGATGTGAAGGCGCTGATCAAGACGGCCCAGGAGCTCGGCTACGACTTCAAGGTCTTGAGCGCTGTCGAGGACGTGAACGAGATGCAGAAAAGGTTCTTCCTCGAGAAGGTCGAGAACCACTTCGATCACGACTTGAGTGGCAAGACCATCGCCGTATGGGGACTGGCCTTCAAGCCTGGTACCGACGACATGCGGGAGTCGCCGGCGATCGTCCTTATCGAAGGGCTCCTGGAGCGTGGCGCTACGGTTCGTGGCCACGACCCGGCCGCTTTGAGCACGGCGCGCTGGACCTTCGGCGACCGAATCACTTACAGTGAGCGGGAATACGATGCTGTCGAGGGCGCCGACGCTTTGGTGGTCATGACGGACTGGCTGGAATACCGGCGTCCCGACTTCGACCGCATCAAGTCGGCGATGAACCGTCCCATCATTTTTGATGCCCGCAACTTGTACAAGCTCGATGAGATGAGAGACCTGCAGTTCGTTTATTATCCGCTCGGACGGGAGGCGATCACGTGAGGATACTGGTCACAGGCGTCGCCGGCTTCTTGGGCTCGCACCTGGCCGACAAGCTGTTGGCTGACGGTCACCAGGTGGTCGGTCTGGACAACTTTATAACCGGCTCTCCGGACAACATCGGCCATCTTCTCTCGAATGACGATTTCACTTTCTACAAGCACGATGTTACGGACTTCATCTACTTGGCCGGAGATCTCGATGGCGTGTTCCACTTCGCCTCTCCCGCCAGCCCCGTAGACTATCTTCAGTTGCCCATTCAGACGCTTAAAGTCGGCTCGCTGGGCACACACAAGGCGCTCGGGCTAGCCAAAGACAAGCAGGCCCGGTTCTTGATCGCGTCGACATCGGAAGTCTACGGGGACCCGGCGGTCCATCCTCAGCCTGAATCTTACTGGGGCCACGTCAACCCGGTCGGGCCTCGCGGCGTGTACGATGAGGCAAAACGGTTCGCGGAGGCCATGACTATGGCCTATCATCGCTACCACGGAGTGGACACGCGCATCGTACGAATCTTCAACACCTACGGGCCCAGGATGCGCCAGCACGATGGAAGAGTGGTGTCGAACTTCTGTGTGCAGGCGCTTTGCAACAAGCCGCTGACCATCTACGGAGATGGTTCGCAGACTCGCTCGTTCTGCTACGTCAGCGACCTGATCGAAGGCATTTATCGGCTGTTCAATTCCGACTACTCCGATCCGGTGAACATTGGCAATCCGGTCGAGTTCACCGTCAAGCAGCTCGCCGAAATGGTGGTTGAGATGACCGGTAGCACGGCTGGCATCGAAGACAAGCCTCTGCCAGAGGACGATCCGAAGGTGAGACAGCCGGATATCTCGCAGGCGAAGGAGCTGTTGGGGTGGGAGCCGAAGGTCGAGCTCCGGGAAGGTCTGAGACGAACGCTAGAGTACTTCGCCGGCGTCTTGAGCGCCAAGTAGTGAAGGGCCGCAATGAGGCTCTCCGTGGTGATCCCCGTCTACAACGAGCGGGACACGCTCGAAGAGGTTGTTCGGCGGGTCCGTGCGGTCGCGCTCGAGAAGGAGATCATCATCGTAGACGACTGTTCCGTGGACGGTACGCGTGAAATTGCCCAGCAGCTTCTCGAGCGGGGCGATACAGACCAGCTGGTTCTTCAGCCGAAGAACCAGGGTAAGGGAGCTGCAATACGGGCGGGATTGGCGAAGGCTACCGGCGAGGCCACCGTCATTCAGGACGCGGATCTGGAGTACGACCCGGCGGAGTTCCCGCGCCTACTGGAGCCTATTTCGGCGGGCAAAGCCGACGCAGTGTACGGATCTCGGTTCGCCGGAGCGGGGCCCCACAGGGTGCTCTACTTTTGGCACTACGTTGGAAACAAGTTCCTCACCCTCCTGTCAAATATGGTGACCAATCTAAACCTCACCGACATGGAGACATGCTACAAGATGCTTCGGCGCCCGGTTCTAGATGCGATCGACATCGAGGAGAACCGGTTCGGCATGGAACCGGAGTTAACGGCCAAGCTGGCGCTCGGCGGCTGGAGAATCTACGAGGTGGGGATATCGTACGCCGGGCGGACCTATGCGGAAGGCAAAAAGATCAATTGGCGGGATGGAGTATCTGCCCTGCGTTGCATCTTGAAGTACGGATTGTGGCGGCGCATCGTCCGGCGTAGGAAGCGTCCCGGCTCGCTTGCAGAAGAGGCCGAGACCGCCTAGGTTCTTAGCACAATGAATACAGATCAGCTGATCGCCAAGGGTAAGGAGTGCTTGGCGCAGAACGACTACGTGGGCGCAATTTCGGCGCTGCGGGATGCGTCTGAACGAGAGCCGGGCTACGCAGACGTTCGACATTTGCTGGGTTTGGCGTTTGGATTGTCTGGCCAACCCGAGTCGGCTCTGGAGCAATTCGACCGTGCGCTCTCGGTCAACCCGTCGTACGTGGAAGCGCACCTCAACCGGGCGATCACACTGAACGACCTGGGGCGATACGAGGAAGCTCGTGATGCCTTCAGGATGGCCTGGGACGCGGATCATTCCATTGGCCGACCCTACGCGAGGTCGGTATCGGCGCGTCTTGCGAACCTACATATGGAGCTTGGCGACCTCTACGCGGACCTCGGCTCCTACCTGGAGGCTGTGGACCAGTATCGCCGGGCCGCGTACCTGAGGCCGGATTTTCTTGATATCAGGACGAAGTTGGCCCGGGCGCTCATGGAGCGGGGTGATCTGAGGAAAGCTAGGGAAGAGCTGGACGGCGTGCTCTCGGAGAACCCGGAGTACGTAGAGGCGAGAGTCACGCTCGGCCTTGTGCACTACCGCTCGGCCGAACACGACATGGCTAGAGCGGAGTGGCAGACCTGCCTGCTTCAGGTTCCCGAGCACGCGAAGGCCCGCGCGTTCCTCAACATGCCCCGCACCAAGAGCGTGGGCGAGGGGGGGAACGGCTGAGAGCGTCAGGCCATTTCATCGCAGTAGCCTTCCTGAGT
>JBDHAS010000121.1:0-17159 GCA_039588015.1 Gemmatimonadota bacterium | reverse complement strand
AACGGTCGCCAGCTCGAGAAACAGATCTCCATACATCTGGGCGCGCTTTTCCGCCGGAAGGTCGCTTCTGCCAAGAGCCACGACATCGACAGAGTAGGCGATGATCGAGATGACCGCCGAGCGGACCTCATCGGCCAGAGCCTCGACCCGCACTTGCTCCGGCCCACCCGCGTAAGGTCTCAGGTATATCGAGGTGACGTCCCAGACGCCGTACCGGATGTCGCTGGTGGCAGCGATCGTGCTCTCCGAAAAGGGCCGGATTTCCAAGCGCGTGGTGGACTTGAACAGCGTACAGCCCGACGCGAGGCCAATGGCTACGATGACCGCCGCCGCGCGGCTGATGATGATTCGTTTGCGGGTCATCGACCTGCTCTCCTCACTTGAGTCACTGTCCCCATCCCCTAGGAACCGTCATCCGCTCCCGACTCTCTCCGCTTTGGGCGGCTTCCACGTCTTCATTCTCTCGAGGTCCGGTACGTATACCCGGAGCTGAGGGCTCAAATCCAAGTCCTTGCGCTCGATCGGCAGCCAGTTCTCGACCGGAACGCCTTCGGGGTGCTCGACGGCAACGTAGATCTCGATACCGCCGTCCTCGTTCAGTCTCATCCCCGCATTCTCACCGACGCTGTACTTCTTGCGATCGTTCGGGATGAAGAAGCCCTGGTCCAGGTCGTAGAGCGTCAGCGACCAGAAAGCCCCGGCCGGTGGCAACTCATCCGTGCTCATGCGAATTACATAGTCGTGCATGGCGTTCATCTGCTCGCCGTCCAGCGTTGCCACCTGGGGATAGACGGCCTCCTCTTGAGGCACACCGATCGGCCCGATGATCGACACCGCCAGCACCGCTTCGAGATCCGTCTGGCCCTTTGGCTGGAAGATCCGCGGCCTGAGCTCGGCCTGCTTACCCTGGTCTGTCAGACTCGCCAGCCACTTGCGCTGAATCTGCTGTGCCGCCTCGCGGAACCGTTTCCCATCGATGGTCGTGACCCGGCTGGCGTCGTAGGTTCTTCCGGGTTCGATCCCTAGCGGTTTGTAGGCAGCCAGCACCGCCTGGTCCATGGCGTTGTCCGAATCGAAGGTCGTATGGTTGAACACGAACTGCATGACTTCCAGCAGGTTGTTCTCAAAGACATCGAGATCGGTCGCGCCGACGGGCGGCAACTCGATGTCATCGATCGGCTTGGCCTCCCCTCCCCGATACTCCGCCAACGTAGCCAGCCTGACCGACTGCATTTGCTCCACGATGCGCTCCAACCGGTCCGGCTCGTTCGCGTGTGGCATCACCCGGATCACCGCCGATACAAAGTCGCCCGTGGACTCGAAGTAACGATCGATACCTTCAACCGGTTCGCCGTCGTACCCCTGTGTGCGCGCGGTATAGAGCAGCATCCTCTCCGGCTTGCGGAAATCACCCAGCCGCGTCGCCATCGGGATGTTTACGTAGTGATCGTACCCGGTAATCATCAGCGAGACGTACTTCGAGTCGAAAGCCGGCAGTTCGAGGATCACGGGATCGTTGCGCAGGTCCAGCAAGGCGCTGATGTAGTAGGTGTCGTTGTTGGGCCGCGCAATCTCCCTCATGGTGTGGTCTTTGAGCTGGGTGTCCGCATTTGCCGTGTTCCAGCCGCCCTGCACCTGCGCGAACTTGTTGTTCACATTGTACATGGCAACGTACTGGTAGGACCGACGGACGAGGTTCTCGACCTGTTCATCGGTGAGCTCGCTGGCCCCTTGACGACAGCCAGCCAAAAGCGAGAGCCCGACAAGGAGCGCAAGCGCGTTGAGTACACCTAATCTCATGCCTTTGTAGCCCATTTCTGTCCTCCTCAGTCCGGGGTTCGGCTTCCGGCGAGTTCCTCCAGTTGCATCCAGTCCAGATACTCCACTTCGTCCAGCGTCCTGGGGCGCGCCTCGAAGAACAGGACGGCCCGGAACCCGTCCGTGAAGTACGGATCGCCTGTGAGGTTGCTGCGCGGTTTGTCCCGCGGCACAGCACCCACCCCCTTAACATAGGCGAAGCTCGCGAGCGCTTGGGAGTAGGCCAGGTCCTGGATCAGACCGTTCCGCGCTTCGTCGAGGTCCGGGTCGATCTTATGAGTCGTAGGAGGGAACCCCAGGATGAACCGCACCCCGATGTCTCGACTGATCTGCCCGATCCAGACGCCGGCCCCGCGGAAGCGAAGAGGGGTCAGCCAGAAGCGAGCGTGGTTGCGGAGGTGAATCGTCCCTCGGGCCTTTTGCCCGGCCACATCTTGGGGACGCCCGAACACGTAGAGGGGACTGACGGGTGAGTACCGGTAGCGAGATCGGAAAACGAACGATCGAATAGTCCGCCATATCGCCGCGCGATGGGTTTGCTCGGTCGGGTGCCACCCCCGGCGGGTCAAGGCGGGAAAGATGTCTTCATGGTCTCCGATGAGGACGAGGTTCAGGGGATCGCCCATCTTATCGCCGGCGAGGTTGGTCGTACAGCACGGTAATCGCGCCAAAGCTTGCTGCAGTTCCTGATCCGTTTCCAGAAAGACCAGAGAGTCCGGGTGGGAGAGCGCCTCGAAGTCGATCCTGACGTAGTCACCCTGGAATCCCGGAACATCCACGGAAAAGGTGAAGTTGTAGACGACCTCCCCCAGGCCGACGAGGTCGAGGTCGAGCGCTTTGACCCCCTCATCGAGCCGGGTGAAGATGAAGCCGGAGTGGGTTTGCCCGGACAGCACCGGGTTTCGGAAATGCAGCTCGTAGAATCGGTCTTCCATGCGTCGATTGGCGCCCCGCGGCGCCTTCAACCGATTCAGCCAGTACGCTTCGTAGGGCGAGAACCACTCCGGATCGGTTCCCGCCCGCAGATAGTAAAGCGGCACGGTGTCACCGTTCTCGACCTCGAGCCAGATCGGTTGAATTCCGTACAGTGCGACGTGAACCCCAAAGACCTCGCTGCTCTCCTGCGGGCTCAGCGCCGAAGCGGTGACACGAACCGGGCCGATCGTCCTGCTCTCGGCGTGATCGAGAAAGGCCACCTCATCCACGGGCTTCGGATCGTACGGCCGCACTAGGTCGACAAAGAACCTGCCCACGATCAGTAGTAACCAGACGGCGACAATCCAGATGGGTATGCGCAGCCATAGCGACCGGGGACGTCTGAGCAGTTGCTTGAGAGCCATCATTCCTACCTCAGCCACCGGGCGGCAGATACGGCACCTCGTTCAGAAAGACTTCTTGTAGACCGTCAGGACGCGCGCGCTCGCGCTCGTCCGAAGAGCCACAAACCAACGAATGCCAGCACGACGAGGACGGCGCCGACTTGCACGAGACGCAGGAATATGTGGTCGACGATGCCGCGCGTGATCGCGTCGGCCTCCGCTAGGACGGCCTCCCGCTCGCCGGCGACCACGCGTGCCACCTCTTCGAGCATCATCTCACGCTCGGTCCGCGCCCATGCCATGAGCTCCTGAAGCGTCGTCAGCCGCTGTCGGTCGATCTCGCGCAGCGTTTCGAGCCGTTCTTCGTTGATCTCTCGGAACACCGCAGCTCGTTCCCCGGCGAGGAGGTCGGGTGTCTCACGCAA
Organism: Gemmatimonadota bacterium; assembly: GCA_039588015.1. Classification (GTDB taxonomy): domain Bacteria; phylum Gemmatimonadota; class Gemmatimonadetes; order Palauibacterales; family KS3-K002; genus JASFMO01. The sequence continues at coordinate 13,597 of JBDHAS010000121.1, read as the reverse complement.
GAAGCGGGCGGCCTCCTCCATCACTTCCATGTGCTCGATCGCAGCAAGCAAGGAATTGAACCGGAGCGAGTCCGTCAGCGAGGCGATCAGCAGTTCGGACTGCCAGCGAACCTCTTTAGGTATATAGCTGGCAAAGACCAACGCCATCTGCTGGGCGTCCTGCGCCATTTCCGCCATGCTCCCCAACGTCCCCATCCCTCCCAGCCGTTCCGCGCCCATCACATCGTGGACGGTCTCGGCGACGGACCGCCGCAGGAACAGAGGATTGTCCAGCGGGTATTGCTCGGCCCAATCGTAGACGACGCGACGCAGGCGACCGTGAATTTCCGGCTCCAGCCTGGCGCGTACGGCCGAGTCCGTCGCGAGCTCGAGGTATCGCGAGGTCCGCACCGCGAACGGCTGCTGTGGGCCAAAAAGATCTCGCCCGCCTCCCGCTTCGAAGTACTCCCGCATCTGCACGGTCAGCGTCCAGCCGTCTACGAAGCTTACGAGGGGATCGGGGTGAAACATGGCGCGCTGGAAGGCGGGGATGGCGTTGGCCTTCCAGACGAGAGCGTTGAACTGCACTCCGGGATCGGTCGTTGCGGAGATGATGCTGTCGGCCGTCACCTCGATGTTCGACATATACGCGTTCAAGATGCTCGTCGCACCCACGCGAATCCGGCGACTCGTCATTCCAAGGTCGCCGACCGACCGCATCACCGCCGTCTGCTCGGGCGCTTTCGTGCTGCAACCGGACAGGGATGCGAGCGAAACGACGATGGGCAAACAAGCCGCCGCAGCGACGATGCGAATCGACATAATCTTTACCTCAGGGTCGCCATCGAATGTAATTCGAGACCCAACTGCTCCCACTCGCTCAGTACACCGGATCGGCTACCACTAGCTATCCAGCGGTTAACGAACCCAGACCAGGCTCACGGCGACTCCCTCCGGCCCGTCGAACAGTCCTACGCTCACGCGCAGATCGAGAGCTTGTCCGATTTTGAAGTCGGCGCCGAGTCCCAGCCCGAACTCCACATCCGTGTCCCCGCTTCCGCTGAATACGAAGAACGTCGGCTGCCCGTAGGCGACGAAGCTGAACCCTTCGAGGTCGACACGCCGACCCAGCGAGAGCCCTGCCGAGGGCACCGTCCACACGTCGAACTCAGCCGTTCCGACCCCTATCACCACGGCGCCATCGAGAGGGAACTGCCCCTTAGTGTGATCCAACACCCGGCCGCGGCCCTCGATACCAAGAACGACATCGGTCCCGCCGCCGTCGAAATCGATGACGCCACCCCTCAGCCCGATGTCAAATATTCCGTGCCCGAATCGATACTGACCTTCTATGGCGAAGTCCCGGCCACCTTTGGGAAAGGTGAAGGTTCCTCCGACCTCGTGGGCCTCGAAGGCCCGGTAAGGTGCATTGTAGCTCGGGGTAAACGTCGCCTGAGCGGCGGCCACCGATACGGAAAGCATGAGCGCAACACCCGTGAGGACTACGGAGCGTGAGAACATGGCCCACTCAGCCTCCTTTTGACAGGTATAGATCCCGCAGCGCTTTCTGCTCGGCGGCATCTATGCCCAAGCCTTCAGAAAAATACCCCTCGATGGTGCCGTACTTCGTCTCCATCTCGTCGAATGCGGCATCGAGGTACTCTTTCTTCACGCCCAAGATAGCCGGAGGAATCGCCGGGTCACCGCCGGCCGCGACAAAGGCGTCGATGGCGTGCTGGTAGGCGGGGATGATATAGTCGTTGCTCCGCAGGTAGTCCTCCGTGACGATGTCCCTGGGCACGCCGACCAGGGTCAGCAGGGCCGCAGCGGCCCACCCGGTTCGATCCTTGCCTGTCGTACAATGAAAGAGCGCCGGCAACTTGTCCTCATCCCCAAGTGATAGGAACAGCTGGCTAAACGCCGTCTGTGCGCTCGGCAAGGAGACGAACTGGCGGTACGACTGTTTGAAACCCTCCTCGGCTTTGCCGTCCCCCAAGGCGGCGTTCGCCTCAGTCGGATTCAGCATGAGCCTTTCCAGCATTGCCGGTCCCGCCTGGTCGGCGTCGGCAAGCACGTCCAGCCAGACGTACTCGACGCCATCCGGCAATTCGTCCGGGCGGGCATTGCGCTCTTCCGCGGTACGCAGGTCGTAGTCGACTTTGAGGCTGAGTTCCGCCAGGCTATTCATGTCGCTCTCACTGATCCCGCTGAGTTGATTGGAGCGATACACGAGTCCACTGGTTACCGTTGCGCCATCAGTGGTCTCGTAGCCGCCCAGGTCTCGCAGGTTCGGCACAGAGGCGATGCCGATGCTTTGACCAGGTGCAGTCTCTGTTGCCGCTTGTGCTGTCTCTTCGGCCGTCGTGCCCGTCTCGCTTCGAGCGCATGAAACAGCCGACAGCGATAGCCCGACAAGGAAAACAAGAATGCAGTCTGTATAAGACTTGAGGGGCGCCGACTTCATTTCCTAACTCCTTTCAGATCGGAACCTGGACCGTTCCGTTGGGAACTGCTTCATCTCTTCGCTCTTCGAGTCCACCTAGTGTGCTCCCTCGCCACCCGGCCCTAGCACGGGGGCGCGGTCGTAGGCGCCGAACATCTCGGGATCCAGCCCATTGCGATCGAAGATGCCCTTGAGCGCGATGCCGGCGATCTCCGGCCCCTCGTCCGTCATGGTCACCCATGTCAGCATATCCACGTTACCGGGGCCGTCGTGGACGAAGGCGGCGCCGGCGGATGCCACGGTTATGTACTCGTGGCCGTTGATGAGATCGTAGTCGTAGTAGTGCGTGTGTCCCGCGAAGAAAGTGTAGTCCCTGCCCTGGATTGCCTGGTCGATCTCCTTGAAGCTGTCCGACGGGTTGTCCCAGACCGGCTCGTGCAGGAACACGAAGGTCCAGCGCACGTCCGCGTTCTCCGCCAGAGCCTGCTTGAACCAGGCCCGCTGCTCCTCCGGGAACTCGACCTTCGCCGCGTGCCCGAACGCCTCCTGGGCTTCCGGAGTCTTCATCCACTCGACGATGAAGGCCATCGCCTTCTGGGGATCCTCCTTCTTGAGCCTGTTATAGGTATCGATGTCCTCCTCCATGTTGGGAGGCATCGGCCGCTCTGCGTCTTCCGTATCGAGGGCGATGAACAGCACGTCCTTGTATCGGAAGTGGTAGTATTGTGGACCGCGCCGCTCGCTCCACGCTTGCCGCGTGAGAGGCAAGTTGATGTCGTGGTTGCCCCTCACGTAGAAGAAGGGGGGCTCGAGCTTGGCGATGATGGCCTCGAACTCCTCCCACTGTTCATCCATTTCCGCCGGAACCGATGTGTACCCCTCGACATAGTCACCTACGCTCATCACGAACTCAGGCTGCAGCCAGTTGAGCTGCTCGATGGCCCGCTCGTAGGTGCCCAGAGGACTGGCCCCGCCGCCCCGGTCACCGAGGACGGCAAACTGGAAGTTGTCCGGATTGTTCTTGAAAGTCTCGGACGACCAAGGTTTCGCCCCCGGGAACTCTGTCGTGTCAAAGGAGAACGCAGGCATCTGCTGTGCGGCCTCTCTAGCACAGCCCGCGATCAGCGATAGTCCGATCAGAAGGACGAACGCGGAGACCATACCCGATTTCACGGTTCTGTGATTCATTTCTGCCCTCCATTCCTCACATCGAAGATCAATTGATGATCAATGAAGGCTGAAACGATCGAAGGTCATGCTTTCTGCCTTCGATGCGCTTTGCAGTTTCTGTCAACTGGTCGCCAAGTCTTTCGGAAACAGAGTCTGAGTAGTGTGCAGAGAGGCAGGACGACGTTCCGCACTCGCACGAGACGGTCTGATTCGAGTTGCTCTCATACCTGCGGGAACCTCCGGACCCGAATGTGATAGGACCCGTGAGCCTGCGCCTGCACTCCCCGCTCGCTGGTTGGAAGCTAAACCTGCAGCTTGGCACTTCAGCTCGCTCGCGTCAATACCGCAGGACGGGCACCGTCGTTGTTTGTGCAGCTTCTCGTAGGCGGGGTCGACCTCTCAGTCCTTTCCCTCCCCCGACTCGGCTTTCGCCGCCTCGATGGCGCGGGCCAGGTGCTCGCGCCGGGTCTCCAGCCGTTCGCGCTGCAACTCCAGTTCCTTTTTCTCCGCTTCATCTACGGACTTCATAATCCGCTCCTTGAGGGATTTGATCTGTTCTACCAGCTCGTCGTGCCTGAGCTTCAGCGATTCCTGCGATTCGGCTGCATCGGCCTTGTCGAACACGACTTCCTCGGGCATCGACTCCTCTGCCTTGGGCTGGTCCACCGCCACCTCCGGGATGAATCGACTCTCCGGAGTGAAAACCCGCTGGTTCATGAAGGGAGGCGCCACGATCTCCACACCGCCGCGGTGAAGCCCGTCCATCACTCGCTCGCGCAAATCAGACCGGGCGGAGATGAGTTTCTTCACGTCCTTCAGCAATCCGGCGACCCGATAGGTCACCGAGTAATCGCCCAGTTCCTCTACGTGCACGAAGGGTTCCTCGAGCTCGCACTCCTCGGCCGCTTCCACCATCAACCGCTCGACGCGCGTTCGCGGAACGTCGTAACCGAGCGAGACCGTGGCCTCGATTAAGGTCCCCGAGCTGCGGATCGCGGTGACCGGATGCGTCACGACGTAGAGGTTCGGCAGCGTTGTCAGCTCTCGGTATTGCGTCTGCATCTCGGTGTGGAACAGGCCGCGGTCCGAGACTCGCCCGAAGTGTTCCCCGACCTAAATGAAATCGCCCATGCGGAAGTTCCGCATTACCCGAAGCATGAGGCCGGCCAGGGCGTTGCCGAGTAAGGTGGTGGACGAAAGCGCGATGGCGGCACTAAAGAGGATTCCAATCAGGCTGAGCAGCTGGCCACGCAGCGCCTCGCTGATCGGCAGGGCCAGGATCACGAGCAGTCCGCCAACGAAGGTGAGCCCCAGCATGATGAGCTGGTTGCGGAAGCTGCTGAACTCCGCTGGGCCTCTCGTCCGCTCCAGCAGGCGATGCACCACGAACAGCGCGATGGCTACCGCAGCCACGGCCACCGCCGTGGGAACCAGATCCAGAGCACCGCTCGCTATTTCACGCAACAGATCCATGATTGTCCTCGCGCTCTATGGTTCGACTAACCTATCCAACCTCTCCGCCGGAACTACGCGAAGATCCCGACGACCACGTCTCTATCACTCCTGCTCGAGCGGTTCATTCAAATGTGTGGCGACGCGAGCCACTTGTCTGTATGTACATATGTACATACAGACATTACCTTGTGGAGTACGTCTGGGATGACCAGAAGGCGCGCAGGAACCTGAGAAAGCACGGCGTCGCTTTCGCCGACGCCAGTACGAATGCTGAATCATGAAGAAGGAATGCGACTTCAGTAAAGGCAAGCGCGGCCCAGTGGTGAAGGACCAACCCGGAAAGACGCGTATCACGATTCGTATCGATGATGACGTCCTGGAGTGGTTTCGCAGTCGGGCGCACGCGGCAGGAGGTGGCAATTACCAGACGGCTATCAATGCAGCGCTTCGCGAATTCATAGCGTCCAACGATGAAACCTTAGAGGACACGGTCAGAGCCATAGTCCGCGAAGAATTGGCGAGATACGGCAGAAGAGGCAGGAAGCGTGAATAGACTGCGCTACCTTCGCGAGTATCCGCCTAGGCCAAGCGAAAGCCCTCGCGCCGCGCCGCAGCGCCCAACCGCTGATCGAAGGTGACGAACTCACCGGTCGGCGGCACACCCGCCCACTCGAGTCCTGCGGCTAGCTGGAGGCAGTCTGCAGCCCTCAAGGGGTGGAGCCTGAGGAGCCTCTGCGCCTGAGCACGCAACGCATCGCCGGGCTGAATCTCGTACCACGCATCCTGCACAGCGGCTAGGATCGACAGCGCGACATCTTCTTGGTTCGGGTCCAGGATCCCGTCCCGACGCAGCCGCGCGAACGACGACGCGCATTCGATGGGCGAGCCCCACCACACCACAAGATCGGGATCCTGTTGGTAGAGCTCACGTGCGCGTTCGCTCTGTGGCTGATCCAGGCAAAGAGGTACCAGGGCGGACGAATCCCAGAATCTCACCGGCCTTCCTCGCGCTCCTCGAGGAGAGCGAAGAGGCTGCGCCCCTCCGGATCGGACGGCCTGGGCTGATCCCAGAATCCCGACGGGAGATCTCGGCGCGGCGGGCGAAGCCGGCCACTGCGGATCAGCTCGTCCCGGCGGGCCGACTCCTCAGCCAGCCCTTCGATTGGCACGACCCGGGCGATCGGCCGACCGCGGTCGGTCACGATAATCTCCTCGCCGCGCCTGACCGCATCGAGGTATTGGCTCAGCTTGGCCTTGAGGCTGCTAATCGAAGCGAACTTTGTTGTCACTTTCACATGACTATAATAGTCATTGTAATGAGACTTATCAAGTCGATTACTGATCGCGGGCTCCAAGCCGCAATTCGCGCCGCGCCACGCCACCCTTCTCGGATCGCGCCGTGATCAAGACGCGAGGATTGTCGCCAGAGGCGCGCGCCACGAACTCGATCATCCGACGCGTCGCGGCGGTCCCTGAACTTCCCCGTGAGTCGCGCGTGCCGGCGAGGTGACCGATGTCGGTGCGCACTGAACCGGTCACCAGCTCGGCATCGGTCAATGCGAGGATGACGCGCACCGGCACCGCGACTTCAGCCTCTATCGCGCGCTGAGTGATATTGGTCGGCAGGTAGCCTTCGTTCTCGATAGCGCCGGTGATCTTGAACAGCCCGGAGCCCAGCGACGTGGCCTCGACATCGTTGAGGACGATCCGCGGGCCGATTTCGGCCAGCCACAGCATCCACCGCACGTACAACTCGAGCTCGCCTTTCAAGAGATGCGGCGGCGGGTTCTGTCGCGTGAACTTGCGGCGCCATCCGCCAATCTCGACTGGGCCGAGCTGGGGGTGACCGTAGGGCGTCCAGTCAGCGAAACCTTCGCCATCCAGTTCCTCTTCGTTCCAGCGGTGTCGTTCCGCCTCCGTGACATTGCCGTCCCCGTCGTAGTCGCGGCCGAAGCCGCCCCAGAACTCCGGAACGAAGCCCACGACCCCGAAGTCCCAGTACGACCACGAGATCAACGTACCGTAGCGGTGAACGCGCGGGTTGCTGTAGCTGGTCCAGGATGAGATTCTGGTCCGCAAGGTTGTAGTTGTTCCACGAGGTCGTCGATGGGAGGCGAAAGAGAAACCCGCCGGACGTGTGGCCGTGGAACACGCCGGTGATGTTGCGATGTGCGTGAAGGAGCTCGATCGTCGCGCGCGTTTCGGGCTCCGACAGCGGGAACGGGCCCGCGCCGCTCTGTTCGAACTCCAGGCCCCAGTTGCGCGGGAAGTTCCGGTTCATGTCGATGCCGCCGAGCCCGTCCTCGTTGAACAGACCGTCGCCGTCGTCATCCAAGCCCTCGCTGTACACGGCGAAGAACGTACCTTCGATCTCAGAGACGCCGCGCCGAACCATGACGCGCGGATCCGTCGGGCTCACCTTCCAGCGGCCGTTGGCGCTCTGCACCCGCATCTGGGTGATGCTGCCATCGCCGTTCAGGTCGTTGCCCGGATCCTCATCGAGCAGCCCGTCGCCGTCCTCGTCGTAAGGACGCGGGGTGCTCCGCAAGTTGTGTTCGGTCGTGAGCGCGATGTCGGCGCCGTCAGGATTGAATTTTGGACGCACGTACAGCGCTCTGGTGTCCACCAGGCGAGTGACGCGGGGATCTCTGCCGTAGTTGGAGAGGACGTGCCACGCGAAGTGCAGCGCCACCTCGGCGCCGGCCAGTTCGCCCGAATGGATGTTCCCGTCGTAGTAGTAGCCCGGCTTCTCGCCGGCCTCGCCTGTCTCCTGGTTGGTGATCTCGAGGACCAACAGAGGCGTGCCCTCGAGCGTCTCGCCGATCGAGTAGAGCCGCGTCCACTGCGGGAACTCGCGGGCCCAGCCTTCCAGGAGGGCGTAGGCATCCTCGGTCGAGTGGTAGAAATCCCACCTGGGTTGCCGTGGATCCTCGTCCTGCGCCGAGAGCGGCCCCGTCGCCAGGCCGAGAAGCGCCAGACCCCAACAGATACGACGATCGACAAGACGTCTCGTGGCCTTTGCAGCCATAGGATGGGCTCCTTCCGGAGGATGGGTAGTTGGAAGAGCGAGGAAAGATGCGTGTCGAGCGGCCGCGACGCGAGAAGGCGCGGTCGAACGGTTTCCAAACGCGTCGCGGCGTTTTGTCGAGCGATTCGCCGTCGTCGCCCCGTCAGCGCCCGCCTGCACGTTCCGCGTCCGCGATTCCATGTTGTCCCGCGGGCGAGGGCGAGGGCGCGGGCGCTGACGCGCGGATGACGGCGTTCGGGATCAAGGCAGAGGATCTATTCCTAGCGCTACGAACCGCCGGTGCGCGGCGATTCGTCCGTCATGCCGTTGTCGTAGTGGCCCACCAGCTTGAGCGGCTGTCCCGACTCGTCGAGGACGACCTCGATTCGGAAATAGTCGATCTCGTCGAAGCGGAACAAAGTCTCGGTCATCGGGATGGCCCGCATCCTCGGGTTGCCCCGGCGTTGGTACCACAGCTGGCCGTTCTCGAAGGTCAGCATGCGCGGTGCGTAGATGCCGGCGTATGACCTGAGAACGGCTTCGCTGACGCTTACCGGGTTCAGCCTCGCCTCCTGACCCGCTATCACGAAATCGAGGCTCGCAATGCGTTGCTCGTCCGTCGCGTCCTCTTTGAGCTTGCGGGCAGCCAGCAGGTAGGCGTGGTCGAGCGCGTCCTCCGAGGGCACCGGCACGTCCGGGATCACGCCGACGCCTTCCCAGTTCGTACCGCTGATCGGGTTGACCGCTCGCCCGAAGGGGAGCGCCATGCCGACGTACAGGTTCTCGAACAGGCGTTGGTTCACGGGGTGGGCTCCCCCGCCCGTCGTATCCCCAACCAGGGTGCCCCGCTCCAAGTTCTTCATGTTGTAGGAAAATTCCTCAGCACCCGAGAACGTCCGCTCGCTGGTCAACACGTAAAGATCGACCTCCGTCATCCGCGGGCCCTCGACGTGCGCCTGCGTCCAGAACTGCTCCCACTCGTCGGTCTCGCGCACGTAGAAGCTGTTGAGGTGGGTCTGTTCGTCGAAGAAATAGCTGTAGATCAGCTGGATCAGACTTGGCGAGCCGCCTCCGTTGTAACGCAAGTCGATGATCAGCGCGTCCGTATTGGCCAGGAAGTTCATTGCGGCGATGGCCGTCGGCCCCGATTGCGATGCGCCGACGAATGAATCGAAGCGCAGGTAGCCCACGTTGCCGGGCATGATCTCGATCTTCCTGAAATTGTAGTTCGACCGCGCCAACGCCTCGGCACGCTCACGCTCCAGTTCGTCGGCATCCACGTCACTGGTCATGCGTGCCATCATCTCGGGCGGCACATAGCGGACCGAGAGATGCCGGTCGTGGCTGATCGACCGAAGATCCTGCGTGAGTATCTGAGTGAACTGCGGGACCGTGTTGACCTCGTCGTAGGCGCCATCCCGAAGACGTTCTCGTACGTGTTCTTCCATCTCCTCGGCGACGTCGAGGAAGATGTAGGTCTGAATCAGCGCCGCCGAAACGGAATCGATGATCTCGGCCCGCATCGCCGCATCACAACGCACGACATCGTCGGCCGGCGTCTGCGCGCGCACACCCGGCATTGCGAACAGTACTGCTAGCAGCATGAAAGCCGCCGAACGTAAGATTGTACGCATCATCTCGTCTCCTTCATCTGCGAGTGCCAGCTTCCTCTGAGGCGGCTCGCGGTGTGTCAGTCGCGCGCCGCAGAGGTATCTCGAAGCTCTTACCTAAATTCGCTCACGTCGCTACTCGATCCTCAGCGCATCGTTCGGGTCGACCCGAGTGGCGCGAAACACCGGAACGGAGATGGCCGCGAGCGCGACGGCCAACATGACGATCGCGCCCTGGCCCAAGAACCAAGGACTGTAAGGACTGATGCCGTAAACCATGCTCGATGTCATCAGCGCCGCCGCCAGCGATCCGCCCAGGCCGATGACCAATCCCAGCGCGACGAGCCGCAAGCCCTGCGAAAGGAACAATCTCAGGACCTTGCGGCTGTCGGCGCCCAAAGCGACGCGTACGCCTATCTCGTGGGTGCGCCGGGACACGTAGTAGGACATCACGCCGTAGGTCCCGGCTATGACCAGAATCAGCGCGGTGAGCGCGAAGAGGCTGACCATGAGCGTGGAGAAGCGTCTGCGCTCTGTCGCCTGGTGCAGCTCATCGCCCATCGTGCGAACGCCGGCGAGGGGCACCTGGCTGTCCATCTCGTGCAGGGCCTGCCGCAGTGCGGGTGTCAGCGCCAGCGGATCGCCGGCAGCACGCACGACGAGCCGCGTGAAGGTCCACACTTCCGCGCTGTAGTGCGAGTACATCTCGGGAAGCGCTGGATACTCTACGCCCCACTGAGGAACGTTCTCGACCACGCCGACAACCGTAGCGCTCCAAACTGGCGGCTCGGCGTTCTGCCGGATTCGCCTGCCGAGGGCATCCCCTTCCGGCCAATACCTGTCTACGAAAGCCTGGTTGACGACCACGCTAGCGCCTTCCCGGGCGGCCTCGGGCGTGACCCTATCGCGCTCATCGAGCAACCTGCCCGACAATAGCGATATCCCCATCGCGTCGAAGTATTGCGGGCTGACGTATGAGAACTCGACCAGAGGTCGGCGCGTCTCCGGCTCGTAAGTTTCGCCTTCGACAAGTACCCGACCGTTGTTGCCACCGCTCATGGGGAGCTTGTTGGTCGCCGCGGCATACTCGACGCTGGGTAACCCCTCGACTCGCCCGATCAACTCGTCCCAGAAGGCAACCCGCTGCTCTGTCTCCTCGTATCCCGGACCGTCCGTAGAGATGCCGGCGACCAGCACCTGTTCGGTGTCGAATCCTCGCGGGAGGTCGAATACGTTGAGGTAACTCACGATGAGAAGTCCGGCGCCGTTCGCGAGGACAAAGGCGGTCGCCAACTGACCGACGACAAGCGCCCCGAATGCGCGGTTGTGTTTGCGGCCGCCCGTCTGGCTGCCGCGGCCTTCCTTCAGCTCCCCGATCAGGTCGGCGCGAGACGCCAGTAGCGCCGGCAGCAGTCCGAAGACGAAACCCGTCGCCGCCATGATCAATATCGAGTACATCAGCACGTCGCCATCCACCCGAATGCCTTCTACTCTCGGGATGTAAGGCGGGATTCGCGCTTTGATGGCTTCGACTCCCCACACGGCGAGCAGAACGCCGATCACGCCGCCCAGAGCGGACAGCAACAGGCTCTCCGTCATGAGCTGCCGGACCAGCCGCCCACGGCCAGCACCCATAGACGCCCGGATCGCCAGCTCGCTCATCCGCGCTGTGCCCCTCGCCAACAACATGCTGGCGACGTTGGCGCACGCGATGAGGAGCACGAGACCGACGACGGCGGTCAGGATGAGCAGAAACGAGCGAACATATCCCAGCGAGCGTTCGGTGAGCGGATCGATCCAAACATCCACCTGCGCGTTGGTGTCGGGATACATCTCGGCCAGCTCCGCAGCCATCCCCTTCAGCTCCGCTTCCGCCTGCTCGACAGTCACGCCGTCCTCGAGCCGCCCAACCGCCGCAAGAAAGTGCCAACCCCTCATGCTTCCATCTCGGGCGAGCGGCAGCGGAATCCACAGCTCGGGGTCTTCGGTCATCATGCTCCACGGCCTCGGGAACTCGTAGTCCTCCGGCATCACGCCGATGATCGCGTAGCTCGCACCGTCGATCGTCATTCGCCGCCCGACGATATCCGGCACACCACCGAAGCGGCGTTTCCAGAGCCTGTCGCTGAGGATCACCACATGGTGGTTACCCTCGATCTCCTCGTCGTCCGTGAACAGGCGTCCGCGTGCCGGTCCCACGCCCAGAGCCCGCAGCGTGCTGGCAGTGCCGCGCGCCGCGTAGGCGCGGGTCGGCTCCGGATCCCCAGCCAGGTTGACCCAGTTGAAACGGTACACACCCATCTCTTTGAGCGTCCTGGTCTGCTCCCGCATGTCGAAGTAGTCAGGGGGAGTGAACGGCTGGTAGGAGCGTTGGCCCTTCTCGGTCTCCCAAATCGCCACGACCCGATCCGCCTCCGGGTACGGCAGCGACCTAAGGATCAGTCCCTTCACGATGCTGAAGATCGCTACGTTGGCGCCGATCCCTACGGCCAGCGTGATTGCGACCAGCGCTGAGAACCCCGGCCGAAGAAGCAGCTGGCGGAGCGCGAAACGGAGATCCTGCGTGACGCCCTTCATGACTCTATTCCTGCTTGAACGCGTCCCTTAGACGGGATACCCGGGTTCGGCTGTGGCCAATCAGGACGAGATGGGGCAAGAGGGGTGCCATGCCTCTCTGAATGGTTCCGGCATGACAAGCGGCTAAATAGCAGGAAGCAACGACGGCCAACGCCGGATCCGCTGCAATCCGCCAGTCCGGAAGCGATACAACACTGTCCGAAATCGAACAGCCGCTATCAGATCGCATTGCGGGATACGCACTCTACTAGTAGATGTGAGACTCGCTGCAGCTCCACGTTTACAGCAGCCCGGTCAGCCAGCCTGTCCGCTCGGCCTTTCCGGGAGAGGAAGCGGAAATGATCCGATTTCGCGCTATTCTTCTGGCTTTCACGTTGGCCCTCGCCGTGCTGTCGGCGAGCAATCAGACCTTCGCGCAGGAAGCCCGTTGGGAGCCGCCCGAACCCGATCCCGTGTCCAAGGACTGGCTACGGCTCGGCTCCGGCGAGTGGCTTCGGGGGGAGATCCATCTTCTCAACGACGACAAGCTCGAGTTCGAAAGCGAAGATCTCGATGATCTCGTGCTCGATTGGGATGACGTAGCCGCACTTCTATCTCCCCGAATCCTGACCTACACGTTCAGCGACGGTGAAGCCTTCGCCGGTACGGCGACTTTGCGAGACAGCGTTTTTGTGATCAGGTCGGGAGAGGAGACGCGCGAGTTCGCGCGATCAAATCTGCTCTCGATCATCGAAGGCGAACCGACCGAATGGAATTTCTGGTCCGCGAAGGTCAGCGTCGGCATCATAGGTCGGTCCGGGAATACCGACCAGGAGGATCTCAACTCTATCGTTCTGCTCCGTAGGCAAGCGACGCGGTCTCGCTTCGACATCGAGTACAAGGGGAACTTCGCCCGACGGTCAGCAACCACAGAGCCACCACGAAGCTGGACATTCTGGTCTCGAAAGGGTTCTTCGTCACGCCTGTTTGGGGCGGGATATACGTCGACAAGTTCACAAACATCGATCTGCGCGCTACCATCGGCGCCGGTGCCGGGTATTTCCTCGTCCGCAAGAGCGGTCTGGACTGGTACGTGCAGCTGGGCGGAGGCTACCAGTCCACGAAGTTCGGCTCCGTAGAAGCCGGTGAACCCGACACGGAAAAGAGCGCCGCGATCAGCCCGAAGACCGCGCTGGAGATGGAAATCACGGGCTCGCTCGACCTCACACTCGAATACAGCTCCCAAGTCACCATCCCCGACCCGAAGGGCACCGTACACTACGGGTTCGGGATGTTGAGCTACGAGTTCACTTCCTTGCTCGACTTCGACATATCCCTCACATGGGACAGGGTCGAGAATCCGAAGGCCGACGCCGA
>JBDHAS010000120.1:0-11179 GCA_039588015.1 Gemmatimonadota bacterium | reverse complement strand
GCCTACCTCTTCGCTGTCGCAGTCGGCTTCAGCGCTTATGCCTTGTGCCTCCTCTTTCACCTTACAGCTCAGCTCGAAAGCGAGCGACGGTCCGACGTAGAGCCGCGGCACTACGCCGCCCTCGACCGGTATCGTCAGGGTCAGCGGAACGAGCACCTCCAGGTAGTTGATCCTGAAAGACCCCTCGACACCCGCCTCACTGGCCTTCGCGCCTTTTTGCACGTACTGAAGCTCTCCCTGAAGTCGGAACATCCGGTGGAGGTCAACCCCCAGAAAACCGCCAACGCTGAAACCGGTCTTGAGGTCAGTACTGGTTTCGATGAGCTGTTCTAGGTCGCCGCCCAGGTCGGCGAAGCCGACGCCGATCTTGCCGCCAGCCGTCACGTTCTGGGCGAACCCGTCGCTCGCGAGAATCGCGGTGAGAAGTATGGCCGTGAGGACAGAACCCGTCTTCTTCATTACCGCCTCCTGATTAGTGAGGAGTGGGAACTTACGTCGGTGCCGATGATAACCCTACGAGGTTTGGGGGGCCAGAAGTTGCGAAGGCATGGCTTCCTGCTAGTCCGTTTGTCTGGCGAAGTGTCGGTACAGCATGAGGGTTCCGAGGCTGGCAACTGCCAGCAGCAGCGCCGGAACAACGTAGCTCCAGAGCGGACCGCCGATCGGCGACTCGGCCGGCAGGGGCGCGACGCCGCCCGATTGGCTGACGATGATCAAAGCCGCCACGGCCGCTGACGTCATCGCGACTCCTCCTTCCGAGCTTCGGGCCGCAGGTGTTTCTTCCAGCCCCAGTAGGCGAACGCCAGGCCCGCGAAAGAGGCGACGTAGGCTATGCTCATTCCGATCAGAGTGACGAGCCCGCGGTCCATCGATCAGCCCTCCACCCTCGCATCGAGGGCGCTTTCGTCCCAGCGGACGCTCCGTTCCAGTTCCTCGAGATACCGGGCCTGCTTCGTTTCGTACTCGACTGATACGGCTCGCAGTTTCGGATCGATGACCCAGTAGAGCGCGAAGGCCCCGATGAGAGCGCCGAGCGTAATCAGCGCCCCGTCGACCTGGCCCAACAGCAACCGAGCAACGCCGATTATGATCAGCGCGTAGACGACCGGCGACAGCACGATGGCGATCCAATCCTCGCGGCTCCAGCCTTCGGCCTCCTCGGGCGTCCAGGTCCGGCGGATGAGAGGCCGTCCGCCGACCTGCACGGGTTTCGCCTCCGGCGCGATCAGCCCGCGGCGCTCCGCCTCGCGCTGCACCGGTCCCCACCAGCCCAGCGGTCGCGTCTGGACGTAATAGTGGACTAAGTGGTCCATCTTTTCGGGCCGTGTGAGTAGCGTAGCAGGGATGAATACGGCAGCGCCCAACGCCATCAGCAGCCAGAACTGCCCGTAGTCGGGCAGCGGCGGAATGACGCCGAAGGCCGGCAGGATCCAGACGACAAGCCACGACACACCCAAGTTCGCCATCCATGACGCCAGGTAGCCCCAGGCGTTGAATCTCCACCAGACCACCTGGAGGATGTTGGGCAGCCAGATGCCCGCCATCATCAGCCAGAGTGCGAAGATCAGCCAGGCGGTGATCTCCTCCATCATCAGGCCGTAGAAGAAAGAGCCAAGCAGCAGCACGAAAGTCGCGGCCCGGCCCATCCAGACCAGCGTGCGCTCCGATGCTTTCGGGTTGATGTAGCGCTGGTAGAGGTCACGGGTGAAATAGAGGGCGCCGAGATTCAGGTGGCTGGAGATCGTCGACAGATGGATAGCCAGTATCGCTCCCATGAAGACGCCGACCATGCCGACCGGCAGCAGCTCGAAGCCCATGCGGAACCAGCCCAGCTCGTAGTCGGCGACGTCCGCGATATTCGGCGCCAGCACGAAGAAGGCGAGGATGACGGCGGCCCAGAAGCCGTTGCGAACCAGAGTGAGCGCTCCGCCGGCCCAGAGCCCATAGCTTGCATCGCGCACGCTCTTCGCCGACTGGATGCGCTGCGCCTCGACGTACCAGTCGATGCTGGTACCCATCCCGAACCCGCCCACGACGGCGATGACCAGCATCGTTAGCCACCAGGCGACGGGGAAGTCTCCGGTGAACAGCCCGGTGAAGGCGAATACGTCGAGGCGCCACGCGTCGCCCATCTCGACGAGTCGCGCCGAGACCTCGGCGGGACCTCCGACCGCCGACAGGCCCACCAGCGTCACGAGGGTGATCGCGAAAATGGCGACGATCCCCTGCAGGAAGTCGCCCATCACAACGCCCCAGTAACCGGCGGCCAGCGTGTAGATGGCAGTGATGGCGCTCGGGATGACCAGGCCGACCCAGACCGGCCAACCGAACACCAGGCTGCCCACCTTGCCCATGGCGATGCCCACCCAACCGAGGATGAACATGTTCATGAACACTTGCCAGCCGGCCATCCAACCTCTCAGCAATTCGGCGCCGAGACCGCCGAAACGCATGACCTGCCATTCCGCCTGTGTGTAGGCGAGCGAGCGGCGGAAGATGCGGGCTGAGACGAACGAGGCGATCGCGGTCCAGGCTGTGAAGAACGTGTACCAGAGGCCGCGCAGCCCGTGGGCGTAGATCACCCCGGTCACCCACATGGGAGTGTCCGTCGCCGTGTGGGTGCTGAACACCGACGACGCGGGCAACCACCAGGGCAGGCCGCGGCCGGCCAGGAAGAAGTCGGATTCGGAGCGTCGTGCCAGGCGGTAGAAGAAGAACGCGCCTCCCACCATTAGCAGGAGGAAGGCGCCAGCCCAGAACCAGTCTAATCCTGTGAAAGTGACCAATTCGATCGCGGGTTGAGTTGGGCGATGGGTTCGTCAGCGGGGGCATCTTACCGGCGCGGGCAACAGCGGGCAAGGCTGTTGTCTACTTGAATACTCGATAGCCGATATCCGATGATCGAGGTTCGAGTCATTCTCGATGTTCGATGTTCAATGGTCCGTGTTCGATGTTCCATGTTCATGTTCGGTGTTCGGCGGTCGAGAGAGCCGTGTGGCGCAGAACACGTCGAGCACAGATATTGTCGGCGCAATCATCTCGAAAGACATCAACCTCAGTCAATGCAAGCGAGAAGACATGGATTTCCATCTCAGACTCAGGCGACTATTCCAGGGTCTAGGGCAGGCGTTCGGGGGCGCAATTTCGACGAGCGCCCGGGCCGCCGTCGTCGGCATCCCGCTTCTAGCAATCCCCTCCGCCGCGGTAGCACAGACGTTCACCACGGATGATCCCGTGATTCGGAAGATGTGGGAGGTCGGGATCGAGAACTCCCAGACCGAGACGCTCGCCCAGATTCTGATGGATTCGATCGGACCGCGTCTGGCGGGTTCTCCAGAGCTCGCATCCGCCCAGGATTGGCTGGTCGGTCTGTATGAGCGCTGGGGTGTTGCGGTGCGCAAGGAGGAGTACGGGACCTGGCGAGGCTGGCGGCAGGGCCACCTGCACGCGGATCTGATCGCGCCGCGGACCCAGACGCTCGAGGCGGAGCTGCTGGCCTGGAGTCCCGGAACCGACGGGCCCGTCGAGGGCGAGGTGGTCGTACCGCCAGCCGGGCTCACCGAGGAGAGCGCAGCGCGTTGGTTGGAGACGATTAGGGGAAAGTTCGTGTTGACGGCGGCGCCGGAACCGATGTGCCGGGCGCCGCACGAGTTGGCTACGAACGCCAGACCCGAGACCGTTGCTCGCCTCGACTCGTTGCGCCGGGCGTGGCGGTTCGAGTTCTCGCAGCGAGTCCGTCCTCTGGGCTCCTGGCGCGAGCGAGAGCGAGCGATCGAACGGGCGGGCGCCGTGGGCGTGCTGTCGTCGCGTTGGTCAGAAGGCTGGGGCGTGAACAAAATCTTCGACACGGTGACCGAGCGCGCGGTCGGGATCGACATCTCGTGCGAGGACTACGGCATGCTCTACCGGATGGCCGAGCGCGGCCAGAAGCCATGGATTCGGGTTGATGCGGACGCCGAGCAGCTGGGGGACGTTCCGCAGTTCAACGTAATCGCGGAGTTGAAGGGCACAGAACTTCCCGACGAGTACGTCGTGCTATCGGCGCATCTCGACTCGTGGCACGCGGCCACCGGCGCCACCGACAACGGTACCGGCACGATTATGATGCTCGAGGCGATGCGGATCCTGAAGGAGACCTACCCCGAGCCACGGCGCACCATCATCGTAGGCCATTGGGGCCCGGAGGAGATGGGTCTGATCGGGTCACGCGCCTTCACGGAAGACCACCCAGAGGTTCTGGAAGGCCTTCAGGTCCTGTTCAATCAGGACAACGGCACGTGGCGCGTCGAGAGGATCGAGGGGCAGGGCTTCCTGTACGCGGGGAAACACATCGGCCGCTGGATTTCGCTCGTCCCAGCCGAAATGAGCGAACACATCACGCTGGAGTTCCCGGGCGCTCAGAACAACCGGGGGAGCGATCACGTGGCATTCCTGTGCCACGGCGTGCCGGCCTTTCGCCTGCAATCCGCGTATGACGAGTACCGACAATACACCTGGCACACCAACCGCGATACGTACGACAAGATCGTGTTCGACGATCTGAAGGAGAACGCGACGCTGGCGGCAATGCTCGCGTACGCCGCTTCGGAGGATCCGGAGCGGGTGCCGCGTGACAGAGCGCTACTGCCGGTCGACCCGCGGAGCGGAGAGCCACGAGCGTGGGTCGGGTGCCGGCCGGCAAGGAGGACGTCGGGAGACTAGGCCGAAGCTACTCGGCTCTAAGCGTTGTCACCGGATCGGTGCGCGCCGCGAAACGGGCGGGCAGGTAGCTGGCCAGTTGACCGATCGCGAGCATCGTCGCTGAGACGAGCGCGAAGACGACCGGGTCGAGCGTGCTCACGCCTAACAGCAGGCTGGCCAGTGCGCGCGTGACCGCCAGGGCCAACAGCAGACCAACTCCTACGCCGATCAGGCTTGTTATGAGTCCCTGACGCAGGACCATCTTCACGACTCCGTGTTCGGTGGCGCCGAGGGCGAGGCGCACCCCGAACTCACGCGTGCGCTGAGTGACACTGCGGTACATCACTCCGTAGAGCCCCACCGAAGCGAGCAGCAGGGCTAGGAGGCCAAACGCGCTCACCAAGATTGTCGGCCCTTTGACCGGCCCGACCGAGAACTGAAGGTACTGGGGCATGGTGAGGATCGTGGGACTGGGAAGGCCGGGGGCGATCCGCTGGACTAAGGACCGGAGGGATTCGATGGCTTCCCGCGGGTCGCCTCGAGTGCTGACGACCAGATTGACGCGTTGGACGTACTCGCCTTGGGTCATTGGAAGCACCAGGTAGGGTTCCGAGGGCCCACGCAGCGAGGCATATTTCCCGTCCTCGATCATACCGATGACCGTGTAAGTGATACCGAGATCGGCCTGAACGCTGCGGCCGACGGGGTCGCGGCCCGGCCAGAATCTGCGAGCCATGGTCTCGTTGACCATCGCTACCGGCGTTGCATCCTCCGTGTCGCGCTGATCTATCGCGCGCCCGCTCAGCACTCGGATGCCCATGGTCTCGAAGTATCCAGCGGATACCATGTTGCGTTTCACGAGCATGAGCTCATCGGGAGCCGGCTCGTAGCCTTCCACATAGACATCGTGGTGGCCGTGTATCGCGCCGAGTGGAATGAACGCAGTCAGCGCGGCCGACTCGATCCCCGGAAGAGCGGCGGCTCTGTCCAGCAACTCCTTTCGAAGCGCCTCGCCCTCCGCCTCGTCGTGCTGGCCGAACCCGAGGTTGAGTGGGACTACGACACCATTTCTGAGGTCGAACCCCGGATCAATACTGAGCTCGTTGTGCAGGCTGCGCATCAGCAAACCCGCGCCGGAGAGCAACGCCAGTGACAACGCGATCTGCGCCACGACAAGCGCGCTCTGCCAACGGGCGCTGGACCGGCCCTGACTGAGCGAGATTCCCTGCTCTTTGAGAGCGGCCGATTGGTTCGGCCGCAGCGCTTGCAGCGCGGGGGCCAATCCGGACAGCACACCTGCAGTCATGGCCAAGAGGAGCGTGAACCCTAGAACCCGGGCGTCGAGAGGGAGCTGTGTCCGCAACGGAAACTCGGTCTGCGGCTGAAGCGCCTGCAGCGCGTCGATGGCCAATGCGGCAACCCAAAGTCCAACCGCGCCGGCGACGAGCGCCAGGGCAACGCTTTCGACCAACAGTTGCCGTAGTATCCGCCAACGAGATGCGCCGAGCGCTTGACGCAGTGCGATCTCCCGTCGCCGCCGGCTCGTCCTGGCTAGCTGGACTGCCGCGACGTTGAGGCAGGCGATCAGAAGTACGAACCCCACCACGCCCATCAGGATCGCCATGACCGTCCTGGTGGCAGTGGTCGCTTCGGGTGTGGAGAGTCGACCACTGTCGAGCTCTTCCAGAACGATGCCCTTGCCCCTGTTCAAGGCGGGGTACTCGAGCGCCAGGTTGGTCGCGAGAACGTCTAGCGCGGCCTGGGCACCGGAGACGGCGATGCCGGGCCGCAGGCGGCCCACTAGCTGAAGCCAGGGGTCGATGCGGCTCTGGATGTTGGGCGTGTAGACCAGCGCTCTCTCCGCCATCGCCAGCGGAGCCCACAACGCGGGCTCGACGGCCGTGACGAGACCCGTGAATCCCCGGGGCGCCACTCCGATCACAGTGAAGGGGTAGTCGTTGATGCGGATGGTTGCTCCAACGATAGTCGGGTCAGAACCGAACTGCCCTTCCCAGGTGGCGTGGCTCAAGATGGCCACGGGGTGGGTGCCGAACGTCTCGTCCTCTTCCGGCAGAAACGACCGTCCCAGTTCCGGCTCGACTCCCAGCGCCAAGAAGTAGTCCCAACTGACCAATTGTCCCATCACCACACGCGGCGGACCGACTCCTCTAAGGGACATTGGAGAGTAAGTGTGCGCCGCGAGCACCGAGAAGACGTCGTTGCGCTCCTTGTAGTCGAGATAGTCCGGATATGAAGTGTTGCCGTGCAGCCGACCGCCAACTTGGGACGTGTAGGCCGACATCAGCCGCTCCTGTTGGGTGACGTTCAGCGGTTGCAGCAGCAGCGCGTTGACAAGGCTGAAGATCGCGGTATTGGCGCCGATTCCGAGCGCCATAACGATGACCGCCGCGAGCGTGGCCCCGGGGCCCCTGCGGAGCATTCGGGCGGCATAACGTAGATCGTTGGTCAGGGAGCGTATCATATAGCCTCAACGTCCATTTCCGGCTGACTTCGGCGGCTGCTCGGCCGCCTGTTCTTCATGACGGTCTGGAATCAAGGCAACCAGCGTGCCGCTCCGCCGCCGGGGCCCAATACACTAAAAACCGTAGGTTGTCGTACTGATTATCCTCGGTTCGCGGCTACGCTGTACCGAGGACGGCTTCACTCTGCGATGTGTGTTGTTCTCTGGCGGGATGTCGCATCCCGCATCCGTACACCGAACTCGCACGCGACGGACCTTTGTTGCCGGCTTGGGCTCTGGCCGCCTTCAGGGCAGCCGCACGTAGGTGAAACCGCGCGGAGTCACTCCGCCGAGTGCCTGATGTCTGATACCCGAGGCTGTCACGCCGAGACCAAGCCACCATTCTGCCAGCCAGCCGAGGAATCCCTTGAGGCCGGGGGGAGCGCTGTTCGCGCCGGGGCCGCTCACGTGAACGACCTCGAAGTGGTCTGCGTGGTTGTCGCGCTCGATGAGGTAGTGCTCGTCTTCCGGGAAGAAGACGGCTCGCTCGGGGTGATCCCCGGCAAAGCGACGCACTGCCTCTTGTGAGTCCCACAGGCTGATCAAGACGAACTCCGACCGCTCCCCTGCGTGTCGCCGGAGCCCGAATACGGCCAGGTTGCCAGGCGTCGAGCCGAGCGCAGCGAAGCCCGTGCGCTGCAGATAGTCAACGTAGGTCTGAGAGTCGTGGGCAAGCACGCTGCCACGCCAGGTTCTCGCAATCATTGTGCACCTCCTGCAGTTTTGCGTTCGCGCTTTGGGTCGGGCGCGCGAATAACCATCATACTGTATTACGATGGTTAATATAGCTTGGGGTGCGCTAACCTGTCAAGTGTGTTATACTGGTTATGGTCGGTGACGGGAACAGGATGGTTTGTTGGTAAAGAGGCGGATGACATGGAGACTCGCTGGGTTTGCCTGGAGTACACCCATACCGTGGGCTGGGCCGAGCGCGACAGGTCGGACGACGAGCTGACTTCCTACGAAGCGTTGCTGGCTTGGGCGGAGCGTGAGGGTCTATTGGATGAGGTACAGCGCGAGCGGCTGAGCCGGGAGGCTGAGGCGCGAATGGATGAGGCGGCGCGTGTGCTTGCGGACGCCGTAGACCTGCGGGAGGTCATCTACCGAATCTTCTCGTCGGTTGGCAGGGACGAGGTGCCGTCGGAGTCGGACGTTCAGGCGCTGAACGCCTATCTGCCTGACGCGAACAGGTGGCGCGGCATAGTGCGTGAGGAGAGCGGCTACCAGTGGGGATGGTTGGAGGATCCGGATTCTGCACTTGACCGGGTTCTGTGGCCGATCATCTACTCAGCGGCCCAGCTTTTGACCTGGAGCGAGCTGAGCCGAATCAAGCTGTGCCGCGCGCACGACTGCGGGTGGCTGTTCGTGGACTCCAGCAGGAATCGCAGCCGGCGCTGGTGCGACATGGCAGATTGCGGCAACCGTGCGAAGGCGAGGCGTTTCCGGGCTCGCCAAAGAGAGGAGGGCTAGTACTCAACCACACCGATTCTGACGGGTTGGCCGCTTTGAGTTTGCCAGTTTTGAATATCGAAGGCCCAATATCGATGAACCACTAACGAAGAACTGTTCTTGGAAATCCGACATTCGGTATTCGACATTCGCAATTCAAAGCCCGTCTTATGTCAACCACCGGCATACGTCATCACTAAAGGGTCGTCGAAATTCTCTGAACCTCTCCCGCAACCCTCCCTGACGTAGTATCGTACCTGACTCTCCGAAGGATCAGAGAATCCGGCTCGCCACCCGGAGGCGGTCGGCATCGACTGCAGGGGTCAGGACCATCCCCTGAAGCCCGCGAAACCTGAAACGAGCGATACAATGATCGAGGAACTCTACACACCCCGGCAAATCGAACTGAAAGCACGTGCGCGCGAGCTGGCGGAAAGCGTCATGCGACCGGTCGCCGCCAAATACGACGTCGAGCAGGAGTACCCGTGGGAGGTACAGAAGGCGATCAAGGAAGCGGGCCTGTCTGGCGTCTGGGTCCCCGAGGAGTACGGCGGGATGGGCGGTGGTGTGCTAGACCTGTGCATCGTCGTCGAGGAGTTCTCACGCGCCTGCGGAGGTATGGGGGTTGCCTTTGCGGTGAACGCGTTGGGGTCGTTTCCGATTCTGGTCGGGGGCACCGACGAGCAGAAGGAACGCTGGCTCCCAGCGATCGCGGCGGGCGAGAAGTTGGTGGCGTTCGGACTGTCGGAGAAAGAGGCTGGGTCGGACGCAGGATCCATGATTACGCGCGCCGAGTTAGACGGGGATTCCTACGTCCTCAACGGCGCGAAGAAGTGGAACACGAACGGCGCGGTGGCGTCGCTGAACACTATCTTCGCGGTGACCCAGCCGGGTCGAGGGGCGCGCGGTATATCGGGCTTCGTCGTCGAGGCGGACACGCCCGGCTACCGAGTGGGCAAGCACGAGGACAAGATGGGCATTCGCTGCGTTCCGGTAGTCGAGATTCACATGGAGGACTGCAGAGTGCCGGCGGAGAATCTGCTGGGCGGCAGCCAGGGACGCGGCTTCAAGCACGCGATGATCACGCTGGACCGGGCTCGCCCGGGCGTGGCGGCGCAGGCGGTCGGGTTGGCCCAGGGCGCGCTCGACCTGGCGATCGAGTACGCGCACAGCCGCCAGCAGTTCGAGCAGCCTGTCAGCTCGTTCCAGGGCATCCAGTGGATGATGGCGGACATGGCCACCCAGATCGAAGCGGCCCGCAACCTCGTGCACCACGCTGCCCGCATGATCGACTCGGGGCACAAGGCCATCACCAAGGTCTCGGCCATGTGCAAGCTGTTCGCCACCGATGTTGCCATGAAGGTGACGACCGATTGCGTGCAACTGTTCGGAGGCTACGGATACTGCAAAGACTACCCGATCGAGAAGTACATGCGGGACGCGAAGATCACGCAGATCTACGAGGGCACGAATCAGATCCAGCGCCTGGTGATCGCGCGGAACCTACTGCGTGAAGCGGCGGGAGGGGCCGCCTGAGGAGAGAGGTCTGACGGACATCGCAGTCTTCGGCGGCGTGGGATCATGCTGATACTTGGTTTCGCTCTGGCCCTGTTGGTAGGCCTCTCCCTGGGATTGCTGGGTGGCGGTGGGTCTATCCTTACGGTGCCGATCTTCGTCTACATCCTGGACATCGAAGCGAAAGCCGCCATCGCCATGAGCCTGGCGGTGGTGGGCGGGACCAGTCTGATCGGAGCGCTCCGGCACGGTCAGGTTGGGAACGTCAACGTGCGGGTCGCGCTGATCTTCGGCCCGGTGGCGATGATTGGGACGTATCTCGGCGCGAGACTCTCCGTCTTCTTTAGCGGAGCGATGCAGCTGGCGCTGTTCGCGGTAGTGATGCTGTTGGCCGCGTTCTTCATGTTGCGCGAGAGTCTGGCGCTGCCGACCCCGCGCCGGCCGCGGCGCCCCGGCCTGGCGCTGGTCTTAATCGTGGCTGAGGGACGGCGGTAGGGACATCGCTACTAGTAATCGCTCTGAAGTCTTTCGCGGGCTTCGCCGGGTATGTCGGTCAGGTTGATGTGAATTGGGGATTCATGGCCGGTTTCACGGCCGTCGCGATCGCCGGGATCTGGATCGGCGCTCACCTGGTGCAGTACGTCTCGCAGGTGGTGCTGAAACGTGCGTTCGCGGTTCTTCTCCTGGTGATGGGCTTTTGGATTCTGTATCAGAACCGGGTGGTCTTCTGAGTGATGAGAAAGGGGCAAAGGTTGGTGACGTAAGGCGGGTCTTGAATTGCCAATGTTGAACATCGGATTTCGAATCTCCAAGAACAGTTCTTCATCATTGGCTACTCGATATTCGGCACTCGATATTCAAAAGCGGCCGAAGGAAAAGGGCCGCCCCGATTCAATCGAGGCGGCCCCTCTATTTGGCCGTAGCCGAGTCTGGCTTCAGCTGCCGAGCCTGACCACGTTCTGCGCCGCGGGGCCCTTGTCGCCCTGGACGATGTCGAACTCCACGCGCTCACCT
>JBDHAS010000119.1:0-25830 GCA_039588015.1 Gemmatimonadota bacterium | reverse complement strand
TACACCGTAGGCAGTGACCTGGAGACGTTGGTCGACGTCCGATCCGAGTTCATCCAGGAGGTTCAGCAGAACCACCAGGCAGAGATGCGGGAATTCAACAGCATTTGCTCTTCTCACGACGACTACATCTGGAACTCGGTCGCCGCGTCCGAGCCGCCGCTCGAAGTCGCCCAGGACCGGCCGGGTGCTGGACTGTCCAGCTACATGTTGTGCGACAGCCGTGAGGGCCAAGCAGACGAGATCTTCCAGACGGCGTTTGCCCCGATAATGAACCGGCACGTTCAGGCCGGCGACGTCAACTCCTGGCTCTGGCTGCAGCACAGCGTCGGCGGATGGTATCGCCGAGCGCTCGTGCTGGACGCAGTCGATTACAAAGCCATCCTCAACTACTGGAACAAACTCTGGGAGGATATCGAAGCGGAGCAGCCCGAGCTCCTTCGCGAGTTCGCGGCGATCTGCAACACACACGCCGACTACGTCTGGGACCTGTCGCTCAACCAGTAGATTCCGCGAAACCTAGGCCATAAGTCGCTCCGAGCCCCGCGGCCATCCAACGGTTGCGGGGCTCTTCATCTCCGGCCCAGCACCTCTATGCGTCAGCCCGGGCAGCGCGCGGTTTGGTCGGGCACACCCGGGCCCTCCCATTCCGCGGTGACGGGTCTGTTCAAAGACCGTCGCGCCTTCTCGATATCCGGGCAGACGGCCGCTCGACCCGAACCAGCATGACGAGGTATAATTGTGGTCCGACTAGACGCCGGCCTCTTCACAGCTGGCATTTCGAAGTAACGACCGAAAGGATCACAATGTACTGCGGCTCCCGGTCCTCCAAACGAGCTCGCCAAGTGCTAGGAATCGCCGTGGTTGTCACGCTGTTGACGCCCCAAGCCGCCTTAGCGCAGCAGCCGCCGATCGAGCTGGAGCTAGCACGCGCATACTTCCGGGATGCCGAGCGATTGAGCGACCAGGACGGCGGCGAACTCTGGGGCGTCGAACTCTACGGCCCGTTACTGTTCGCAGAGCCCGCTAGTCGGTTCGTGGTCGGTAACGTGGCGGACAGCGCGCAACACTTGTCAGCGACCGCGGGCGTCTTCGCCGGGCAGCTGACGGCCGATCAGAACGTCGCCAACACCGCCGTGCAATGGTCGGGGCGCCGCTGGACGATGCTGATCTGGCCGCTCCCCTCGAACCGCTATGCGCGGTGGCGATTGCTGGCCCACGAGATGTTCCATCGCATCCAGCCGGACCTGGACCTCCCCATGTCGAACCCGGCGAACGCGCACCTAGCCACCCGTGACGGCCGCATCTGGATTCGGCTCGAGTGGCGGGCTCTGGCCGAGGCGCTCATCCGTACAGGCAGCGAGCGAACGGCGGCGCTGGTCGACGCACTATCGTTCCGGGCGCGACGGCACTCGCTGTTCCCGAACGCGGCAGAAGAGGAACGCCTATTGGAGTTGAACGAGGGGCTGGCCGAATACACGGGGCTGAAGTTGAGCGGGCTGCCCGACGAAGTGCTGGCGGATCGCGCCGCGGTGGCACTCGAGTCGCGCGACCGACAGACGAACTACGCGCGCGCATTCGCCTACGCCACCGGTCCAGCATACGGCATTCTGCTCGACCAGTCGGGCCAGCCTTGGCGGGACGAGCTGTCGGCAACCTCTGACCTCGCGGCTATTACTGCCGGGGCCTACGGGATCAGCCCGCCGCGAGGAGGGGATGCGGAGATGCGTACGTCGGGCTACGACGGGGACCGCATCATCGTGCAGGAGACGGCACGCGCCGAGCGAACAGCGGCCCAGTTGGCGCAGATGGAAGAACGGTTTCTCGACGGCCCCGTGCTGCGATTAGCACCGGGCGCGAACTTCCGCTACTCGTTCAACCCGAACGCCGCCGTGCCCATCCCGGACGTCGGAACCGTCTACGAGTCGGCCCGCGTCACCGACGATTGGGGCGTTCTCCGCGTCGAGTCCGGCGGCGTACTGATGGTCAGAAGCGACGCCGGGATCACGCAGGTCGTGGTACCCGCACCGGCCGACGCCGCGGAGCCACCTCTGTCAGGCGAAGGCTGGCGACTCGAGCTCGCCGAGGGTTGGAGAATCGCGCCGGGCGAGCGCCGTGGTGATTGGGCCATAACGAGGGAATGAGGGCTGTCGCGACACGTCCGCGCCGGAATCGGAGGTCGGGACGGGGCCCACGAGCGGACATTTGGAGCACCCTTGCCCGTGCTGGATCACTGCCCAACGGGCGCGACATGAAGCGAGGGGCCCCGTCGCGGCCTCCAGCCCACGCGACACGAAAGTGAGCGGTGCCTATCGCGCCCGACCCGATAGCTATTGAGCTGCGCCGGTCGCCGGCTCCGTCGTGGCGCCCGCCACTACCCCTTTCAGGTGCCTATCAAGGAATTGCAAGATCCGTCGGGCCGCCTCTTCCTGGTTCTCCTTCTTGACGAAGCCGTGACCCTCGTCCTCGAACAGCACGTAATCGACCGGCACGTTGTTGGCCCGCACCGCCTCGACGATTTCATCCGACTCGACCTTGAGCACGCGCGGGTCGTTCGCGCCCTGCAGCACGATCAGCGGCCGCACGATGTTCGAGGCGTGGAACAACGGCGATTTGGCCCTGAAGAACTCCTCGTCGTCAAAATCGCCCATCTCCTGTTCCAGCGCGGCGCGGAACGACTCCCACCACGGCGGGATGCTCGTCACCGTACGGTGCCAGTTCGAGATGCCGAATAGGTCGACGCCGACGTCGAATTCCTCGGGTCGGAACGTCAGCGCCGCCAGCACCATGTAGCCGCCGTAGCTGCCGCCGATGATGCCGATCCGCTCCGCGTCGATCCAGCCGGTAGCGGCCAGCATCTCCTTGCTGGCGACGCAGTCGTCGAGGTCGGAATCGCCGTGCTCGCGGTCGTCCATGTGATAGAACGTCTTGCCGTAGCCCGAGCTGCCGCGGTTGTTGATGGCGTAAACGGCATAGCCGTGGTTGACCAGGTACTGGGTCATGTAACGGTAGCCGATGCGCGACTGGCCACCGGGCCCTCCGTGCACCGATACGAGCGCCGGGACCTTGTAATCAGGGCCCGCCCGGTGTGGCCGGTACAGGATGCCGGGGATCTCGACGCCGTCGTACGACGTGAAGCGTACGACCTTGCCTTCGACCAAGTCGTCCGGATCGATGTTCTTGTTCAATGAGCGTGTAAGCTGCCGGGGATCCGCACCCGAAAAGTCGTAGTAGAAAAGGTCCCCGGGCATGCGGCTGCTGGTGGCGTAGAACGCCATGTGGCTCTCGTCGCGCGAGATGTTGACCGATGTGATGTCGACGTCGCCCAACTCGGGCAGCTCGATCAGCGCCATCGTCGCCGCGTCATAAACGCGCAATTCGGTGCGAGCGTCATTGTTGATGCCCACGACGAAGTACTTGCCGTGCTTCGAGAAGTAGCCGAAGAACACGTCCCAGTCCGTCTGCTCGACCGTCTCACGCTCCCCGCCTGCCATATCGTAGCGCACCAAGTACTGGAACTCGGCGTCCTCGTTCGTCAGGTAGTAGAGGCTGGCGCCGTCCGGACTGAACGACTGCGCCGAGTTCACGACATCGCCCTCGTGCGGCGTCAGGTGCTTCATCTCGCCGCTCTCGCGGTCATACAAAAAGATGTCGCTGTCGGCGTTGGTGTTGGTCTTGCCCAGCGCGATGTAACGGCGGTCGAGCGTGATGTCGGCGACCGTGTAGCCCTCGTCATTCTGAAAGATCATCTCGCGCGCGTAGCCATCCGCCTGGTACTCGTAGAGGTCGAAGTAGCGATTGTCGCGCTCGTTGGTGCCGATGAAGAACGAGCGATCGTCCTGCGCCCAGCCGTTGAAGGCCGCCTTGAGCCCTTCCCCGGGCGTCAAGTCGGTGACGTTGCCGTCCGGGTCCTGCACGTACACATGGTTCAGCTCGTTGCCGCCCTGGTCGCTGGTGTAAAAGAAGCGCTCGTCCTCTGGGAAATAGCCCATCACGATGACGTAATCGTCTTCCGAGAACGTCAGCTGCGCCGGCTCGCCGCCGTCGACGGGAAAGGCGTAGGCGTTGAAGATGCCGGTCTGGTCGCTGCTAACCAGCAGTTTGCTGTTGTCCGGCGAGAACGAGGCGCCGCCGTAGTTAACGCTGCCAAGGAAGTCCTCGATCGTGTACTGGGGTACTTCGCGCGGCGCGGCTTCCTCTACAGCCGGCGGCTCGCAACCGGCCAGCAACGTGAGACTCAGGGTGCCCGCAACCAGGAACAGCGTCGCGAGCCGGTTAGAGAAACGCTCTGTCTTCATCATGTCCTCGCGTCATTGAATTACGTGACCGGATTTCCCGGCGCCGGTCGCTGTACCGGATTCAGTGTCCCACAGGACGGAGCTGCGACCTCGAAGTCGCTCAAAGGCTCGATTCAACCTCTGGACTCGGTGTGGCCAACAAACTGGGACGCCGATCCGGACACGGTCAAGGCACTGCCCACAGCCGCGCGAAAAGGGACGCCCAGTGTGGGTCGCACGAACGTAAATTTGGAGCGCCGCTGCCACACCCAAATAATCTGCCCGTAGCCGCGCGACATGAAGTGAGGGGTCCTGTCGCGCCCGACTGAACTTCGCGACATGAAGCGAGACGGCCCACACGGCGTCCCGCCCTCACCGGCGCGTCACGGGAGGCCCAAGCGTTCGAGCAGTTGTCCGAAACGTGGATCTGACCGCAGCGAATCGATGCCGGGTTCGACCTTGAGGTGAAAGGTGACCGGAGAATTCTCATCCACGGCCCGCTCAAGATACTCGAAAGCGCGATCGTGCTCGCCGAGGGCCGCGTAGATGAAACCCGCAATGCCGGGATCGGCGCCCTGGGCGAGCGCCTTTTCGACCAGTTCCCTAGCCTTCTCGCTCTCACCCTTGAGGGCGTAGATGGCAGAACGGAGCGACATGATGCCGCCATCGTCTTCGCCGAACCGTTCCACCAGCCGGTCGCTAGCCTGGAACGCCTCGTCGAACAGCCCCCGCTGCGCGTAGACATATCCCGAATAAGCGACGGCGCTGGTGAAATCCGGTTCCAGCTCGATCGCCTTCTTCAACTGGCGCAGCGCGTAATCGACGTCGCGGGCCAGGTTGTGGACGATGGCCGAGGTAACGAGGATGGCGTGCGAAAGGGGATCGAGTTCCTCCGCCCTTCGCACCTCGCGCACCGCTTCATCCATGCGACCCAGCGCCGCCAGCAGCGTGGAGTACCACTGGTGGGCGGTGGCGTAGCCGGGGTTGAGCTCGATGGCACGCTTGTACTCCCGCTCTTCTCCTTCCCAATCCCGTTCTCGGCGAAGCACCTGACCCATCGATGTGTGCGCCTCGGCCAGCGAGTCGTCCAGGTCACACGCTCTCAGCGCCGCCTCCTTGGCCTTGGTATAGGCCTCGTCTCGCTCGATGATCTGGTACGACCCGAGCAGCAGATACGTATCGGCAAGGCCGGAATAGGCGAGCGCGAAATCGGGATCGCGTTCGATAGCTTGCTGGAAATGCTCGACCGCTTTCTCCAGGCTGGCCTGGTCGCGGTGATTCCAAAGGTGGCGTCCTTTGAGGTAGAGCTGATAGGCAAATAGGTCGGACGTCGGCCGTTTGGCGGGCGTCGCCGCCGGAGCGGTAAGCGAGGTCGCGAGCCGATCAGCGATGGCCGCGGCTATCTCGTCCTGCACGGCGAACACGTCGTCCATCGAGCGGTCCCAGCGCTCGGACCACAGATGGTACCCGTCAGACACGTTGACCAGCTGTGCTGTAACGCGCAGCCGGTCCGCCGATTGTCGAACGCTCCCCTCCAGTACTGCAGCGACGCCCAGACGCCTGCCGGCCTCCTTGACGTCGACGGTCTCGCCCTTGAACGCGAACGACGATGTCCGGGCGGCCACGCGCAGCTCGGGAAGCTTGGTCAATGAGTTGATGATCTCCTCGCTGATGCCGTCGCTGAAGTACTCGTTCTCGGGATCGCCGCTCATGTTGACGAAGGGCAGCACCGCGATCGAGCCTTCCGCCTGCGGAGCGGGAATCTCGGGCGGTGTGAAGGTGTCCGACCAGGCGCGGCGCGCGCCGATCAAGGCGGTGACGAACTCGGCCGCAGTGTCGAACCGTTCGTCCGGCGACTCGGCGAGCGCGGTGCGGATAGCTGACCGAACGTCGTCCGGCACCGTCGCGGGGTAGAGCAGCTCCGGCATGGGCTCGCTGGCCCGTTTCACCAGCAGAGCGATCGGCGTCGGCCCGACGAAGAGCGGCTCGCCGGCCAGCAACTCGTGGAGCACCAGGCCGAGACTATAGATGTCGCTCCGCCCATCGACTTCGCGCTTGTGTCCCGTCTGCTCGGGACTCATGTAAGCGGGCGTGCCGATCAGCATGCCCTCCTGCGTCAGCTGTGCGCTTTGCTCACCCGCCTCGGATAGCGCCTTGCCGATCCCAAAGTCGGTGATGACGGCGACGCCCTCGTTCATCATGATGTTGGCGGGCTTGATGTCGCGATGTACGACGCCCTGGCGGTGAGCGTAATCGAGCGCGGAAGCAACGGCGCGTGCTATATCCACCGCCTCAGCGACGGGCAGTGCGCCTTCTCTTCGCAACCGGCCTTTGAGCGACGGGCCGCTGACGTAGGGCATGACGTAGTACAGAAGCCCGGACGCATCGCCCGAGTCGTGGAGCGGCAGGATGTGGGGGTGGGTCAGGCGGGCGGCCATCTGGATCTCGCGCAAGAACCGCTCGCGGCCCACCTGCGACGCCAAGTCGGGCTTTAGCACCTTGAGCGCGACCTCGCGGTCGTGCTTGAGGTCACGCGCCCGGAAGACCAGCGCCATGCCGCCGCTGCCAACCTCCTGCTCGAAGATGTAGGCGCCGCTCAGCGCCGTGCGGAGCTGGGCGAGCAGCTCGGGTGCGAGGCCGGACTCGATATCCGCCTCAGGCTCATGCCACTTGCCACGCGCCTTCGCGATATTGTCGAAGGCCGACTTGAAGTGCTCCAAAAAGGACACCATGGGATTGAGCTTAGGCAGGGGTCCGCGCGGCGGCAAGTCGAGCCGTCGCGGACCGCAGCGTCAGGCGGTTCTGCCAAGCCCAGGCGCGGTGGCGCTTCTGGCAGGGGCTTTGCGCCGACGCGACGCCCTGCCATCTTTTGCGCCATGGCTGACACCGAAGGACCACGACGCTATCAGACCCTCTTCGCCGAGCTGAAGCGACGCCACGTGTTCAAGGTCGCCGCTGTCTACGGTGCGATCGCGTTCGCCGTCATGCAGGCAGCCGATTTCCTCGTCCCCGCCCTGCGCCTGCCCGAAGCGGTGGCTACGGGCATCGCCCTGGTCGCTATCCTCGGCTTTCCGATCGCGGTGGCGTTGGCCTGGGCGTTCGAGATGACGCCGGAAGGCGTGAAACGCGAGGACCCGGCCGCATCAGGCGAGTTGGAGGCCATCGTCGCCCAGCCGGTCCGCAGTCGCTGGCCGGCTGGCCTTCTGGCCCTGGCCGGGACCGCCTTGTTGCTGGGCGGCGGCTGGTGGATCCTGAATCGGGCGGGCGAACCGGCGGCGATGACCGACGCGGACGCCCCGGCGGCTACCGAGGTGGAGGCCGAACCGCGTCGCGCGAAGCTGGTCGTGCTGCCCTTCCAGAACCTCGGGCCGACGGAGCACGAGTATTTCGCGGATGGTATCAGCGAGGAAATCATCTCGCGCTTGGCGGCCATCGACGGCCTCGGCGTCATCTCACGTACCAGCGCCATCCAGTACAAAGGCACGGAGAAGTCGCTCAAGCAGATCGGCGAAGAGCTGGACGTCGATTACGTTCTGGAGGGGACGATTCTCTGGCAGCAACGCCCGGACGCCCCCAGCCGCGTGCGGGTGACGCCGCAGCTGATCCGCGTCAGCGATGACACCCACGTGTGGGCGGACCGCTACGACGCCGTGTTGGCCGACATATTCGAGGTGCAGTCGACTATCGCACAGCAGGTGATAGGCGCCCTGAACGTGGCCCTGTTGGAGTCCGAGCGCGAGCGGATCGAGACGCGGCCGACCGACAACCTAGATGCCTACGACTACTATTTGCGCGGCGGTGATTACTACGGACGCAGCCTAGCCGCTCCGGACATGGAGTCGGCGATCCGGCTCTACCAACAGGCCGTCGAGTCGGATTCCGAGTTTGCCGACGCCTGGGCGCGGCTGTCGCTGGCCCACCTGCGCTATTTCTGGTTCAACTACGATCCGGGCCGCGACCACCTGGGTCTGGCGAAAGCAGCGGTCGACCGCGCGCTCGAGCTGGTGCCGGGCCTGCCGGACGCCCATACGGCTCTGGGATTCTACCACTATTGGGGCCACCTGGACTACGAGAGCGCGCTGGAGCAGTTCGAAATCGCGCTCGTGGCGAAACCGAACGACGCGGTGCTGTGGAGCGGCATCGCCTGGGTCCACCGGCGCCGAGGCGACTGGGAGAAGTCGCTAGCGGCGATGGAGAGGGCCATCGAGCTCGACCCGCTCCGCTACGAGTTGTTCACGAACCAGGGGATGACGCATCGAATCCTGGGGGACTACGAAGAGGCCAAACCGCTGTATGACCGTGCGATCGCGCTATCGCCAGACGCGGTCGACGCCTACACCATGATGGCGATTCTCTATCTCGTCCGCGACGGTGGCGGGGACAAGATGAAGGAGTTGCTCCAGGCGGTGGGCGAAGCCAGCGATACGCGGCTCTTCATCCGGCAGCTGG
Source organism: Gemmatimonadota bacterium (assembly GCA_039588015.1). Classification (GTDB taxonomy): domain Bacteria; phylum Gemmatimonadota; class Gemmatimonadetes; order Palauibacterales; family KS3-K002; genus JASFMO01. The sequence goes on along the minus strand of JBDHAS010000119.1, from coordinate 17,107 downwards.
CTACGGTGTTCGGCAAAGCGGCGTTGTTCCGCATAGATGCGGACTACAGGGCCCTTCTCACTCAGCTTTCGATCGATGAGTTGGGAGCCCAGAAGTGGGCCTACTATCTGGCGCGAACCGGCTACTACGGCGCCGATGCGCCCGCCGAGCTACAGAGGGCCTACTATGACTCGGCCCGTGTCGTCCTGGAAGGGATTAGCGGCAGTTTTCGACAGGCAGCCCAGCTGCGCGGCCATCTCGGCATCGCGCTCGCCGGCTTGGGGCGCGTGGAAGAAGCGATCCAGACCGGCCAGTCCGCGGTCGACATGATGCCGGTCGAGCGCAACGCCCTGGACGGAAACGCAGTCGCTGAGCTCCTAGCCGAGATCTACATGATGGCGGGCGAGCACGAGCAGGCCATCAAACAGCTGGAATACGTGCTGTCGATGCCGACCTACTACCAATCGGGCGCCCAGCTGGGGGCCGACCCGTTCTGGGCGCCGCTACGCGGAAATCCCCGCTTCGAACGGCTGCTGTCCGTCAACTAGCGGACGGGAGCGGACCGGGAAGGTAAGCTCGACGCCGATCCGCCAGGGGTGAGGAGGCGGGAAGGCGCGGTGGGATCCGAGCGGGCAGGAGGGTGTGAACTGGAGACATAGGATCCCATCCGCGCCCTACCCAACTAGGCGCGTCGCCTCGCGATGCTACGATCCGGCTCCGCCCAAGCGAATCCAACCCGTCATGCTGAATCCGCCCGGGTCGTAGTCCACGCGCAGCCGGCCTTCACTCGTCTGCGCGAGGAATTCCCCGGCCGCCGCTAGCCAATCATGGCGTCCACCCGATCCAGCGATCAGCGCGCGGGCCAGCGCGTCCGTACGCAGCACCGCGATCTCGTCGGGTGGCCCGTCGACCAGCGCCCAGGCGGGGGTCGTCCACGTCGCCGCCGAACCGGCGAGCTCGACGCCAAGATCCAGGCTCTCACGGCCCGTCGCGACGACCAGTCGCCCATCAACCAGCTGGAAGACGGGTCCGCTCAGGCTGCCGAGAGGGCTCCAAAAGTCGAGCCCGTGCACGGCGCCGTTCTCGTCGTCGTCGTCCCGCAGCCTCGGCGCGGCGAGTCCAAGCGAGCGTCCCCAGATCTGCTCGGCCAGCCAGTCGCGCAGGTCGATGAGCGCAGCCTCGAGTCGCTCGGGGTCGTCCGCGTCGACGATCGCCACGAGCTCCATGCTCCCCGCGGATTCGCTCTCGAGTAACAGCGCGAGTCCACGCTCTCCCAGCGCGTCGACGATGTCGGCCTCGACACTTCGGCCGGTCCGTTCCTCGAACTCGTTGATCCAGAAGTCGAGGTTGCGCAGCGGACCGTCAGGATCGCGAGCGGCGAGGGCCCGCAGCCAGGCCAAACCAGCCTCGGGCTCGGTCCGGAAGGATTTGGCAACTAACGCGTTTCCCGGAAGATCGGGCGGCAGCAGCGCCGGTCCGCGATCCGCGGCCAGCGCCCGCACGAAAGCTTCGGGTACGACGTCGCCGTCGATGCCGACCCACATGTCGGTCACCAGCTCGCCGTCGATTATCTCCCGGCGGAAGCCCGCCACCTCGATGGCTTCCAGGTCAGCGGCCAACAGCCGCGCCAGCGCCGCCGCCGGGATCGTACCCTCGTACTGGGCCCAACGCAGCAGCCATGCGCGTACCCCTCCAGGATTGAGGACGACGCGCACCAAGCCTCCGGCTGGAAGCCGCGCCGCCAATGCCTCGAAATCGACGGCGGTGCGAATCGAAGTCCCATCGCCCGCGGCGATGCGCTCGACCGACCGCGCCTGCGCTGCAGGTCCGGCCCATATGGCGCCGCGCGCCTCCACCACTGTCAGACCGTCGCTTCCACTCAGTAGCTGCAGCGCGTCTGCCGGCGACGGTGGATCGAGCACGACCACCGGAACGATGCGGCGTGCCGCATCGTCGCTCACGAACGCCAGCACCATTTGCGGGCCGGCGATCACGGGCACCTCGTCAGCGTCGAGCCCCAGCTCGCCCAGCACATGATCCTGAACGCGGGCGAGCGGAGCGATTGCGCGCAACTCTTCCCACCGGCCAGCGCGGAATTCGGCAGCAATCCTATCAGATCTTCGGCCGCCGGCTGAACCTCCAACTCTGCCGGCCCGGGCTTCTGCTCGTCTTGGCACGCTACCACCAACAACCCGATCGCCACGCAGGCCACGACTTTATCTATGATCTTCATTTTGGTAACCTCCTAACATCAACCAGCCGACCCTACCCTATTCCTCGCCCTCGCCCGCGCCCGCGCCCTCGGAATCGCCATCCCCATCACCATCGCCCTCGGGATTACCCGACGACGAAACAGCACCCATCTCGCGCCCAAACGCGGTCAATCCACCCATCGCGCCCAGCCCCATCGTCTCGACCGCTGTCGACGGCACAATGATCATCGAACCCTTCTGCCTCAGACCCTCGAAGACCATGTTCATCGCCCGCAGATGCAGAGCGACCGGGTTATCTCGGTAATGCTCTGAGGCGCGACTGAACTTCTCGGCGATCTCGGTCTCGGCCGTACCGAGGATGATGCGGCTCTGCCGCTCGCGCTCGGCCTGAGCCTGCCTCGACATCGCGTCCTCGAGGCCCTTGGGAATGATGATGTCACGGATCTCGACCGCCTGGGTCGTGACCCCCCAACTGCTGGTCTTCTCGTCGAGTAGCTTCTGAATCTCGTGGCCCAGCCGGTCGCGCTCGGAGAGCAGCACCGCGAGGTCGTTCTTCCCGATGCCGTTTCGCAGCGCCGTCTGCGCCGACATGATCACGGCGTCGTCGAAGTGCTCGACCTCGAGCACGGCCTTCTCAGCATCCCAGACCATCCAGAAGGCGATGGCATCGACGTTCACCGGAACGGTGTCGGCCGTCAGCGTCGTCTCGGCGCTGAAGTCGGTGACCCGCACGCGCTGATCGACGAACTGTGCCACCTTGTCGGCGATCGGAACGATCACGAACGGACCCGGCTTCCTGATCCCGCGAAAGCGGCCGAAGCGCAGCAACACCGCCCGCTCCCACTGGTAGGCGATCTGGATCGAGGGGGCGACGATCATCGCGACGATCGCGGTGATCAGCAGCACCTCGCTCTCCGGCCGCAACTGAAGAAAGATGACCAGCGCAACGGCTGTCCCCAGGATTACGGCCGCCTCCCACACCTGGGTAAGCCTCAACAAGATCGTCAGGATGAGCGCCGACCCCAGAGCGAGCTCGACGGCAATCACCGAGAACGGGTAGAGGCTCAGGTGCACGATCAGTCCGACCACGAAGATCCCGACCAACAACAGCGCGTTGACCGGTGCGAACCGGAAGTCGGCCCGGAGCCCTGTCGCGAACCGCTCGAGCGACATGCCCGGCAGCGGGCCACCTAATCCGGTTCTGCGTTTGAGCGATGTCATAATGGCTCCTCCTTCCTATGGCGCAGACCCGCGAGCACGTCGTCGAGCGTGAAACCATAGCCCGAGGCGCGCGCCAGCAACTCAGTAAGGATTTGGTCCAGCATCCGCTCCTGCTCGAGCTCGTCGACTCGCGGCTTCTGCGTGCCTACAAACGTCCCCGATCCCTGCTGGGTCTCTAGCACGCCGGCCAGCTCTAGCTCACGGTAGGCGCGAATGACGGTGTTCGGATTGATGGAGAGATCGACGGCCAGCTGGCGGACCGTCGGCAGCTGATCGCCCGGCTTAAGGTCGCCCCGGGCGATGGCAAACTTCACCTGCTCGATGATCTGCCGGTAGAACGGCACGCCGCTCTTGGTGTCGATCCGGATTCCCAACGATCAGGCCTCGTGCAAGTGATTTGGCATAGGGTCAGCGGGCTCCATATTATCTAGTATTCTATTGTTCTAGTGTTATAGTACAATCCACCCACAATTCTGTCAAGCTTTTCGTTTGGCAGCCCTCAGCTTCAGACTCTCGGCCAGGCTTCCGCACGCCCAATCGGCCCCCTAGCTCTGGCCCAGCTCCTTCTTCAGCCGCTCGACGTCCTGCCGCGGCTCCTCCCAATCCGGCGCAAGCTCCGCCGCAAGCTGGTACTGCTCCAACGCCTCCTGCTTGCGCTCCTGCTTCTCGTAAACCAACCCCAGGCGCCAGCGCGCCCCGGCAATGCTTGCGCCGAATGGCGGCGGCTCCGTCAGCTTGGCGTAGCCCAAGAGGAGCTGCTCGGCCTGCTCGAGGTTTCGGCCCTGCATCGCCCACAGCCGGGCCCTGTAGTACTGCGCCCGCGGGTCCTCCGCTTGCGCCGCGTACAGCTTGCCCACCAACTCCTCGGCCAAAGCGTCGTCCTCCACCCGGACGGCGGTGCCGGTCGCCGTTGCGATGGCATAGCTCAGCGAATCCGTCGGTCCGCACTGGGGCAGCGCAGCCTTGAAGAGCGCAGCCAGCTCGTCGTCGTCCGCCTTATCGAGGCGCAGCCGATAGCGCGTGTACACGCCCATCGCGGGATCGCGCTTGGAGATCTCTACGGTCTGGCGTTCCGCTTCTTTCTTGCTGCCGCCGGCGATACCGGGGGCCTGCATGTGGAAGAAGAAGAGCAGAATGCGGGCGTTGAGGTTGTCGGGGTCCAGCTCGATGGCCTTTTCCGCCGCCGCCTTACCACGCCGGGCGGGGCCCAGGGCTCCGAGGCCGCCCTTCTGCCCGGCCAGTTCCATCGAGGCGTCGGCGAGGATGTACTGATTGTCAGAGCTGTTCGGCTCCAGCTCCACGCAACGCTCCGCGGACTCCACCGCGCTTTCCTGCTCCTCCGCCATGTCGTAGACCACGGCCATGGCGCAGTGGGAGTCGGCGTCTTGCGGCCTCGTCTGCACGGCAGCCCGAGCGAGAGCCGTGGCCGAAGCGCTGTCATCGACCTCGAAGAGAGAGCGTACCGAGTCCACGACCGACGACTGAGCATCGGCATCGGTTACGACGAGCATCATAGCCAACAAAGAGAGCACGAATCGCACGAAGACCTTCGGAGTCATTTGGACCCCCCCGCTGCTGGTGGCCTGGTTGGAGCCTCTGACGTAGAGCACTCTGCAGACTACGCAACGATCCGATCGCTGGTTTCGGCGCTGCCGGCTGGTGCGGCTCCGGTCGAAATACCGATTGATTTTTGGCGGTGGGTCTTTTGGGAACGCGTCTGGCCTTGCAGGCTCAGCCGGAAGGCGGTGGCGGCCGCCACTTCAGGCCGGGAAAGCGAGTGAAATCCCGGTCTGCCGTCACGAGCTCGCTCCCCGACTCGATGGCAATGGCCGCCAGGTAGGCGTCGGGCACCAGATTCCCCCGGGCCGCGCCGTCGCGGCACAGGCGTGCCAAGATCGGCCAATGCCGTTCACATGGGGCCAAGAGCACGCAGTTTGGTTGTGCGCGAAGCGCCTCCACGAACTCGAGGGCCGGTTCGCGCTTGCCGCGTGACAGCAGCTCGCGTAGCGCCTGATGCACGACGGCCGTGAAGGTCACCCCCTCCTCGACCGCATACTGCTTGGCCTGACGCATCAGATCGTCATCCAGCCGGATCGTCGTCCTCATGCGTCACAGCATAATTGATATGTCAATATGTCAACTCTGGATTCACTCCCCCTCCATCACGCGGCGAGCGCCAATCCAGCGCGCGAACCACCAGCGGTCGTTTGCGTCGCCCGAGCCACTCAGCCTGCTGACTTTGACGCCGCCGGAGTTGGTGGAGTGGATGAAGCGAGCGTTACCGACGTACAGCCCCACGTGTGTCACGCGAGTGCCGCTCTCGGCGAACAGGAGGATGTCGCCGGGCTCGAGGGCCGATGCGTTGGCCGCCAAGGGAACCCCGGCGCGGGCCTGGTCGCGGCTGGTGCGCGGCACGCTCACTCCATGGGTGTCGTAGGCGTACCAGACCAGTCCCGAGCAATCGAAACCTCCGTCGGTGCTCGTCCCGCCCCAACGATACGGTTCACCCATCGCCGCCAGCGCCGTTTCAACGACACGCTCTCTGAGCATCGCGACGTCGCCGATGGGCTCACTCGACCGGGGCGTCGAGGACGCCGGCTCATAGAACTCGGGCGAAGCGGATTCAATAGCCCCCTCAGGGCCGGAGACACGCGGCGGGCCTCCCCAGCGAAACGAGACACGCACGGCGAAGGCCACGCCGCGGCGATCACTCTCCGCCAACCTCCAGAAGCCACGCAATCCCAGATCCTCGGCGAAGTAGTTGGCCTCGACGTCCAGTCCGAGCCAGGACCACGGGCTGTATTCGAGCCCGATCCCGGCGTTCCAGACGGCCGCGACGTTCGCCGAGCCGCTCGACTGTACGGCCAGGGCGGCACCGGCTACAGCGTACGGCCACAGCGTGCGCGCTCCTCGGAACAGGCTGATCTCCGGTCCGAGGCCGTAGAGCGACCGCTCCGACGAATCGGGATCGACGATGGCCAGTCCGCGGACGGTGTAGCCCAGCGGGCCCAATAACCAGCGCCCCAAGCCGGCGGAGTAGAGGGTGGGATTCGGGCCGGAGACGCTCCAGCTGCCCAGCTGCAGGTCGACGGCGCGTTGCGCCTGAAGCGCGCCGGGCTGAAGAGCGAGGAAAAACACCAAGGCAAACGGCCTCGGGTACCAGCGGCGTGCGGATTGACTGATCGACTTGATCTTGGCGCGGCCGACCTCGCGGCCCGGTTCGAGTTGTCTCACCCTCGCTCCCCTCTTCCCATGATACCCGAAATAACCAAGCTGCTGCGGGGGATGACGCCTCGGCGGTCGCGCATCGGCCAGGCGGGGGTGCCGCGTGCGCGCTCTCATGTCTAACGCGCAGGGCTCGATTGTCAACCTGGACGCGCCCAGCGACGTCGATATTCGGCGAGCGGCTTGTGAGTGATTCCGCCCACGACCGAGCGCTCGCCTTTGCACGATGCGCGGGATTATTATGTGAACGCACGGTCACGAACGCGCGAACCCTAACCACCCAGCACGGCTCGAAGAGACATGAGGAAAAGCTTCAAGCTTCCGGGAGTTGACTGCCCCGACTGCGGCGCGGCGATCCGACTCGCGATCGCGACTCGGCGAGCGAGCCTCGACGAGGCGCGCACGACCTGCGAGCGGTGCGGCTGGGAACTCGACTTGATGGAAGAGAGCCGCGGCCAGGTCGGCAAGGCCAAGGGCAAGGTCAAGCGCCTGGCGAAGTCGGTGACCGACGCCATCGTCGACGTCCGTAAGACGCTGCCCCGCGACCGAGCCGAATGGGCAACGGTCATCCGCAATCCTCGCCATCCTTTCACCGCGGCCGTGCTGACGGGTCTCGTCTTGATCGCCCTGGAGATGACGGGCTTCGGCGTGTTCATCGCGGTCGTCTGGATTCTCGGCAACCTGATCCTAAACCCGATCGGCTGGGTGCTGATCCCCGTCGTTGTCGCCATAGCCCTGGTTCACCGCTCTCGTTTCAGAACCGAAATACGCGAGAAGCTGAAGCAGGAGCTCGACGAACTACACCAGCGGCGCGAAACCGGCCAGTTGACGGATGAGGAGTACAAGGCGCAGCGCGCGGAACTCATCGCCAAGTACTTCAGCTAGTGCGGGATCAGCGCCGATGCCGGTACGGGTTGGTCCCTTCGCCACGGCCGATAGCCGGTAGCACCGGCCACCCGTCGGCGTTGACGATCCGTTGCCAACTACTGTGCACGTTCCAGCAACCGAATGGCAGACCTGTTCGACACGGACGCGATCTCGGAAGTCCAGCGCAAAAAGCCGTCCCAGCGCTATGCAGCGTGGCTGCGTACGGTGCCGCGGGAGGAGCAATTCACCAGCGCGGTCTCCGTGGGCGAGCTGTACGAGGCTCTCGAGAACGGGAGCTCCACCTGGCCAATATCAGCGAGCGGGTGTTGAAGGCTCTAACCCCGCTACCCTTCGACGTCGCCACGGCGCGCGTATTTGGGAAGATCCAGGCTCATCTCGAGGACGAAGGAACGCCGTTGGCGGACGCGGATGCTCAGATCGCCGCAACTGCGATGTACCACGGGCTCGAACTCGTGACTGGAAACCTCCGTCGCCTCGAGCAAGTGCCGGGACTCAAGATCAATTCGATCCTCGCGGATTCCCGCAGACGAGGTTGATATGTCTTTTCGGCTTATGCTGCTCGTCCTGTTGGCACTGACCCCGCTGCCTCTGGCGGCGCAGCAGCCCCAGCCGTCCTGGCAACTCGATCGGCTACGCACCGAGTGCATCGACTTCGGTGTGAGAGAGCAATTCGTCGAAGGTGAGATTGTCTGCCGTGTGCTCGAATTCGGCGAGCTGGGGATCATCGGGGAGACGAAGTTCTACTACGCGCTCTACCGCCTGAAGCTGATGCATCCGGATTTCAGCCCCGACACGCTGGAAATGGATAGCTACAATCGGCCGCCGCTCAACCAGACCGCCGTCGCCATCTTTCGCGCCAAGGGCGATGGGTCCGCGGTCCTCGATTGGAAGGCTGCCGCCGACTACGTCGAGTTTCTTTCCTGGTTCGAGAGGCCCGAGATTGTGGAGGCCCCGTTCGGAACGGTGCTCAGTATACCGGAACGGATCTCGGGCACCGGCGCGGCCAATGACGACAAGTACTTCCGTTGGGCGGATGGCGGCTGGCGACTGCTGGACACGACCGGCTGGACCGCGGCCCTACGCGATGCCCTTCCGCGAGGACACCACATCTGGAAGGGCCTCTATATCGACATCCGAACGCTGAGGGTCGAGTCGGGGGTGTGGAGGGATGGGGACGCGAATTGCTGCCCCACCGGCGGCACGGTGCACGTACAACTGAGACTCGAAGGCGACTCCCTCGCGATCGACAGGCTGGAGCACCGAAGAACCCCGCAACGACCAAACTGACAAGACTTCCACCGCCGACCCTGCGTGGCAGCTGTTAGGCCCCCAACCACACCGTGACCCGCACAGGCCTCTACGAGCAGCCCTCGCACGCCCGCACCAAGCCAGCACACCCGCCCGCACGAAGCCAAGGACGGTCACCTGCCCACTAACAGATCCAGCTGCGGCCTCTTGGTGCAAAACGGTTGACCAAATCGTACCGACAATATATCTTGTCAAGAATCAATTATCTGTCGGAGATAGTCATGACCGTTGTAACCCAACTTGATCTGGTCGAAGATCGGAAACGAGCCGCTACCCTCCTCCATCCCCTACGGCTCCGTATTCTGGAGCAGCTTCGCCAGCCCGGTTCGGCCTCGAGCGTCGCGCAAGCGCTCGATTTGCCGAGGCAGCGCGTCAACTACCACCTGCGCGAGCTGGAAAAGGAACGGCTGGTCGAGCTGGTGGAAGAGCGACGCAAGGGCAACTGCACGGAGCGGCTGCTCCAAGCCACGGCTCGTCACTACCTGATCGCTCCGGAGGTACTGGGCGAGCTAGCCGCCGATCCCGCTCAAGTGCTCGACCGCTTCTCCTCCACCTATCTGGTGGCGGTGGCGGCGCAGGCGATCCGGGATCTCGGCCGACTTCGCGCCAGCGCGGACACGGAGGGCAAGCGACTTGCCACGCTGACCTTGCAAAGCGAGATCGCCTTCGCTTCGCCGGCCGAGCGCAGCGCTTTCACCGAGGAGTTGGCCGGCGAACTGGCCCGGCTCGCGACCAAATACCACGACGAGAGCGCGCCGGACGCCCGGCGCTTCAAGCTGTTCCTCGGCGCTTACCCAGACGTCAAAGAAGCCGACGACTCTACGCCCCAACCAGAGGAGATAGATGAATGACGGATGCGAACGAAGTGCAGGGTCAAATGGCAACACGGACTGTAGAAGACGATATAGAGATCGCCGCTCCTGTCGAGGCCGTGTGGCGCGCCCTTACCGAGGCGGAGGAACTGGCACGCTGGTTCCCGACCGAGGCGCAAGTCACTCCAGGCGTCGGCGGCGAAATCCGACTTGTTTGGGGTGACATGTTCGCCTGGGACCAGCACATCCACATCTGGGAACCCGGCGAGCATCTGCGGACCACCTATGTCATGTCGCCCTCCGACGCCGATCCCGAGGCGGAACCGCTAGAGATCGCAATCGATTTCCATCTCGAGGCCAAAGCCGGCGGAACGGTATTGCGCGTGGTGCACTCCGGCTTCGGGTCCGATGCCCCGTGGGACAAGGAGTACCACGGGGTCATGCGCGGCTGGCGGTACGAGCTTCAGAGCCTGCAACACTACCTGGAGCGGCACCCCGGCCTGGCCCGGCGCGTGGCCTGGGTGACCCAAGCGATCAAGGCCCCGACCGAGGTGGCCTGGGACGCGATCTTGAGTGCGGACGGCTTCTTGCCCGAAGGAGAGCTTGCCGCGCTCCGGCCCGGCCAGCGCTACTCGTTCCGTACCGCGACCGGCGATGTCTTCCGCGGAGTAGTCAAGACGATTGCACCGCCCTACGAGTTCTCGGGCACGGTCGAGAACCTCGGGGATGCACTATTCCGAATCGGAGTGGAACACTTCACCAAGGGCGAGGGGTTGGTCGCCATTCTGTGGCTGGCGACCTACGGCCTGTCGCAAGTGCAAGTGGATGAACTGGAAGCCCGTTTCCGAACGCTCCTGGAGGGATTGTTCGAGCGTTGAACTCGGTCTCGAGAACCGGCGACGACTCCTGCTACACTCTGACCCAACAGCGCCTGGTGGCCCGTCTGAGCGGGCCGCCAAGCTGCCCGCTACTGAACCTGTCCCGCGATTCCGACCAGCTCTAATTCGAACGTGAGGTCTTTGCCGGCCAACGGGTGGTTCGCATCCAGCGTCACCATCGACTCCGTCACGTCAGCGACCATGAGATGAACCACCCGGCCGTCGGGCTGGTCCAGCTGTAGCTGCTGGCCGACCTCTAGGTCCACGTCGGGCGGGAAATCACCGGGTTCCAACTGGAAGACGAGGTCTGCGTCGTGCTCGCCGTATGCATCCTCCGACGGGATGTTTACCGTCTTCGTGCCGCCGACCTCCATCCCCAGCACCGCCTGCTCGAAACCGGGGATCACGTGTCGCTCGCCGACCGTGAACTCCAGCGACTCACCGCTGACGCTCGTGTCGAAGACCGTGCCGTCCACAAGCCTACCTGTATAATGGACCGTCACGGTATCACCGTTCTTGGCCTGCGCCATGTTTCGCCTTTCGGTTAGGCGTCTGGAAGTGTTTTCGACCGGCGTGCGGCGGCGGCCGGAGGGTTCCCGGCCGGTGCCGGCCGTGCTACTGTTCGTCGAGACGAACGACGTTCTGAGCCTTGAAACCCCGCGGGTCCTCGACCACCTCGAACTCCACGCGCTCACCTTCCTCCAACGTACGAAACCCACTGCCCTGAATCGCAGTGTGGTGGACGAAGACGTCGGAGTCGCCCTCCCTCTGGATGAACCCGTAGCCTTTGTCCTTCGAGAACCACTTGACGGTGCCTTGCGTGCGAGTCATTGAACCCTCTGCTGCGTTGCCGAAACTGCTGTTCTCTCTTAGAGAAGGAGCGTGGCCATCCCGGACACAGCTGCCGGCACGGCGAAACTGCGCGCTGCGCCAAAAAAGCACGTCGGGATCGGGCTGGTTCAGAATCTCGACGTCGTCAGAGACTTCATCTGAGACCGACGACCTCACCGTCGCTCCCTCGCTATGTCGATACCAGCTTAACACCGGCGAAAGTTGATGTCTAGGGTCGCATGAAGTCGGGATTTTCGGCCGCGCGAAGTTGCATCGGCGAGGCTGTCTGATAGACTCAGAGTGCCTCAGCTACCCCCCCCGGCCCAACCCATCAGGAGCCCACCAAGCATGATTGACAGAATCACTCTGCTGGCCGTAGGGCTCGCCGTCGCCGCGCCCCTACACGCGCAGAGCATAGCGACATCCTCGAAGCCATCAAGCTGCCGCGGGCGGCGGACGAGTTGCGGGAAGAGGGCGTCCCGGAGAAAGACTTTCGCGTCGCCATCGAGGGTGCCTTCAAGAGAGGCGTCTCGGCCTCCGAGACCAAGGACGTAATGAGCCAATCGACCCGCGCGGTGCGCGAGAACGGGCCGATCGACAATTTCGGCGCCTTCGTGCAGTCGCAGCTCGACAGGGGGCTGCGGGGCCGCGAGTTGGCCGCAGCCATCCATGCCGAGCACGCCCGGCGCGGGATCGGCAAGGGCAAGAAGTTGAAGGGCAGCAAAGGCTGGAAGGGCGCGAATCCCGGCGAGGTCGAGCGGGCACGGACCGAGGCCGAGCGTGGACGCCGCCAGGCTGACGAGTGGGTAAACGAGAAAGCTAAGGGCAAGGCAGAGGCCAAGGTCAAAGACCCGGGCGAGGGTGGGGATCGCGAGCAGGAGAGAGAAGAGAATGTCAAGGAGAAACAAAGCAAGGCCAAGAAGAAGGATTCTGGAAAACAGGGCGACCGCAGCGCGAAGGGCGAAACCGTACCGTCCCCGGGGGTGGTGAGATGAGCGGGAAGACAACGATACCGACCGCGGCAGCGTTCGTGCTGGCGTTGTCCGCCTGTTCGGATGCGCCACGAAGCGCCGGCGAGGGGGAGAGCACGGCGACGGCACAGCCGGAGGCAACCGCGCAGGCCGCGACCGATCAGACCGAAGCGGCCGAGGTGCCGGAATGGGTCGATGGGATAGCTGCCATCGCCAACGCGGTCGAGCTGGATCCGGCGGCCGCGGACTCCATCCTCGAAGCCAACGATATGACTCGCGCGGCGTTCGATTCGTTGCTCTACGTTATTGCGGCGGACCCGGCGTTGACGGCGCGGTACGAGGGTTTGCGGGCGCATTAGTCGCGGGCGCGGAAGAGGGCGATGTCGCGGTCGTGGCAAGGACGACTAGCGTGTGAAGATGCGGCGAGTACACCGGCTTAGACGGCAGGCATCGTTTGCGATTGCCTACTTCGCCGTCTACTTCGCTTACCTTTTTGTTCACCAAGAGAGCGAGCTCGAGCACTGGCTCACTCTGGTCATCATTCCGGTGGCCGGGCTCTGGTGGTTCTATGCCAGACGCAGGACGGGCCGGGGGCTACGGGCGACGCTCGCGTCGATCGGGCTCTCCCCGTCACACGCATCACGCGGGCTCGGCACCGCCCTGATCGTAGGCTTGGCCGTTCAGGGCGTGCAACTGATGAACGGACGGCAGCGAGGGGCGCTGTTCGAGCTCTTCGCCTCGGGGGATGTCGTGTGGCTGGCGCCGCTGGCGTTCGTCCTGCTGGTCGGGACGGCCGCCACGACCGAAGAGGTCCTGTTTCGGGGGATCCTCCAGACCCGACTGACGGCTCTATTCCGCTCGTCGCTTCTCGGGCTCATCGCTGCCGCGTTCCTCTTCGGCCTCTTCCATTTCCCGTACGCGCTGCTGGACCCCGGTTGGCCTTCGATGGGCGATCACGTTCGCGCCCTCCAACTGGCGATGGCGAACGGAGTCTTTGGCGGTCTCGTAGCGGGAGCAGTCTTCATCCGAGCGCGCGGCAACCTCTTGGCGCCCATCCTGGTGCACGCCTTCGTCAACATCATCCCGGCGATGCTGTCACTGGAGAGCTTGTTGGCAGGCTAGCTTCAGTCGTCGGCTTCGAGCGCTCGCCTGAGGGCGCGGGTCCGGACGCTGCTATGTGATACGTGCCAGACCGGCTTGCCCCGGCGCAGAAGGATCGCTTGCGGCGACTCGTGCGGGATGCCGAGCCGGTCGGCTACGGCGTTCGACACATCGCGGTTGGCGATCACGTCGATCCTGAACACGGCAACGCCGGTTTCTTCTTCGGCGAAGCGCATGACCTGGCGGTTCGCAGTGGCCGAGAGACCGCAGCGCGTGCTGTGCTTGTAAATCAGCGCGACCTCGGCCTCAAAGACCGCTTCCAGATCTTCTTCGTATGTCAGCTCTGCGACCATCTCACCGTGCTCTGTTGCCCCGCTCAGAAAGCTCCCGAGCCGGCTTCCCCGCGCCCCTACTGGAGTGATCCGTGCTTCGCCGCGACCAACGTTCGTAGGAAGGCCTCGGTCGGCGGATTGTAGCTCGTGGTTCTCAGCATCGCGACGCCGATCCTCGTCTCGAGGTCGAAGACCAGGCTGGCGTTGTAGCCGGCGACGGAACCGCCGTGGCCCACCAGAGTCGCGCCGTCCTCCGTTCGGATGCTGAAACCCAGCCCGTATCTCTCGGCCGGCGTTTGGGGCGTGAAGACCTCGGCTCGACTTTCCGGCGACAGGATCTGCACAGCGGACTCGCCCATCATCGCGGCGGCGAAGCTCGCCAGGTCGCCGACAGTGGAGTAGATGCCGCCGTTGGGCACCTTGTAGCCACGGCCAAAGTGCTCGCGGGTCGCCTGCTCGGCGCCGACCTCGCCGGTTGTTCGGTTGCGGCTGTAACCGACGGAGAGGCGCGAAGCAAGGTCGGGCGTATTCACGATGAACGTGCTGCTCGTCATCCCGAGCGGCTTGAAGATTTGGTCTTCCACCAGAGTCATGAACGGGACGCCCGCCGCCCGCGAGAGGGCCAGGCCGAGCATGCCGAACCCGATGTTGGAATACGAGTATTCGGTGCCCGGCGGAGTCTTGAACGATGTATGGGGGATGGACTCGAGCACCTTCTCCTCCCACCTGTAGATCGAACCCGACGCTGCACCCTCGAGCTGCGGCTCACGGACCAGGCCAGCAGTGTGGCTGGCCAGCATTCGGAAGCTGATGGGCCGCATGTTCTCCGCCGGGTCGGCTAGCTTCTCGATATCCGCGAAGTAGTCGGCAACCGGATCATCGAGACCGATGATGCCGCGCTCGACCAGCTGCATCATCAACACCGCTGTGAACGACTTCGAGATCGAGCCCGTGCGGCCGATGGTCTCTTCGTCGCATGCGATGGCGTTCTCGATATCGGCCCAACCGTAACCCTTGGTCCAGATCACATCGCCGCCGATGAACACGGCGATCGAAACGCAGCCAGCGGCATCCTCGGCGACACCGGCGGCGACCTCGGCATCGAACTCCGCGATGGCCGCTTCGAACGGCGTGAACTGAGCCTGAGCCGAATGCGCCAGAACGGCGCTCGCGAGGGCAAGTGCCAGGAAGGCGACCCTCGTTCTCACGCTCACACTGACTGGGATTCCGATCATGACCGACCTCGCCATCAAATGCGTTCTCATTCGTGTCATCGACACTCGACGCAACGATACAGCTTGGACTCCTTCGATAAAAGGGGGCTAAGACTGCAGCCAGGCGCGGCCGGCGTTGCCGATGCGATGCTCGTGTGTTCAGGACCCGGAGTGCTGGACGGCTAACGTCTGAAGACGCACATTCACGACGTCACTCGAGATGTCGAGCACCCAAGAAAACCTCTGGCTGGCGACGAGGTGGACCATGACGAAGACGGCTCTCACCGGTGCTGTGATCGCTGCAGCTCTTCTTGCTGTGGCTTGCGGCGGCGATGCCGATGATGACGCGTATCTGGCGATCACCGCCGATGCGATCCTCAGCGATACTCGCATACTATCGGCGGACGACATGGAGGGTCGCCGTGCGGGAACGCCGGGCGCTGACAAGGCGGCCGAGTATATCGAGGGCCGATTCAAGGAGATCGGCCTAACGCCGGTGGCGGGCTCCTACTTTCAGTCGGTGGAGATGGCGGGTATGAAAAAGGACCCGGCCGCGTCTTCGTTGACGATCCGCAACCGCGATGGCGCGCTGGAGTACGACTCCGACGAGACGCTGACCTACTGGTCCACGGCGCAGCAAGAGATCGTCGATATCGCCAACGCGCCGCTTTTGTTTGTCGGCTACGGGGTCGAGGCGCCGGAGCACGATTGGGACGACTACAAGGGCGCCGACCTGGCAGGCAAGGTCCTGCTGTTCCTGAACGACGACCCGCCGGTCGTCGAGGACGGCGTCGAACTGTTCGGCGGCGAAGCACGGACGTACTACGGCCGCTGGACGTACAAGTTCGAGCAAGCGATGAAGCACGGTGCCGCCGGCGCGCTCATGATCCACACCACCGAGACCGCGAGCTATCCGTTCAGCGTACCGAAGAACAACGGCCAGCGGGAGCACTGGGCGACCGAGATACCCGGCAGCGGGTACCAGGTGAACCTACTGGGCTGGGTCGACTCGACCACATCCGAAACGATCGCGGCGGCCATGGGCACGAATCTGACCGCGCTGTTCGAGCGGGCGGCGACCCGAGAGTTCAGGCCGCTGGACACGGGCTACCGGGTGACGGCGCACATCGAGACGGACATCCGTCGAGTCACCAGCAAAAACGTGATCGGCATGCTGGAGGGAAGCGACCACGAGCTCGCGAAACAGGTGATCGTCTTCTCCGCCCACTACGACCACCTGGGAGTCAACGAGAGTGTAGAAGGCGATGATAAGATCTTCAACGGCGCATGGGACAACGCGGTCGGAACGGCCGCCGTCATCAACATGGCGCGCGCCTACTCGGGCCTGAAGCAGCGGCCACGCCGGTCCTTGTTGTTCCTCGCCTGCACGGCGGAAGAGGGCGGCATCAAGGGCAGCGAGTGGTTCGTGCAGAAGCCGCCGTTCCCACACAATCGCATGGTCGCCAACTTCAACATCGACATGCCGCAGATTTTCGGCGTGACCTCCGACCTGGCGACCATCGGGGCGGAAACCAACACCCTCGGCACCGCCCTCAAAGAAGTCGCGCGCGAGTTCACCGCGACCTTCGCTGACGGCGTAGAGAGACCGATCGAAGTGACCGGCGACCCCAACCCACGCGCTGGCAGCTTCTACCGGTCCGACCAAGTGAGCTTCGCCAAAGCGGGGATTCCGGCGCTGTCCCTGCGTGTAGGAGTGGACTTCGTTACCGAGTTGGGGTTCGACCCGCGGGAGTATCGCTCCGCCGTCTATCACCAGGCGAGCGACGAGATCAGCGACGTATGGGACCTGTCGGGCCTAGAGCGGGACAGCCGGGTCATCTTCAAGACCGCGCTCTTGGTCGCAAATGCCGATGAGATGCCTCGCTGGATGCCGGGCAACGAGTTCGAGGAAGAGTGGAAGCAGCTGCACGGCAAGGGAGAGTAGCGGCCGGCGGGCCCCCGGTGCCGGCGTTTCACCCTGAACGGTCAGCCCGGCCGTGATTCTCCGTCGGTCAATCAGGTCATGAACGAGTGCTGAACCTGCAGACGCTTCGTTTCGTCGATCACTTCGTGCGGGCCTACCCCGGGCGCACGGTTTCAATGGTCGCGCTGCTGATCCTGGCAGGCCTGGCGG
>JBDHAS010000118.1:0-16795 GCA_039588015.1 Gemmatimonadota bacterium | reverse complement strand
CGGCGAAACGCGAGACGGGCTCACCCGTCTACCTGCACCCGGCCGACTCGGGGCTGTATTCCGCCGTGTCCATCCAGGCGCAGTCCTTCGGCCTCGAGGTGGAGGCTCCACCGCAGCCCGACGGCGACCTGGAGGATGGTCAGATCATCGAGATCGGCGCTCGGCGGCTGGAGGTACGACATACGCCAGGTCACTCGCCTGGTCACGTGTGCTTGATCGGCGATGGTTTCGCCTTGGTTGGCGACTGCGTGTTCGCGGGCTCGATCGGTCGAACGGACCTGCCGGGCGGCGACTACCGCCTTCTGATGGAGTCGATTAACGAGAAGTTACTGACTTTACCCGACGACACCGTCCTCTATACAGGGCACGGCCCCACGACGACCGTCTTCAAGGAACGCACCACGAACCCGTTCCTTACGGGAGCGTTTGGATGGAGCGGTTGAGCCCGGATCGAGACCGACGAGACACCGTGCGAGCGGAGTCCGAACGACTCTGCCTTCGTTGCGGGTACCGAGTCTCCGATCGGCCTCGTGGCTGCAAGGGCGGTCAGTGCAACAACTGCGGGCACCCGTACCCTCTGGGTGACTGCTCCGATTAGAATATTGAGCGATCATGTCGGACTCCAAAGATCCTACGGATACAGCTGAACCTTCACCGCCCGGGTGCGGCCAACCTCGGCTGCCCGAGCTGGTGGAGGCGCTGAAGGACGGCGAGCAGCTGTTGATCCTCACCCATGACAACCCGGACCCCGATGCTCTGGCCAGCGCCTACGGGCTGCTCAAGCTGGCAGAGAGCGTTGACGGAATCGTGGCGCGTATCGGCTTCGGCGGATTCGTCGGCCGAGCTGAGAACCGCACCATGGTCCACGAACTGGACCTACCGGTAATGCCCACGTGGGCCGTGAACCTGGACGATGTCGACCTTATCGCTCTGGTGGATACCCAACCTGGCACGGGCAACAACTCCCTGCCCGAAGGCAGGGACATCGCCGTAGTCATCGACCACCATCCGCTCCGACCCGAGACCACGCAGGCGAAGTTCTGGGACGTTCGGACCAGTTGTGGGTCGAGCTCGACGATCCTCACCCAGTATCTGCGTGCCGCGGGAATCTCGCTCGCCGGCAGCCTGGCGACGGCTCTGTTCTACGGAATCCAGTCGGAGACTCAGGACCTGGGTCGCGAAGCTGGCGAGGGTGACATGGCGGCCAGCCTCGCGTTGTATCCGGGCACCGACCTGGAACTCATCTCGCGCATCCGCTACCCGGATCTGTCGGGGCCGTACTTCCGATCGTTGCACCGGTCGCTCGAGCGAGCCCGGACGCGCGGGCCGGTCATCATCTCATACGTGGGCAAGCTCGATTACCCCGATCTCGTGGCGGAGTTGGCGGACTTCTACCTGCGCTACGAGGGCGCGTACTGGTCGTTCTGTATCGGGATGTTCGAGGAAGACATCCTGGTCTCGATCCGTACTTCTCTGCAGGACGCCTTCGCGGGTCAGCTCCTGAGGCGTGTCGTAGGTAGCGATGGCACGGCGGGCGGCCACGGTATGATGGCCGGCGCCCGCGTCCCCGTCGGACACCTCTCCGCCGAAGACGCTCGCCTGAAGAGCGAGGAGATAGTCAATCGCTTCATCAAAGAGTTGGGCGTCGAGGACGAAGTCGGCGGGGCCCTGCTCGATACCAGCACGCACGAAGCGGGCTGACGGAGCGCTCGCGTGCTGCGCCTAGGCCTCACCGGCAACGTCGGCGCCGGTAAGTCGACCGTCGTGAGCCTCTTCGCTTCCTGGGGTGCCACGGTCATCGATAGCGACGTCTTGGCTCGCGAGGTTGTCGAGACCGGCCAACCGGCGCTCACCCGAATCGGGGAAGTTTGGGGCGACGCCGTGTTGCACGAGTCCGGCCGGCTGGATCGGGCGGCGATGCGGCGGATCGTGTTTTCCGACCCTGAAGCGCGTGAGCAGCTCGAGTCGATCCTTCATCCGGCGATACGCGACCGTGCTCGGGAGCTGCTCTTGGAAGCGGAGGCGAGGGGCGACCGCATCGTCGTGGGGGTCGTGCCTCTACTCTACGAAGTGGGGCTGGAAGGGGAGTACGACGCCATCCTGCTGATCGATGCGCCCGTCGAACTGTGCGGCGCAGATGCCGGCGGAAGAGAAGCGTGCCCGCGCCGATTTCATCATCGATAACGACTCTGACATCACAACGCTCGAGCGTCGCGCTTGGGAGACGTGGAAAGAGATACAGAAGCTGAGCCAAGCCGAGTGACCGCCCTGCGACTGGACCTGCACATCCACACTCGCGCATCCCACGACTGCTTGAGTGGCTACGCCGACGTGGTGGCCGCGGCTCGTGCCGGCGGGCTGCACCGGATCGCCGTCACCGATCACAACGAGATCGAAGGCGCGTTTCGCGCTCGGGACCTGGCGCCCGACCTGGTGATCGTCGGCGAGGAGGTGAAGACAGCCGAAGGCGTGGATATCACGGGTCTGTTCCTCACCGAGAAGATCCCCAAGCGTACAGCGGCGATGGAAGCGGTGCATGCGATCCGCGAGCAGGGCGGCCTCGTCTACATCCCGCACCCCTTCGCGGACGGCAAGGGCCTGGGCGAAGATGTGCTGGAATCCATCGAGCCATGGGTGGATGTAGTCGAGATCTTCAATGCCCGAATCCACAAGCCGGCCTTGAACGAGAAGGCGCGCGTTTGGGCGGCTGAACGCGACCTGCCGGGTGGTGCCGGTTCCGATGCCCACACGTTACGTGAGATCGGGCGCGGGGTCATCGAGGTGCCGTCGTTCGACGGTAAGGCAGAGTTCCTAGAGGCGCTCCGCAGGGGCCGGGTCGTCGGTCGAAGCTCGAGTCATCTCGTGCATGTGGCCTCGACCTGGGCCAAGATCGCCGGGAAGTTTTCTTGACACCGCCCATCGCGACCCGTAGAGTAGCGCGATCCCCACAGCCGTTCACTTAGACAGGAACGCTCATGGAGCTGCTCGAGAACATCGTCAACAAGGCGTCCGAGTACATCTGGGACAAGGGTATCCCGTTCCAGGGGCAGGAAGTCCCCTGGGTTGTGGTCGCTCTTCTGGGTACCGGGGTCTTCTTGACGCTCCGCCTTGGTTTCCTTCAGCTGCGCAAGCTGGGTCATGGCTTCGCCGTCACCTCGGGCATGTACGATGATCCCAACGAGCCAGGTGATGTCTCGCACTTCCAGGCGCTGACCACGGCCCTGTCGGCAACGGTGGGGATCGGGAACATCGCCGGAGTGGCCTTGGCGATCCATTGGGGCGGCCCGGGCGCTCTGTTCTGGATGTGGATGACCGCGCTGTTCGGTATGGCCACCAAGTACTCGGAGGTGACTCTCGCCCAAAAATACCGCGACGTGGAGCGCGAGGACTTGGATCCCTACAAGTGGGAGGGTACGGTCTCCGGCGGCCCGATGTACTACATCGAGCGGGGACTGGGCAGGTCCTGGCGACCATTGGCGATCTTCTTTGCCATGATGCTAGGCACGACGGCCTTTCTCACCGGCAACGCGATCCAGGCCAACACCGTCGCCGACACGCTGAACACGGAGATCGGTTTGCCCGTCTGGATCAGCGGACTGGTGACGGCGAGCGTTGTCGCGATGGTCGTCATCGGAGGCATCACGCGGATCGGACGGGTGACGAGCATAATGGCTCCTACAATGGCGGCGATTTACGTCGCCGGTGCGCTGGTTATCATCGGTCTGAACTTCCACCTGATCATCCCGACCTTCGGACTGATCTTCCGTGAGGCGTTCCATCCCACGGCCGGCGTGGCCGGCACCGGGGCCGGCGTCTTCCTGCTGACGATGGTCTGGGGGGTGAAGCGCGGCCTCTTCTCGAACGAGGCGGGCCAGGGCTCGGCGCCCATCGCCCACGCCGCGGCGAAGACCGACGAGCCCGTATCAGAGGGCGTGGTCGCGCTGGTCGAGCCCTTCATCGATACCATCGTCATCTGCACGATGACCGGCCTCGTGATCATCATGACCGGCGTCTGGGACATGCGCTTCCCGACGGAGATCACGCTGGACGGCGGCGACATCTCCTTCGTCGTCGAGACCGAGACCGGGCACTACGACGAGTTGGACGACGACGTGGAAATTCGCGTCGACAACGGTCGCTACCTGGAGTCGGGCACCGGGACGGCGCAGGTCGCATGGCACGAGGTGGGCGTGCAGCCCCTCTATGTCGACGAGGAGCAGACCCAACCCTTCACCGGCATCGTCTATTCCGAGCGCGAGGTCGCGGTGGCCGATGACGGCGCCAGCTACTCTTCGCTTTACGCGGACGCGGCGGAGAGCGGGGCCCCGTTGACCATGTACGCGTTCCAGCGCGGCCTGCCGGGAGATTGGGGCAAGTACATAGTACTGCTCAGCGTCTTCCTTTTTGCTATCTCCACGGCGATCGCTTGGAGCTACTACGGCGACCGCTGCGCCAACTACCTGTTCGGGCATAGAGCGGTGCTGCCGTACAAATTCGCCTTCGTGACGATGCACTTCGTCGGCTCGATACTCACCCTGGCCGTGGTGTGGACGCTCGGCGACGTCTTCTTGGGTATCGTTATCTTGCCCAACCTGCTGGCTTTGCTGCTGCTATCTGGTAAGGTGCTTCAGATGACGCGCAGCTACTTCGAGCGACAGCCGTGGGTCGAGAACCGCGAGGTGCATCTGCGGCTCAAGGAACAGAGAAGGCGCTAGGATTGAATATCGAATATCGAATGGTGAATGTGGAATGTAGAAGTCGGGGGTGCGCCGATTGGGTTGTGTCGGCGCTGGTTTCGGTGTTCGACGTCTGTTGGTGACAGTGCTGGAGACGCCTCCTCACCGTATCGAGCCGGCCCGAGTTATCGCCGACAAGTTGAGCAAGGCCGAATCTATTGCCGTCGCCACCCACGTCGGGGGCGACGGCGATGGCTGGGGCTCGGCCTGCGCGTTGGCTCATCACTTCGGTCCCGCCGGAGTCGACGTCCGGCTTCTGGCGGCCACCCCGTACCCCGACCGCTACCGATTCATTCTGCCGGAGGGGCAGCGGCTTCTGGCTCCCGAAGAGTCGGGACTCGAGGCCCTGCGCTCGGCCGACTTGCAGCTGGTCGTTGACGCCTCGGAGCCAGGGCGCCTGGGGGATTTCGCGCCGTTCTACGAGCCACAACGTACGATCGTCATCGACCATCACGCGGTGGCCTCAGAGCACATAGAGGCGGCGTTGGAGTTGATCGACCCTGTCGCCGCAGCGACGGCGGAGCTGGTGTACGACATTCTGACGCAGACCGGCAGACCACTCGGCCCGGGCTCCGCCACGGCGCTCTACGTGGGCCTGGTCACCGACACCGGCTCTTTCCGCTACTCGAACTCCACACCCCACGCGCATCGAGTGGCAGCAGCGCTCATCGAAGCCGGTGCCGACCCGGAAGGGCTGTATCGGCCGCTCTTTGCCACGCTGACGCCGGCAGATCTCGGGACGCTGCAAGCGGCGCTTTCCAGCCTGGGGCGTGACCCGGATTACGGCATCGCTTGGGCGGTCGTCGATGCCGCTACGTCCCAGCGGCTGGGCGCCCTCGACGAATACGAGGGCGTTATCGAGCATCTGCGGAACCT
This sequence comes from Gemmatimonadota bacterium, assembly GCA_039588015.1. GTDB lineage: Bacteria > Gemmatimonadota > Gemmatimonadetes > Palauibacterales > KS3-K002 > JASFMO01. The sequence goes on along the minus strand of JBDHAS010000118.1, from coordinate 11,183 downwards.
GCAGGGCACGGAGATCGCGATCCTGTTCAGGGAGCTGGCCTCAAAAGATGTGAAGGTCTCGTTCCGCTCGACAGGCCCCGCTGATGTGGCCAACTTGGCTCGATCGTTCGGAGGAGGAGGCCACGAGAAGGCTGCCGGCGCGACGGTGTCGGGTGAACTGGCCGATGTGGTGGGGCGTGTGCTGGCGGCGTGCCGGGCCGGCCTCGAAGGCCCTCGATAAGCAGACTCTTGAGGCTTGGCCCCAACATCAGCCTGTGACGCTGGGTGAGGGAGGTGGAGGCTGTGCGCGGGAAACGCAGAATAGGACGTGTTAGTGGTTCCAGGCATCGAATGCTGCTGAACCGGATGGGCGGTTCAACTCGGCCGGAAAGGGCTCTCCCGGTCGACCTTCGACTCCAGGCCATCGCCGACAACATTCCGACATCGCTTATCGACGAGTTGTGGGTCTTCCCACCGCTCCCCGACCGCGATTTCGCCTGCGAGTTCATAGTACTGGTTTGCTATGACGGGGGTGCGGATCGGCGCCGGATCGTGACTGCCCACGTCGATGCGGAAAGAGCCGATCCGGAAAAGGACGAGTTCCAGTGGGTACAGCGGCTGCGGGAGCATGGCACGGCGCCACATCAGTGGGTGGCGGGCATGCCCGAGCGGTTGCTGCAGCGGCTGTCCGAGGCCGGTATTCCCGATGTCGTCGAGGTGGGAGGCCAAACTCAGGCCTGGGAGGAAGCGGTTTCGCGCTTCGCCAACGGGAACGGTAACGGGAATGCAAACGGGAACGGGAACGGCAACGAACTCGTGGCCTTTGGGGGCGCGCTGGGCGTTGACAGCGCGGTACTGCCGACAATAACTTTTCGTACTATTGACGAGACTGCGGTTTCCGGTAGCCCCAATCAAGAACCGGACTAGTTAAACCCATGTTGATCGCGTCAGAAGGTGGCAAGGAAGAAAGGCTGAAGCCAGCGCTCGAGGCCTCGGGGCATCGGCATACGGCGCAGCGAGCGGCGATTTACCGTTACCTGCGTAGCGTCACGACGCACCCGACGGCGGACGACATCTTCACGCAGGTGCGTGAAGTCCTCCCGGATATCAGCCTCGCGACGGTGTACAAGGCGTTGGAGGCGTTCGTAGAAGCGGGCGTCTCGCGCAAGCTGACGCTTGGTGGCGGCCCGGCGCGTTACGACGGCCGGACCGATGACCATGACCACGCGCGCTGCTTGAGGTGTGGCATGGTGCGGGATGTCGTGGGAAGTCACGATTCCGACCTAATCGCCGGGCTCCGAGGCGAAGAGGGTTTCGAGATCATCGACTATCGCCTCGAGCTGATAGGCTACTGCCCGAACTGCCGGCACTAGGCGGCTTGGTCGGTCGCAACATACGAAATTCATAGCCTGGACTGGCCGGGCGTTGACAACTGCGCGCGGCACCGCTATGCGTGGTGACGCGCTCTTTTTATGTGAGGACACAGCGGTGCAACCGTCTAACTCCTTCGTCCCGAGGAAGATCTTTCTTACGAGAGGCGTCGGTCTCCATCGCGAGCGGCTGACCTCCTTCGAGATGGCGCTGCGGGCCGCGCGGATCGCCCGCTACAACATCGTCAACGTTTCGTCGATCTTCCCTCCCCACTGCCAGCTCATCGACCGAGAGGAAGGGCTGGCTGAGCTTACGCCGGGGCAGGTGACGTTCGCGGTGATGTCGCGGCTCGAGACCAACGAGCCGAGCCGGCTCATCGCCGCGAGCATCGGCGTGGCCATCCCCAAGGACCCTGAGCAGTTCGGCTACCTGTCGGAGCATCACGCGCACGGCGAAAGCGAGCAGACGGCGGGCGACTACGCCGAGGACCTCGCCGCCACGATGTTGGCGACGATCCTGAACGTGCCGTTCGATCCCGATGAGGCATGGAACGAGCGGCGCATGCAGTGGGAGCTCTCGGGCAAGATCGTCAAAACGACGAACATCACGCAGACGGCGGAGGGGCCGGACAACGGTGACTGGGTCAGCGTCGTGACCGCCGCGGTACTCCTACCCTGAGTTCAGCCATGTCAGATTTCTCCTGGGAGAACCCCTATAGCTTCCTCGGACTCGGGGAAGAGCACACCGCCTTAGACCGGGCGCAGGTCGCGTTGCTGCCGGTGCCGTACGAGGCATCGACCAGCTACATGGAGGGAACGCGGCGCGGGCCCGAGGCGATCCTAGCGGCCTCGCGTCACGTCGAGCTCTACGACCACGAGCTGGACGGCGAACCCTACCGCATCGGGGTCCACACGTACGCGCCGGTACATCTCACAGCTGAAGGGCCGGAAGCGGCGCTCGCAGAGCTGCGAGTGAGATATGCGGAAGTCTGCGAGCGGGGGCACTTCGTCATAACGCTGGGCGGTGAGCACTCTATCACCCAGGCGCCCGTGCTGTACTGGGCCGACCGCCTGGGCGACGACCTTTCGATCCTCCAGTTTGACGCTCACGCCGATCTGCGCGACAGCTTTCACGGAACCCCGTGGAGCCATGCCTGCGTTATGCGGAGGGTGGTGGATCGGGTGCGGCCGGTGGGTGTCGGCATTCGGGGTATCGATACGGAGGAGCGGGTGCTCATCGATCAGCTGGGACTGACGATGGTGTTCGGAGAGGAGTTGGGGAGCGAGGACTGGATGGACCGGGCTATCGAAGGGCTCGACTCCGACAACGTCTACATCAGCTTCGATGTCGACTTCTTCGACCCGGCCTACGTCCCGGCCACGGGAACGCCGGAGCCGGGCGGCGGGACATGGGCGCAGGCGATGGCTCTGCTGCGCCGGGTATTCGTCGAGAAGAACGTGGTGGCCGCCGACGTCGTCGAGCTGGCGCCGATTCCGGGAATGGTGGCTCCCGATTTCCTGGTGGCCAAGCTGGTGTACAAGATGATCGGATATTGGCAAGACGGAGTAGTGAGTGGATAGCGGGGCATCGGTAGGCATACTCGTCGCCTTCGTCGCGGGGCTGCTGTCGTTCCTCAGCCCGTGCGTGCTACCGCTCGTACCGTCCTACGTCTCGTTCATTACCGGTTTGGGCGTGGAGGAGCTCGAGGCGGGTGGCGAAGGCGTAAAGCGGGTGACGCTGCTTCACTCGCTTCTGTTCGTCGCCGGATTCACGCTGATCTTCCTCCTGATGGGCGCGTCCGCGACCTACATCGGCCAGCTGCTTCGCCTCTACCAGGACGTCATCTCTCGCATCGGCGGGGTCATCATCATTCTGTTCGGTGTACTCTTGTTGGGCATCATTCCGATAAAGGCGCTGTCGCGCGAGAAGCGCTACCAGTTTCAGCGCAAGCCGGTGGGGTATGTGGGCACAGTCGCGGTGGGCGTCGCTTTCGGCGCGGGTTGGGTGCCCTGCATCGGGCCGATCCTCGGCGCCATACTCACGCTCGCCGCTACGCGAGCAAACATGGCCGAGGGCGTGGGGTTGCTCTTCGTCTACTCGCTGGGCCTGGCGATCCCGTTCGTCCTGAGCGCGATCGCCCTGACCGTCTTCCTCGCTTGGTTCCAGAAGTTCCGGCGCTACATTAGATATGTGGAGTGGGTGGCTGGGATCCTGCTCATCTTCGTCGGCTTACTGTTGGTGAGCGGCAGGTTTACGGTGCTGGCAGGCTGGCTCATCCAGTTCACGCCCGAGTTCCTGATGGAGCGCATCTAGTCCGCTTCACAGACCGAACTCCAAGCAGGTTGGTCATGCGGCGTCAGCTCGTCCTCGTCTACGCCCTCGTCCTCTGGGTGCATCTGCTAGCGGCCCCTGCATCGCTTCGGGCGCAGGATGATCCGGCTCGCCGCGACAGCGCGCGTGCCTACATCGATGCCGCCCTCACGCTGGCCAGCCAGGGCGACACCTCCGCCGCGCTTGCCCAGTTGAGGCAGGCAGTCGAACTCGCGCCCGACCTGGCCGAGGCGCATTTCCAGTTCGGACGCCTTCTCGCACTGCACGTATGGCCGGACACGCTTTCGCCTCAACATCACGAGGCCCAGGCGGCGTTGCTCAGGGCGGTGGCGCTGGATCCCGACAACGCTCTCTATCTTTCCACGCTGGTCCGTCTGCGCGGCGAACGCCAGATGACCGAAGAAGGCAGACGTGTCGTTGACGAACTGCTGCGACCCGGGCGTGCCACGACGCTCCTCGACCCAGACTCGATGCTGCTCGCTGATACGGCGAGGTTTTGGCAGAGGGAGTTCGAGGTCTTTCGCAGGCGCAACTTCCAGCGCGGCAGAGTTCCGGTTCGATGCGATGAGCGCGTCGGTACGAGGTGCCTCGCCTACGTCGATGATGTCGGCTTCTCGGTGCGAGAACCGGCCGTCGTCGATTCCGCGAGGCGGGCGCTGCTGGCAAAACTGGCCGCGGCCGCCGAAACCATCCCAGGCGACGAATGGATCATGAGCCAGCGGGTCCGCTACCTGGTGGAGGCGGGTCGTCTCGACAGGGCGCTGGCGCTCGCACGAGGATGCAGGCTAACGACTCACTGGTGGTGTGACGCGCTTGTCGGCTACGTGCTCCATCGGCTGGAGGACTTTCACGGTGCTGACTCCGCATTCGCTGCAGCGTTGCGGGCTATGCCCGTAGAGGGTAGGCGCTGGTGGACGGACATCGCGATCTTCCTCGACGGCGACCTGAGACGGGAGTACGAGAGTTCGTTCGGCGTGCTACGCGATTCGCTGGAGCGCAGGTTCTGGTGGCTGGCGGACCCGCTCTACCTCACGTCGTTCAACGACCGCAGGACCGAGCACATGGCGCGCAACGTACTCGACCGGCTGCACCGTCAGGCTTTGCCAGGGCAAGGGTTGGGTGGTGGCGGGGCGCGCAGGCACATCCTCCTTCGGCACGGGTCGCCGCTGGGCTGGATCGTCAGCGGAGGGAGTCGGAACCGCCGCCGCGTCGCGGCCGTGTACGCCGGGCACCGCCGCCAGTTCCTTCCGCGCTCCGATTTCGTCCTGGACCCTAGTTCGATAGAGCCGGGCGACTGGTCGATCGCGCGCTACCACGAGCGAGCTGAAGAGGAGTCGCCTGGGCGCGAAAGGGACGAAGCACGCTCGGCGGCGCCTTTCGAGACGTACGCTCCCACGTACCTCTCGTCCTTCACAGTGCTCGAGCATCAGTTGGCGGTCTTCCCGCGCGGGGACTCGGTGATAGTCGTGGCCGCGTACGACCAGTGTGCGGATTCGGCTTGGTTGGAAGCGCCGGTCGAAGTTGGACTCTTTCTCGCCAGGGACGAGCTGGCGGAGCCGCTCGTCCTCGAACCCGCTGGAGATGAGCCGCGTGGGGTCCTAGTCGTGACGGTCGGCGCCGACTCTATTTTGCTGAGCCTCGAGATGTTTTCGGAGCAGGGACGTCGCGCCGCTCGCGTGCGGTACGGCGTTCGCCCCAGGAGGCTGGAGCGCTTCCAGTTCGCGGTCTCCGATCTTCTGATAATGTCGGGCGATTCGCCTTTGCCCGAATCCTTGGCATCGGCGATCCCCAGGACCCGAGGGTCGCTGCGGGTGCGAGCGGGAGAGAAGCTCGGGCTGTACTGGGAGGTCTACGGCATGGGCCCGGATGCCGAGACAGCTTCTGTGCACGTGGCCTTGCACAAGGTGGGGGAAGGCCAGCTTGGACGTTTGCAGGAAGTCGAACTCGCCGAGAACCCGCCGCTCAGTCTCGGTTGGCACGAGGTCGTCCCGGCCTACACGCGAATCTGGCCTCGTTCGCTCGCGGTCGATTTGCCCGAGGACCTACGACCCGGATTGTACGCGCTTTACCTGGAAGTTGGCGCCCGTGGGCGCGAGCCGGTCCGGAGCGTGCGGGCTCTGCTCGTGGAAGCCCGTTATGGATCAGATGCTCGGTTAGCGCGTTTATCCCGCGCCGATCACCCCTGAGCTGCGCCCGCCAGATCGCTCCCCGTGTCGATCTCCAGGCTCTCTTCGAGCAGCTGCCGCCTCAACAGCCGCGCGTAGGTCCCCTCGGTTTCGATCAGGTCGGAGTGGACGCCGCGCTCGACCACCTCGCCGTCCTCGATCACGAGAATGAAGTCGGCGTCCTTCACCGCCGTCACGCGATGCGACACGATCAGGCTGGTATGTCTGCTCAGGACATCCTTGAGCCCGGCCAATATCCGCATTTCGGTCTGCGTGTCGACTGATGACAGCGCGTCGTCAAGGATCAACACCGGAGCATCGCGGGTCAGGGCCCGCGCCAGCGTCGCGCGCTGCTTCTGGCCGCCCGACAGGTTGACCCCGCGCTCGCCAAGCTGCGTATCGTAACCCTGCGGGAAATCGCGCACCGTCTCTGCGAGCTGAGCTATCTCGGCGGCCTCCTCGATGCGCGTCGGATCGTGGCCATCGTCGAGGCCGAAGGCGATGTTGCTGCCCAGGGTCTCCGAGAACAGGAACGGCTCCTGCGGAACCATGGAGATCAGGCGGCGCAGCCGATCAAGGCGGATACGCCGGATCGGCGTGCCGTCCAGCAGCACTTCACCCTCGTCCGGGTCGTACAGGCGTGGGATCAGCCGCACGATCGAGCTCTTGCCGGACCCCGTCGGGCCGACGATGGCGACCGTCTGGCCAGGCTCGATCTCGAATGAGACGTCGCGCAGCACGTAGCGCTCCGTTCCGGGATAGCGGAAGGAGACGTTGCGGAACTCGATCGCGCCGCGGGCGTTGGCTAGCTCGACCGGCGCCTCCGCGCTCTGGATCGAGGGCGAATCCTCCATGATCTCGCTTATCCGTCCCATCGACGCAGAGCCGCGCTCGAACAAGTTGATGACCCAGCCAAGCGCGATCATCGGCCAGATCAGCTGCAGCAGGTAGAAAGCGAAGGCCACGAAGTCACCGATCGTGATGCGCTCCATGATCACGTCGCGGCCGCCGACCCCCAGGACGATGACGGCGCCGAGCCCGGTCAACGCCATGAGCATGGGATGGAACAAGCCCCAGATACGCGCCAGCCTCAGGTTCCGTCCCATGTACTCTCGGTTCAGCTCCGCGAAACCCCGCGCCTGCGCGTCCTCCTGCACGTAGGCACGCACGATGCGTGCGCCGGCCAGATTCTCCTGCGCCATGGTGGAGATGCGACCGAACTGCGCTTGGATGGCCTCGAAGCGTTTGTGGATCTCGCGGCCGAAGTAGATCGTGACCAGCGGAACGACGGCGAGCGGAAGGACGGCAAGCAGCGTCAGCCGCGGATCGATCAGGATTAGCATGGTCAGGGCGATCGCCGAGATCACCGCCGTGTTCACCAGGTACATGATCGCCGGGCCGATGACCATGCGCACGGCCGGAATGTCGTTGGTGGCCCGGCTCATCAACTCGCCGGTCGGCAATCGGTTGTAGAAGTCGGGGGCCAGCCGCAGCAGGTGGGCGAAGTAGTCGTCGCGCAGGTCGGTCTCCACCCGGCGGCTCATGCCGTTCATCAGCTCGCGCATGAAGAACCGGCCGATCCCGCCCACCAGCGTGAAACCCACGATCGCGCCGGCGTAGGCTGCCAGGACGCTTGCCGAGATCCCCGTCTCCAGCGAGTCGATGGCCAGCTTGAGCAGGTACGGCCAAGTGAGGGCGAACAGGTTGCTCACCACCACGAGGCCAAGCCCCGCGGCGATGCGCCGCCTGTAGCGCCGCGCGTAGGGAAGTAAGGGCGCTAGCTGTTTCAGCACCTCAGTATCCGAGCGCGCGGCCGTCTTCTCCGCGCGGGTCCGACGCGCCGGTGAGCATCCCGGTCGGACTGCGGAGAATCAGCTGGATGTCCCCGAAGTAGCGGGCGTTGGGCTCCAGCTCGTGACCCGCCGACATCAGGTCTGCCCGCGTCTGCAGATCGACCCCGTTATGCTCGATTCGAATGATGTCCGGCAACAGCTGGTGGTGTATCCGTGGCGCGTCAACGGCCAGACGCACATCCATCCCGAAGTCGAGCACGTTCATGATCACCTGTGCGACCGCGGTGATGATGCGCGGGCCGCCCGGCGAGCCGACGACGATGCGAAGCTGGCCCTGTGGGTCGACGACGATGGTAGGCGTCATCGCCGACAGCGGCCGCCGGCCGGGGCCAACCAGATTGGCATCGCCCTGGATGAGCCCATACTGGTTCGGGTATCCGGGACGAACCGTGAAGTCGTCCATCTCGTTGTTGAGCAGGAAACCCGCCCGGCCAACCGTCACCCCCGAGCCGTAGCCCGAGTTCAGCGTGTACGTGATGGCGACGGCGTTGCCCTGGCCATCCACAATCGAGTAGTGGGTGGTGTTGTTCCCCTCGCTCAGGACCGGCACACGGTTGAACTGATCCGAGGACGAGGCGCGGTTGCGCGAGATGCTGACGCGCAACTCGTTGGCATGCTCGTCGCTTATTAGCCGCTCCACCGGCATGTCAACGAAGTCGGGATCGCCCAGGTAGAAGTTCCTGTCGGCGAACGCGCGACGGAAGCTCTCCGTGGTCAGATGAAGCGCGTCGAACGAGTTGAACCCCATCGAGCCGAGGTCATAGCCCTCTAGAATATTGAGTATCATTGCGAGCGTGATGCCGCCCGACGATGGCGGCGGCATCGATATCAGGGTGTTACCGCGGTACTCGAATTCGATCGGATCGCGCCAAACCGCTTGGTAGCGGCGGAGGTCTTCGTGGGTGATCAGGCCTTCGCCTTCGCGCATCTCCTCGACGATCAGGTCCGCGATTTGGCCCCGATAGAACTCGCTCCTCCCACCGGCCGCGATCAGTTCGAGCGTTCGCGCGAGCATCGGCTGCCGGAAGCTCGACCCGACACGCGGCGCCTCGCCGCTGGGATAGAACACCTGGGCGGTTGTGGCGAACTGGGTCATGGTGCCGGCCCTCGCGGTCAGGCCGCGGTTGAGCCGGTCCGTGACCGTGAATCCGTTTTCGGCCAGGTCGATCGCCGGGGCCAGCAAGGCCTCCCATTCCAGCGACCCATAGCGCTCGTGCAGCTCGGCTAACCCCGCGACGGTTCCCGGAACGCCAACGGCCAGGTGTCCAACCCTCGACTTGTCCGTGGGTCTTCCTTCGCGGTCCAAGTAGTCTTCCGGCGTGAGCGAGAGTGGCGCCCTCTCGCGGAAATCGAGAGACGCCGTTTCTCCATCCGCCATGCGTACGACGGCAAAACCACCCCCGCCGATATTCCCGGCCGACGGGTGAACGACGGCCAGGGCGAAGCCCACGGCGATCGCTGCATCGACCGCGTTCCCTCCACCCTGAAGTGTTTCGAGCCCGACGCGCGTCGCCCGAGCATCGGTAGTCGAGACCATGCCCTGAGTTCCCGTCCCGATCGGGTCGAAGCCGCGGAACTCCCAGTCGAACGGGAAATTGACCCCGCCTCCGGCGGCGCCGGGGCCCGTCGCCGGAGGGGTGCAGGCTGCTATCACGCAGAGTGCCAGGAAGAAGGTGAAAGAACGCATGGCGTTTACCTTTCCTTGTTGGCCAAACTCGATCGGGTCAGATGCCGACTTTGGGGCACAGGTCCTCCAGGACGCAAGCGGTACACGCCGGCCGGCTCGCCCGGCAAATTGCCCGTCCATGGCGGATCAACTGTATATGAAACGAAAAGCGAAGCTCGGCCGGTACCGAGGCGTCGCGATTTAGCAGTTCATGGGCCTGGTTGGCGCTGGCCCGACTGGGGATCAGCCCCAAACGGCGCGCCGCGCGATGGACGTGCGTGTCCACCGGCATGTAATCTCGGCCCATGGAGAAGCATAACACGCACGCCGCCGTCTTCACACCCACGCCGCGCAGGCCGGTCAGGTACTCGATCACCTCTTCGTCAGACAGGCGATGGAGATGCGACAGGTCCAGCCTGCCGCGGGCTTCGTAGATCGCCTCCAGCGTCTCCTGCAGCACCCTCGCCTTTTGCTTCCATAGGCCGGCTGGTCGGATCGCGTCCTCGATGTCGCGGCGCTTTGCCTTTCGCACGGCTTCCCAAGTAGGAAACCGCTCACGCAGCGATTCGTACCCGCGGTCGCGATTGGTGTCGGACGTGCTCTGGCTGAGAATCGTCAGCATCAGCTCGTCCAACGGATCCAGCCGCTTCTTCTTCGGCGCGCCGTAGACGGCCTCGAGACGCCGGTTCAACGCCCGGACGCGGCGACGCGTCGAGCGTGGCGGCGTGGCCGTCGTCACCACTCGGCCAGCGCAGTCTGGGCCGCCGCAGCGAGCGCGGCCGCTCCCCGGGGCAGGCACCGCTCGTCGATGTCGAAGCGCGGCGAGTGATGGGTGCGCGGGTCATCCGCAATCCGCGCTCCTAGCCAGAAGAAGCAGCCCGGCGCTTCACGGGCCAAGAAGGCGAAGTCCTCCGCCCCCATGATCTGGTCGGCGACGGCTATGCTGTCTGCGCCGACCGCTGAACTCGCTGCCGAGCGCGCCAGCGCGGTCAAACGCTCATCGTTTATCACAGGCGGGTTCCCATGGCGTATCTCCAGCAAACCGTTCCCGCCCATCGCGTCGGCGACCGCGAAGGCGCGCCGCAGTTCGTCGTGAATGGTCTTTCGAACTTCATCGCTGAAGTACCGCAGGGTGCCCTCCAGGCATACCTCGTCGGCCAGGATGTTCTCGGCGGTCCCACCGTGGATCTTGCCGAACGTGACCACCGCGGTTTGCAGCGGGTCGATGAGTCGGGCGACCACGGCCTGCGCCGCCTGGACGACGTGGCTGGCCAGCAGGATCGCGTCGCGGCCTTCGTGGGGAAGGGCAGCGTGCGCGTTGACACCCTTTACAGTGCCAAAGAGCGTGTCGTTACCAGCCATCAGCGGGCCCGGCCGGAACAGGACCAGGCCGGTGGGCGACATCGCCGCCACGTGGAGCGCGATCACTGCATCCACTTCGTCCATCGCGCCGTCGGCGATCATCCGGCTGGCGCCGCCGATGTTTTCGTCGTCGGTCGTCTCCTCCGACGGCTGAAACAGCAGGCGGATGCGCCCTGGCGGCAGCTCTCCATCGCGCGCGCTCTCGGCAAGCAGCCTGGCGGCGCCCAGCACGCAGGTGACGTGTGCATCGTGTCCGCAGGCATGCATCACGCCGTCGTTGCGCGACCGATAGGGCACGTCGTTGGTTTCTTGGATCGGCAGCGCATCCATGTCAGCGCGCAGCGCGATCGTCTTTCCTTCTCCTGTCGATAGTTCTCCAACGCACCCGGTGACGCCTACGCCCGTCCTCACTTCGTAGCCGAGCATCTTCAATTCGTCGGCGACCAGTGCGGCTGT
>JBDHAS010000117.1:0-19439 GCA_039588015.1 Gemmatimonadota bacterium | reverse complement strand
GGCCCGGCGGGTTGTTTCGGGGAAGCGGTACCGGCCACCTGGAGTCAACTTCAGAATGAGATCCGCCGCGGCCCCGAGGTCGACGAGGTGGCCGACCGAGACGTAGACCGGACGGACCCGATCGCGAGTTCGTAGTGCACAACCCAGTTGCTCGCCGTTACGCGGATCGACGAGCGGCGCTGTGGCTCCCCTTTCGTCCGCCAGTGGGCCGAGCTCGCCGCAGAGAATCGACTTCGCGCAGCCTACGGCCGGCAAATCGAAGACGATTCCAGCGTGACACGCCAGGCCCATTCGCCGCGGATGCGCGTAGCCGTGAGCATCAAGGACCACGATATCCGGGCGTCGGGTCAGCTTCTCCCACGCGGCCGCGAGTGCGGGCAACTCTCGGAAACTGAGATACCCGGGAACGTAGGGGAACGTGATCGGTACGGCCGCCGTCTGGGTCTCCACGGTCGCCAGCGACTCGAGATCCAGAACCACGACCGCTGCAACGGCCAGGCTCTGCGCCTTATCGAACGCCACGTCCGCTCCGGCCACGCGCTTAGGTGTAAAGCGCGATGGCAGATCGAAGCGGATCCGATCCCGCAGCCCCAGCTGGATCTCCCGCGCTTCGGGTACGGTCAGGTTCTCGAACATGTCGACCTGGCTCAGGGGTCAACCACCGATTGCTGGGACCCCGGAATCGAGTTCGCGGACCTCCTCGAGGACAGCTTCGGCTTCCGCCGCCCTACCCAAGGCATCGAAACAGCTCACCAGAGCCACCCTCGGGCGCAGCGAGCGCGGGTCGAGCTCGACCGCCCGTTGCAGAGCTTCAACGGCCGCCTCGTGCTCTCCCTCGAGTCGCAAGAGCTCGCCGAGAAGGTCGAAGGCATCGAAGCAGGTCGGCCATTCGACGGTGCAGCGTCGGAGCGTCTCTAGCGCCTCGCGTCCCCTGCGCGCCTCGACCTGCGCGCGCCCCAAGGCGAGCAGCGCCTCTCCGATGCGCTCGGGTCCTGAGACCTCCAGATAGCGGCGCCAGAGGTCGACGGCTTCGTCCTTGCGAGTCCGGGCATTCCCGACAGACTCTGCCAGCTCTCGAAGCGCCGCAGCATCCTCAGGCGCATCACGCACCCGCTCTCGTAGTCGCCGTTCTCTATCGGTCACGTCACCATCGAACATGTACGCAGGTCATCCTATAACAGAGCGCCCGGCCAAGACCGGGCGCGGGGATCACTCTGCATGGAGAAGACGCCAGCTAGTCAGGAGGCTCCATATCGAAGCGCACGTAGTTCTTGGCGATGAACTCGCTCCACTCGTCCGGCACCTCGTCGTCGGGGAAGATGGCATCCACGGGACACTCGGGAACGCACGCACCGCAGTCGATGCATTCCTCCGGATGGATGTAGTACTGGTCCGGCCCTTCGTATATGCAATCAACGGGGCATACATCCACACAGGCAGCGTCCTTAACATCGATACACGGTTGAGCGATAATGTATGTCACGACTCTCGACGCCTCCTGTCAACGGAATCCCAACGGTGATGGGCCCTACTTACAGCTTTCAGGTATGTTACGACCCGAAGGTAGGAACGCGTTTTTGCGAACGCAACCCTCGACGATTGACGAAAAGATCTCCGCAAGCCTAGCTTCGCTCGACGCTTAGCCCACCGCGACCAATCGCGTGCCTGGACCCTGAAAGGAAGAAGCTGGACATGAACCCGAAGTCGCTATTTCTGTTGCTCGCCCTCTCTCTTCCAGCGCTGCACTCCGACTCCACCCGACACGATATCGACGGGCACCAGCTTCGGTCCTTCAGGCCGTCAAGCAGCTACGCGATCCTCGGCCGCGATCCGCTGACGGGCGAATACGGAGTTGCCGCAGCAAGCCACGCACCGCTGATCGGCATGAACCTCGAGTTCCTCGACCCGGACGCGGGAGCGGTAGTCGTGCTCGGCGGCCCGTACCTCCAGCTGAACGAGACAGTCCTAGTCGCTCTACGCGACGGCCTCGCGCCCGATCGAGCGGTCGTTGTGGGCCTAGCCGGCGACGTCGACAGGGAGAGCCGTCAAGTCCTGGCGCTTGCGCCTACCGGAGCCGCGGCTTTCAGCGGCGAGCAGCTGGTGAAGAAGGCCGGCCACTCGACGGGAGAGCACTTCGTGGCGGCGGGGCACCGGCTGGCCGAGGACGGGGTGATCGAAGCGATGGCAGACGCATTCTCCACTTCCGATGGGCCGCTTGCCGATCGCCTTATGGGAGCTCTCGTCGCCGGCCGTGACGCTGGCGGTGAAACGGACGGCGAACACTCTGCCGCGATTCTGGTGGTTGGGCCCGGCGCGCGTTACGCCACCCGAGACCGGCTGCTGGATCTTCGTATCGACTTCGTGCCCGCTAACGCGGTCACGGACCTCGTGGAGATGCGAGCGCGGGTCGACTCAGTTTACGAGGTCCTCAAGTAGACGTTGCTTCCCTCAACGCCTCCTTGATCTCGTCGAAGTTTGGCATGACATCGGCGTCTTCGGTCACCCAGCGATAGAGGACGATCCCCTCCTTGTCGATGACGAACGCGGCACGCTTGGCCACACCCTTTAGGCCCATCAAGTCCTCGTACAGCGCACCGTACGCCCTAGCCGCCTCTTTGTTGAAGTCGCTCAGCAGCGGGAACGGCAGTTTCAACTGGTCCGCCCAAACCTTAAGCGTGAATTGGCTGTCCACGCTCGCAGCCAGCACACGCGCGCCGAAATCCTGATAGCTCTCATAGTCGTCCCGCATGGTCCTCAGCTCGTTGGTGCAGACCGGCGTAAAAGCCAGCGGGACGAAGAGCAGAACAGTCGGGCCTTTGCCGGTGTATTCCGCCAACGTAACCGTCTCGCCCGTCGACGCATTTAGCTCGAAAGGCGGCGCAGGCTGGCCTATCTCGGCGGACATGTGGACCTCCACGAATCAGGGTAGTCACTGGCGGTCATGAATCGATCAATGCCCTACATGTATGCCAGAACACCGAGAATGCAAGGGTGGTTCTGCATTGGACAGCGACCCTGGTAGTGTTAGCTTTGGTGGTTCTGGACGTATCCCGTACGGCGCGAAGCACCTTTTGCACGGCGCCGCCAACGGTCTCGACAAGGAATGCATGCGCGAACTGAAGGTCATTCAGCCTGAGGGTCTCCCTCTCGAGTACGCCGCGTTGCGGCGGCAACGCGAGGAGATTCAGCCTCTGCTCGAAGAGCGGACGCCGGAGAACGCCGGCCCGGAAGGCCGCAAGCCGCGGTGGCTCAAGGCGCGCGCGCCCGGAACCGGTGAGTACGTGAACCTCAAGCGTCTGATGCGGGCGAAGACTCTGCATACGGTGTGCGAGGAAGCGCATTGCCCGAACATGGGAGAGTGCTGGGGTCAGGGAACAGCCACGTTCATGATTCTCGGCGACATCTGCACGCGCTCCTGTTCCTACTGCGCCGTCACCACTGGTATGCCGGAGCTACTGGATCAGGAAGAGCCGCTGCGCGTGGCTGAGGCAGTAAGAGCGATGGCGCTCAGGCATGCGGTGATCACGTCGGTCAACCGCGACGATCTTCCCGACGGTGGGGCCGGCGTCTTCGCCGCGACGATTCGTCGAATCCGCGAATTCGCGCCGGATTGTTCGGTGGAGGTGCTCACGCCCGACTTCAAAGGCAACTTCGCCGCGGTAGCTAGGGTCGTGGAGGCGCGACCGGAGATCTTCAGCCACAACCTGGAGACGGTCGCCCGGTTGTACCGCTTCATTCGCCCCGGAGGCCGCTACGAGCGGGCTCTGAGGGTGCTTGAGCATGCCAAGGCGCTCGAGCCGACGGGGCTGACGAAGTCGGGTGTGATCTGCGGGATGGGAGAGACGCGCGACGAGCTGATTCAGGCAATGCGGGATCTCGCGGACGTCGGGATCGAGATCCTGACACTCGGGCAGTACCTGCGGCCGTCGCCCCGACATCTGCCCATCGATCGCTACTACACTCCCGACGAGTTCGCCGAGCTGAAACGCATCGGCGAAGACGACATCGGCTTCAAGCACGTGGAGGCGGGCCCGCTGGTCCGGAGCTCTTACCATGCCCGCGAACAGGTGGACGCGATCGTCGGCGGCGCTCACTCCGAACGGCGACGAAGCACGCCGGACGTCGCACAGAGACAGAGCTGACTGCCAGGTATCCATTCAGCGTTCACTATGCAGGCAGCACCGGCGCGGGCAGACGCCCGCGTTTTGCGCAGTCCCTATGACGGAGGATTCGAATCGGTGGCAACTCGCATGACTCAATCGCAGGATCTCTCCGGCCTCGACCGAAGTGCCCTGATCGGGATGCTCCGCGGGATGATCCTGGGTCGGCGGTACGAGGAAAAGGCGGCCGAGATGTATCAACTCGGCGAGATCGGTGGCTTCTGCCATCTCTATATCGGGCAGGAAGCCGTCGCCGTCGGAGCCATCACGCCGCTGCGCGAGGATGACTATGTGATCACGGCCTACAGGGAACACGTTCACGCCCTCGTTCGCGGAATGGATCCGCGGGCGATTATGGCCGAGCTGTTCGGCCGCGCCGATGGCTGCTCGAAGGGCAAGGGCGGTTCGATGCACCTCTTCGACGCGTCTATCAACTTCCTGGGTGGGCATGCAATCGTCGGGGGTCACCTTCCCCTGGCCGTAGGAGTCGGATACGCGATCCGTTATCGCGACAGCGATGCGGTGTGTTTGTGTTTCCTCGGTGACTCTGTCGCCAACATCGGCGCCTTTAACGAGTCGTTGAACATGGCGGCTCTGTTCCAGCTACCAGTCGTCTTCATCATCGAGAACAACCAGTACGGCATGGGGACGGCGGTCCACCGCGCGGCGGCGATCGAGAACCTGGCCGACCGCGCCTGCGCTTACGCGGGCCTGCAAGGCTGGACGGTCGACGGCATGGACGTATTGGAAGTACGTCGAACGGTGGAATCGGCCATAGAACGTGCACGGACGCACAAGTTACCCAGTCTGATCGAGGCTCGAACCTATCGATTCGTGGGCCACTCGATGTCCGACCCGAATTATGGACACTACCGCACGAAAGAGGAGGTCAAAGAGTTCAAGGCGAACGACGATCCGATAAAGCGCTACATCGAAGCGCTTAGAGAGCACTCGATGGTCACCGACCGCGACCTGAATGAGATCGAGGAGGAAGCCAAGGCGATAGTGCAGGAGTCGATCGAGTTCGCCAAGCAGAGTTCGGTACCAAGGTCGGACCAACTATACACCGACATCTACGCCGGGGAGTTCCCCGACAAGAAGCGGAGGGACTCATGGCGGTGATCACCTACCGCGAGGCCCTCAATCAGGCGCTTCGGGAAGAGATGCAACGCGACGCAGACATCTTTCTGATGGGTGAGGAGGTCGGGGCCTATCAGGGGGCCTACAAAGTCAGTAGAGGTCTACTGGAGGAATTCGGCGAATGGCGAGTCCGTGACATGCCCATCGCCGAGCTCGGATTCACCGGCCTAGGGGTCGGAGCCGCGATGGTCGGCCTGCGTCCGATCATCGAATACATGACGTGGAGCTTCGCGCTGCTGGCTATCGACGGCATCGTGAACGCTGCGGCCAAGATGCGCTACATGTCGGGTGGGCAGTTCAAGATCCCGATCACCTTTCGCGGTCCCAGCGGCGCCGCCAACCAGTTGGCGGCCACACACTCTCAGGCGCTCGACTCCTGGTTTGCCCACGTGCCGGGCCTCAAGGTCGTCGCACCGGCGACGGCGCGCGACGCGAAGGGGCTGCTGAAGTCCGCGATCCGCGATGACGACCCTGTCGTGTTTCTCGAAGGCGAACTGCTGTACGGGGCGAAAGACGACGTGCCCGAAGATGAAGACTTTCTGATCCCGCTCGGCGTTTCCGAGATCAAGCGGCCAGGCACGGACGTGACCATCGTCTCCCACTCGCGGCCGTTGCACAACGCACTGCGAGCGGCGGATATCCTCGAGCGGGAGCACGACATCTCCGCCGAAGTCATCGACCCGCGAACGCTTCGCCCGATGGACATCGACACCATTCTCGAATCGGTGCGCAAGACGAACCGCTGCGTGATTGTGGAAGAGGGCTGGCCCGTGTGCGGGATAGGAGCGCAGATCGTGGACGACATACAGCGTGAAGCGTTCGATGACCTCGACGCGCCAGTAATCCGCGTAACCGGCGCAGACGCTGCAGCCCTCCGGGCGTGTTACAGGGAGTAGCGCATGGCCACCCGCATCGTGATGTCGAAGCTGTCTCCGACGATGGAGGAAGGGCGTGTCCTTCAGTGGGTCAAGAAGGAAGGCGACACCGTCGAGTCCGGCGATGTCGTTGTCGAAGTCGAGACCGACAAGGCCAACATGGAAGTCGAGGCGGTAGGCTCGGGGATTCTGAAGAAGATCCTCGTACCTGAGAACGCCACGGTGCCTACCGGCACTATTCTGGGCGTCATCGCTTTGAAGGACGAAGACATTTCCGATATCCTCGCCGACGCAACCGCCGTGGCCACCGCGGCGACTGCGCCAGCGCCCGAGCAGGCCGCGGCGCCCGCGGAACAAGAGCAGACGGAGAAGGTTTCGCTCGCCGCTAGCACGCCGGATGGCCAGCGATCGGGGGATCCCGCTCAATCGGATCCGCGGCAGCGGACCCGGGGGCCGAATCGTAAAGCGCGATGTCGAGGCCGCAGCAGCGGGGACCCTCACAGCGTCAGCGCCGCCGGAGACAGGCATCGAAGTTCCGCACGAGCGAGTCGAACTCTCGCAAATTCGTAAAGCCATCGCGCGCAACTTGACACACAGCCTGGGGCCGATCCCTCACTTCTATCTGACAACAGAGATCGACATGGGGAGGGCTTTGGAGCTGCGGGCGGAGCTCAACCGGTCGCTCGAGGCGCGCGGCGTAAAGATCGGCGTCAATGGAATCTTGGTGAAGACGGCGGCCCAAACGCTGCTCGAGCACCCCGAGGTCAACGTGTCGTTCGCCGGCGACCACATTCGCCGGTTCGCCCGCGTCGATATCGGGCTGGCCGTAGCGATTCCCGACGGCTTGATCACACCGGTTCTCCGCGATGTGGGGTCGAAGGGCTTGATGCAGATCTCGGCGGAGATGAGTGACCTGATCGCCCGTGGGCGCGAAAAGAAGTTAGTCCCCGAAGAGTATCAAGGAGCGACCTTTACGATCTCCAACCTGGGGATGTATGGAATCGACGAGTTCACCGCCGTGATCAATCCTCCGGCAGCGACGGTCTTGGCGGTGGGCGCGACACAAGAGAAGCCGGTGGCGGTGGACGGATCGATCGAGGTCCGCTCTCGGATGCGGGTCACGCTGTCGTGCGACCATCGGGCCGTCGATGGCGCCATGGGAGCCGAGTTCCTGGCCACGTTTAGAAGCATGCTCGAAAACCCGTTACGCCTGGTTCTTTGACCAGAGGTGAGGCTTGGCTACGAAGATGGAAGGCATAAAGGACTCTTACGACCTCGTGGTGATCGGTGCGGGCCCGGGCGGATACGTCGCGGCGATCCGCGCCGCGCAGCTTGGCCTCAGCGTAGCCTGTGTCGAGGCGCAGACGCGCGAGGGCGGCCTGGGCGGCGTTTGCCTGAACTGGGGTTGCATCCCGGCGAAGGCCCTACTCGAAAGCGCCCACCTGGCGAGCCACGTCAAGGAACAGGCGGCCGACTTCGGAGTCAGAGTCGGGGACGTCGATCTCGACATCGCCGCCGCCGTCGATCGCAGCCGTCAGGTCAGCGACCGTCTGACTAAAGGCATCAAGTATCTGTTCGACAAGAACGGCGTCTCCTCCATCTTCGGGCGAGCTCGCCTCGCCGCGGGAAGGAAGGTGGAAGTAGATCTCCAGGACGGGGGCACCGCTTCGATCTCAGCCAAGAACGTCATCCTCGCCACGGGCTCACGGCCGATGACCTTCCCGGGTTTCGAGTTCGACGGCGAGCGAGTGATATCGAGCCGTGAAGCGCTCGAACTCAAGAAGCTGCCGGAACACCTCATCATAGTCGGCGCCGGCTCGACGGGAATGGAGTTCGCCGACGTGTTCAACGCGTTCGGCGTGAACGTGACCATCGTCGAGGCGCTCCCGCAACTCCTGCCGCTCGAGGACGAGGAGGTCGCGGGTGTCGTGGCCCGCTCCTTCAAGAAACGGCGCATCAAGGTCAAGA
Organism: Gemmatimonadota bacterium; assembly: GCA_039588015.1. GTDB lineage: Bacteria > Gemmatimonadota > Gemmatimonadetes > Palauibacterales > KS3-K002 > JASFMO01. Next base: position 11,296 of record JBDHAS010000117.1, on the reverse strand, counting down.
CGAAAACGAAGGTGAAGGCGCTAGAGAAGGAGGAGGCGAAGCTCAAAGTCACGGTCCAGGCCGCCAAAGGGGATGAGACGCTCGATTGTGACGTCCTGCTCATGGCCGTGGGCCGCGTTCCCAACACGGAGGAGCTCGGCCTCGAAGAGGCGGGCGTGAAGCTCGACGACAAAGGCTGGATCCAGATCGACGAGTATTGTCAGACGACCGCAGAGGGCATCTACGCGATAGGAGACGTAGCCGGCGCGCCCATGCTGGCGCACAAGGCTTCGCACGAGGGAATGATCGCGGCCGAGCGAATCGGCGGTGCCGCGACCCACCCGCTGAACCCGGATGACATCCCGTCCTGCACCTACTGCCATCCAGAGGTCGCGAGCATCGGCCGCACGGAGAAGAAGGCCCGAGAGGACGGATTCGACGTTCAGGTCGGGAAGTTCCCGTTCAGCGCCAACGGCCGCGCGCTCACCGCGGGCGCGCCCGACGGAATGGTGAAGATCGTCGCCGATGCGAAGTATGGCGAAGTGCTGGGCGTTCACATGGTTGGGCACAACGTCACCGAGTTCATCGCGGAAGCCACCCTGGGGCGCGTTCTAGAGACTACCGTCGAGGAGTTGGCCGGCACGGTGCACGCTCACCCAACGCTGTCCGAGGCAGTGATGGAAGCGGCGCTCGCGACTCTGGGGCGGGCGATTCACATCTGACGGACCCGGGGCGGGTTCAACAGGACTTACGCAGGCACGTTATGTCCGATCGGCTCTGCCGCCTCGTCCAACTCATCGGCCTGACCGACTACAACGAGGCACTGGAGCGCCAGCGCGAACTGGCGCGGGCTCGCCTGAGCGGCCAGTTGAGCGACGACCTGCTGCTGCTCCTCGAGCACCCAAGGGTGATCACGCTCGGCAGGGGCGCGGCCGAAAAGAACGTCACGGCGCCGCCAGACCTGCTAGAGGCGAGTGGAGTTCAGGTAGTTCCCGTCGAACGAGGCGGCGATGTCACGTACCATGGGCCAGGACAACTCGTCGGCTACCCTATCATCGACCTGACTCGTCACAAGCAAGACCTACATTGGTACCTCCGCCAACTCGAGGAAGTCCTGATACAAACTCTGAACTCCTTCGGCATCGTCGGCGACCGCTTGTCCGGCTACACGGGTGTCTGGGTCGATGACAGGAAGATAGCATCGATCGGCGTGCACGTAACGCGCTGGGTAACCTTCCACGGGTTTGCCCTCAACGTGTGCACGGACCTGAGGGACTTCGAGCTCATCGTTCCCTGCGGCATCGACGCCGTCCAAATGACGTCGATCGCGTACGAGACAGGCGAGACGCACAGCGTCGCCGCAGCGGGCGACGAGGTCGCTCGTAGTTTCGGAGAAGTGTTCGATTTGGAAATGGTGGCCGACGATCTAGAGCGGATCCGGCAAGCTACTTCCCTTTCATCGCCCTGAGTACGAACAGCAAGTTGGCAGGCCGCTCTGCCATCCTCCGCATGAAGTAGGGATACCACTCGTTTCCGTACGGCACATAAACCCTCATGCCGTAGCCCTCATCGACGAGTTGGGCTTGGAGGTCGCGTCGTATGCCGTAGAGCATCTGAAACTCGACCGGCGCCTTTCGACCCGGGTTGCTCTTCATCAGCCGCTTGGCCGCGTCGATCATCAGGCCGTCGTGACTAGCGACAGCCAGCGGCGCCTCCGAGTCCATGAGGATCTCCAGCAGGCGGATGAAGCTGCCGTTGACCTCCTCCTTCTTCTGGAACGCCAGTTGGTCCGGCTCACTGTACGCGCCCTTGCACAGGCGAACAGGCGCAGCCAACGAGGCCAACTTCTCCACATCAGCCTCGCTTCGCCGCAAGTAGGATTGGATCACGGCACCGAGGTCCTTGAACTCCGCGAAAAGCTCGTAGAACATATCGAGCGTGGCCTCGGTGTAGTCCGAGGACTCCATATCCATGCGAACAAAGTTGCCGCAATCGCGGGCAGCTTCGGCCACTCGACGCAGATTTTGGCAGCAAAAAGCAGGATCTATGGACAATCCGACCTGAGTCGGCTTAATCGAGATGCTCGCCTTGACCTCAGCTTCTCCGTCGAGCCGCTCCAGTATCTTTATGTAGTCATCAGTCGCCTGAAGCGCCTGGTCCTCACGCTCGACGCTCTCACCGAGATGATCGAGCGTGACATCCATGCCTCTCGCATTGAGATCGCGAACGACCGCGATGGCTTCGTCCAGCGTCTCGCCCGCAACGAAGCGGCGCGACACGCGTCTTGCCAACTTCCGACGGAGTATGAAGTTCTGAAGTCCCTTCCGCTCACTGAGATATAGCAGTACGCTACGCAGAATTCGCTCCGGTCCCAGTTGGGTGGAAGACAAAGCGTGGGTTCAGCGCCCACCGGACAAGCTCGCAAACATATCCGTCGCGGCTTGCCAGAACCAGTTCGCCCGCATTCTCCATGTCAGGACGTATCCCCTAAGCGTTCCCTGAGCTCCGATAGTCTGACAAGGCTAACGACTCGGTAGCCCTCCGCTTCGATTGCCTCCCGGCCGCCCTCCTCTCTGTCCACCAACGCGAGGATGGCGAGAATGTTGCCGCCAGCAGCATCCACTGCGCGACAGGCCTTCAACGCCGACCCTCCCGTCGTGATCGTGTCTTCGATGACCACGACCGACCTTCCAGCCTCGAAGCAGCCCTCGATCTGCCGCCCCACACCATGGTCCTTAGGCTGCTTGCGCACGGTAAACGCCTCTATCGGCCGACCATCCAAGAAGCTCCGATGGGCAATCGCGTACGCGATGGGATCCGCACCCATAGTCAGACCGCCCACCGTCTCGGGTTGCAGTCCCGCTTCGTCCAAAGCCGCAAGCCCCAGCGCCCCGATCAGAGCCTGGCCCTCCGCCGACAGCGTCGTCGTGCGAGCGTCAACGTAATACCGACTCTTTCTACCGCTGGCCAACGTGAAGTCCCCAATCCTGAACGACTTCTCGGCCAGCAGTTGGAGAAGCCTATCTCGTTCGTTCATCTCTCTCCTCGATCCTGTGCGTTGGCAGCCCGCCATTGGCTGCAAAAAGAGCGCCGCCCAGACCTCGCAAGAAGTCGGGCGGCGCGACACCGACCGGCGCTCTATTCCGGCTAGCCGATGGACAGCTTACCCCGTTTCGGGACCCGCCGCGGCGGCGGCTTGTACGCTGACCGCCCCGCCTACCTCGGCATGGTCTGAAGCGACCTGGCAGTCGCTGCAGAGGCCATAGATCTTCAGCCGACGGCTCTGCACGGAGAATCCCATATCTGCCGCGATCTGCTCCTGAACGTCGTCGAGAGCGGCGCGTGCGAAGCGAATGACCTTGCCGCAGCCCGTACAGATCAAGTGATCATGCCTCGCCTCTCCGGCTTGGTGTTCGTAGCGCTTGAATCCCTCGCCGAAGTCGAGTTCTCTCGCCAAGTCGGCCCCCACCAGCAGGTTCAGCGTCCTATAGATTGTCGCCTTCCCTACATGTTCACTACGGTCGCGCAGCAGGTCCTCCAGATCATCCACTGACAGGTGCCGCTCGCTCTCGAAGAGAGCCATGGCGATGGCCTCTCGCTGGTGCGTCAGCGGGAGCCGATGCTGATGGAGGTAGCTTCTGAACAAGTCCATCAGCAGCATGGCACACCCCGTGGGCGGTCTCGTCGTGATCTTGTGTGCCGTGGACTCTACTTGACCGGATACAGACATCGACAATTGGCCTATCGAAAAAGGGGAAGCCAGAAAGCCTATTATCATCGATGATAATAGTCGGCTGAATGCCACGCAACCACCTCGACACCTTCGATCAGAACGCCGTTCAGTCGCTCCGACAGAGCCGAGCAGGCACGCGCGTGGCCATCGCGAGGCCCAGCGCGGAACACGCGATCGCATACGCGACGAGCGGCCATAGGAGACCGAGGCCCGCGCCCGTGCCCACGTCTCTCACGGCCCGAATGGCGTCCAGGCCAGCGTGGGCCGGCGGAAGAACGACTTCGAACACGCCCAGAAGTGGGCCGAGATCGAAGGAATCGGCAAAACCCGGCAGAGCGAGGCCCGCCAAGAGCATCGCGTACGCAAACAGAGATCCGTTCCTAGCGCCAAGCCCCGAACCGAGGAAGCTCAGGACCACTAGGAGCGCAGGCATCCATCCGATGCCGACCAACAGGCGCGCCAGTTCTGGCAAAGGAAACGGGGTTAGAGCGGCGATCGGGACCATCGAGAGGAAGACCGCAAGCGTGGCGGCAACGGAGCAGGAGACCACCGCCAAAAGCCGCGTCAGGTAGAACGATGATACTTTGATTGGCTTCTGAAGCCAAAACGCGGCGTATCCGAGACGCGAATCGTCCTCGCTCCAGGCTCTGCAGAACGGCGCGGCGATGATCCAGAGCCCGATCATGAGTATTGGGCCCGACACTCCCGCTGTCTGGCCCGAGCCGGAGATGATCAGAACCAACTGAAGAACTAGAATCGTCAGCAAGGCGCCGGCGAAAAAGACGCGTCGGCTGCGGAAGACCTCCTCGGTCACGAAGCGGAACAGAGCCGGGAACAGCCTGACGACGTCAAGCATCGTTCCCTCCGTCCGACGACCGCCTCTGTAAGGACGAGTGAAAAAGGTACTCGAGATCAAAGGCACGGCGCTCGATGGTCTCGACGGCGGCGCCGGCTTCGCTCACTCTCCGGGCGAACTCGCGTGCGCGTCGGCCATCGGCGAAGCCAGCCTCATCGGTAGCCAACCGCACTCCATCGAGGTTTGCACAAAGGCCGTCCATGCATCCGCCCTCCAACTTCCTGAGGGCGCGAAGCTGTACGACCCAGACATCCGGCCGAGCGACAAGGTTCTCTCTCGTGCATAGCTCCAGCAGCCGACCCTCTCTCAGAATCAGTATCTCATCACACACGCGCTCCAGCTCGAAGAGATTGTGAGACGAGACGACCACCGTGCGGCCCCGGCGCTTGAGAGCACGTACCACGCTCCTCAACACGCCCATCGAACTCGGATCGAGGCCGTTTGCTGGCTCGTCCAGCAGGACGAGCTCCGATTCGCCGAGAAGGGCCGCCAGAAGCCCGACACGCTGTCTGTACCCGTGTGACAGACGGCCAATCAGGGAATCCGACTTGTCCGCAAGCGCGAGTCCCCGCATGAGCCGCTCGAGCGTCGGCTCGAGCGACGATGCCGGCAATCTGGCGAGACGCGCCATCAAGATCGCGAACTCGCGTACCCGGACGTTTCCCGGCATCCGTACCTGCTCCGGTAGATAGCCGACGCCGTAGCTGATTCGATACTTCGCCGGAGCGATTCCGCCGACGCTAACGCGCCCGGCCATGGGTTGCAGGAAACCCAGCAGTAACCGAAAGAGGGTCGTCTTACCTGACCCGTTCGGCCCAATGAGGCCGAGGACCGTACCGCGCTCTATCCTTAGCGTGAGGTCATCGATGGCCCAGCCGCTTGCCGACCTATAGCGGAACCGGAGGCCTTCGAGCTCAACCAGCACCCGGTTCGCCATGTCGCTCACCGGCTGCCGGTCCACGTCTCGGGCCGGATGGGTCGACGTGCCACCGCTACGGCCGGAAGGTCGAAGTCCGCTCGCGCAAGCACATAGACGAACCCTGACGTCACCGCCATGTCAGTGACGCGCAGCCCTATCTTGTAGCTGGCGGCGAAGCGTCCATCCGCTCCAAATACATCCAGGATGGAGGCCGTGCTGTCGCCCCGCTGAGTCAGCGCCCAAATCGATCCGTCCGGCGCTGCGGCCAACCGGGCCACATGCGACCGGTGTTCGGCCACCGGGATGCTGGCCGGCGCTGTGCGACCTGCCGCCGCGAAGCCTCGACGGACTCGTTGGCGCACGGCCTCGATCTCCTCCGCGCTTCGTCTCAGCGGCGGTACCCCGGGCCGCTTGATCGTCTGGCGCACTTTGCCATCCGGTCCGACGCGAAGGATCACGAAGTCGGCGCCGGGTGGCGATATCAATAGATCGCCGTCCGGTGTCGCCGCGACCGCGTAGCCGTGGTTTCTCAGGCGGCGACCCGGCTCGTCCGTTCCCACCAGATCAAGATCCCGGTACAACGGATCGGCCAACACCGTGTCGAGGACCACAGCCCGGAACTCCGACACATCATCCGGTGGGAAAAGATCGGACTTGACGTAGAACGTGTCGCCGCGCGCGGCCATGACATCCGATGCCAGTCCCGCTCCCGCGTCCACGGTGCCGTCCAGCCCGCCTTCTCGGTCCCAGAACGTCACGCGTCCACTCACAGACAACACCGCGGCGCGGCCGTCACCGTTCACGGCTAAGCCGATAGGGTGCCGGTATTCTCCCGGACCGTCTCCCTCTCGGCCAAGAGTTTCCAAGAATCGGCCGTCCTGCAGGTGATACGCGCGAAGCTCCGGCGGCTGCAGCTCCATGACGAGAAGACGATTACCGCTCTCGTCGATGGCAATCCCGACCGGCGATGCCAGGGGCGGGTCCAACGCTCGGTCGGGGGGAATGAGCCATCGCGTTGCCAGTCCAGCCGTGACGGGCGCGTTCTCCTCCGGCGGACTCTCGGTTCGCAGCGCGTCGGACCCCGACCCCATCTCCTCGCGACAGCCAGAGCCGATCAGCGTTGCGGCCAGTAACCCGGCCGCAACGCTGAGCCACAGCTGGCCGACGCTAACTCGTGCGAGGCTCACTGGACTCGGGCTCTAGGGCAGCCACACAGCCATCCACGCATCCCTCGTACATGGCATCGCACTTGTCCTTGCCGATGAAGAGGCCGGCAAACACGTAGCAGCCCACCGCTACCACTCCGCAATACGCCTCGCAGCCGGCACGCCCCTCTTGAGCCGCCACTTCGACAGGCGCCGATCCGGCGAATCCCAGCGCCACCAGGGAAAGCACTAGCATCACTCGTCGCATCTCCTCACCTCCTGATCAGCCAGGCGATGATCTTCCCGGTCGAGCAACCCGAGAGGCAGCCTATGATGTAGGCGCCGCACTTCATCGAATCGATGTCCTCGCAGTTGGCAGCCGCCTTCTCGCCACAGATGTCCTCACACGATTCTTCCGCGAGGGCGGGAGCCGGCTGGCCCAGCGCGAACGCCACGGCCGCAGCCATCAACAGGAGCCTTCTCCTCATGATCCCTTCCTTTCTCTATGGTTTTGAGGAGCCTCCAGGGCCCCCAGCGCGCGCATGAGAGATGAAACGGCTAGAGAATCGAGGCTTCCCTGCCGCATGAACCGCAGCACGCCGTCGCCGTCGAGCAGCGCCGTGGACGGCACGATGTCAACGCCGAGAATGCTGGCGAACCTGCGGGGATCCTCGGGCACGACGGCCGTGGCGGCGTCCAGGTTTTGGCTTGCATAGGCGCCGGCCGCCCGCTCATCGGGATCCAAGGCAACGGCGAGAACGGACGCCGCGTCTCCAACTACCGCGACCAGGTCTTGCCAAGCAGGGAGCGTCCTGTAGCATGCCTGGCAGGCGGAATTGAACACGAGCAAGAGCGTTGGTTTCGCGTTGGGCACTCGAATCTCCTCGAGGCCCAGCGTACCTCCACCACTACTCAGAGGCTCGAAGTCGATGACCTCTACGAGCCTCTCACCCTCTCGCACCCTTACCGGCTCGCCGCGCAGCGCTGGAACCACCCGCTCGGTCACCAGGAAGTAGGTCACGGTCACCACGACAAGCGCAGTGACCAAACTCAGCACCCTGTCCATCCACGTCCTGTAACGCACACAACCAAACCTTTCCGTGTCTCAGGACACTGTCACTGAGCCGAACTCGCGGCGTGCCAAACCGCGGAAGTCCATGGGACGCCGAACCGCTGCGGCAGTGTAAGCGGGAGTTATCAACGGAATGTCATCGCGGCTGTCCGCCCGGCAGTCGGGCCAGGAGGCTTGGCGGGGACCTCCAATTTGCTTTCTTTAGGCCCAGTCACAGAGTGACTTTAGGGCCGTAGAGGTACCCTTCACCTTGGCCTGCCCCAACATTCTCGGTACTTTGGCTGTTTGTAAGCGAGACGGTTGGAATCAACGGATCGTGAGCCGGATGCACGCGGCATCCAGGCTCCCGAAGCGATGTTTTGCCGTCCTCCCATAACTAGAAGAAGCAACTGCAACGTTCATGACGGCGGTGCGAGCTAAGGGTGTATCAGTGTGCGCGGCAATCGCGGTCGCAGTGATTCTCTGTGGCCGCGCGGCGTTCGCACAGGCACCGTCATCGAACGGCGACGGCGACCACGCCGACATTCCGCCGGTAGTCGAAGCGGCGTACCGCGACGGCGAGATAGCCATAGACGGGCAGCCGGACGAGGAAGTCTGGCAAAGGGCCGAGCCGGCAACACGGTTCGTCCAAGGGGAGCCGGTCGAGAACGCCCCCGCGGAGCAGGCCACCGAGGTCCGCGTGCTATTCGATGAGGGTGCCCTCTACGTCAGCGCCATCATGCACGACTGGCAGCCCACGCTGATCGGGGACCAGTTGGTTCGCCGCGACGAGCAGGGACAGTACGACTATTTCGAGGTTTCCCTCGACCCCAACAACGATAAGCGGACGGGGTACCGCTTCCGCGTGAGCGCGGCCGGGGTACAGCGCGACGTCTACATGTACGACGATGTGCGCGAGGACGAGGCGTGGGACGCAGTCTGGCAGTCGGCGATCCACCGCGATTCCAGCGGCTGGAGCGCGGAAATCCGTATCCCGCTTTCTCAGGTCCGCTACAACGCCTCGGACACTACCCAATCGTGGGGCGTTAACTTCTCGCGCCGCCGGCTCGCGAGCAACGAGCGCACCTACTTCGCGCTCGAGTCGCGCGTGCGGCACGGCAAGGTCAGCGTCTTCGGCGAGCTTCAGGGCCTGCACTTCCCGAGCAGCACTCGGCGCCTGGAACTTCGTCCCTACGCCCTCGCCCGGGGGCATGCCGGACCAGCCGAGGCTGGCAATCCGTTCTTCGACGGCTCATCAGCCGACGGCAGCGCCGGATTGGACGTACGCTACGGGATCGGCGCGGGTTACACGCTGGACGCCACCTTCAATCCCGATTTCGGCCAGGTGGAGGTAGACCCGGCCGTGATCAACCTGACGCAGTTCGAGACCTTCTTTCCTGAAAAGCGGCCCTTCTTCGTCGAAGACGCCCAGGTCTTCGACTTCCGCCTGTCCGGAAGGTCCAACCAGCTGTTCTACAGCCGTCGGATCGGCCGCGAACCCCAAGGCGACGCGCCGGACGATGCGGACTACGAGGAGATGCCGTCGGAGACGACGATCCTCGCCGCCGCCAAGCTGACGGGCCGTTCCAGCAAGGGGTTATCCATGGGAGCGTTGGCCGCGTTCACCGGGAACGAGACAGGGCGCGCCTATCACGAGGATTCCGGACAGACCGTGGACTTCACCGCCCAGCCACCGGGCCAATACGGCGTCGTTCGCCTGCAGCAGGACTTCCGGCAGGGCGCTTCCCAGGTAGGAGGGATCTTCACCGCTTTACACCGGAGCCTGCCGAGCGACAGAAGCTTCGACTTCCTGACCACGAGCGCGTATAGCGCCGGCTTCGACTTCGAGCACGCTTGGGGCGGCTCGAACTCGGATCAAAGGCTCGAACGAGGCGCTGATCGAAGTGCAGGAGTCTAGCAACCACTACTTCCAGCGGCCCGATGCCACGCGCTATTCCGTCGACTCGACCGCAACGTCGTTGACCGGAATCAACTGGCGGATCCAGTTCGAGCGACGCAGCGCGAAGCACTGGACCGGTTCCATCTGGCTCGGCCAGATCACTCCAGGATTCGAGATCAACGACCTGGGCTTCCTGCGGGACAGCGAAAAGCTCGACGCCGGTGGCCGAATCTCGTATCGCGAGATTACGCCCGGCTCCTTGTTCCGGAGCTACAACCTCACCTTCTTCACTTTTCACTACTGGCGGCACGAGGCGTTGGACGACGTCTTTTCGCTCGCCTCTTGGGATCGCGCTCACAAGTCGGGCATGTACGTCTTACGTTCCAACTTCGAGTTCCTGAACTACTGGCGGATGGAACTGAACGCCCGTTATTCGCCGGAACTGCTGAGCAGCACTTCGACTCGAGGCGGCCCGCCGGCCGACGCCGAGCCTCGAGATCGGACTCGAACCGCAGTACGCCACCGAAGTCAGCCCCGCTCAATACGTGACCGCCGAAGACGACGAGACGTATCTTGCTACCTACGGTGGCCGTTACTTCTTCTCCGACCTGAAGCGGCATCAGTTCTCGCTCGAAACGCGGCTCAATGTGGCGTTCAACCCGAAGCTCACGCTCGAAGAAGCGGAAACGTTCGACTTCGATGTCTTCGAGGAAGGCACCGCGGTCGATACCGGCGACGGGATCGTTTGCGTCGGCGGCCGTACTTGCCTGGACGGTGACACGCGATACATCGACTGGAACGGAGACGGCGAGCCCAACACCTCGTTCTCAGATAGGGATTTCAACGTCCAATCGCTGCGGTTGAACGCCGTACTTCGCTGGGAATACCGTCCCGGTTCCACCATCTTCTTCGTCTGGCAGCAGAACCGCAGCGACCGCATCGACGACGGTTCGTTCGATCTGGACCGCGACTTCGGTGCGCTCCGATCGATCGAGCCCGACAACATGTTCATCGTGAAGGTGAACTACTGGCTGGGCCTGTAGCCCTCGATTCCGGTATCTCCTACAGCTGCCAGAACGGATCCGTCAGACCCAACTCGGAGAAGAGGGCACGCGTTTCATCAGGGGTATTGCGCCGCCAATCGGGGGAAAGGCGATCGCTATACCACGCCCGCGCCAGCGTCCAACCCTGTTCGAGCGAAAGCACGTGCCCGCGGGTGAGGCCTTCGCGCGCGCACCAGCTATCCATGTGCTCTTCCGACCGGAAGAGTAGTATCGTGCTTCAAGTGAATACGATGTCGTCCCACCAGCGAGCGGCGGGAACGGCGAAATGGATCAGCTCGCTGCCACCCTTCAGTTGTCCGGCCTCGACCGCCAGCGCGATCGGCTCGTCGCAATCCCCGCACGTCGCCTCGATCGACGCATCCTTCCTCAGCACCACGGCGATGCCCAAGGCATCCCACGCGCAATTGGCCCACCAGCTCCGGCCACCCGCGCTCACCCTGAACCGCGTGGGCACTCCGGAGAACGGCATGGCCATGCGGATCGCGTCGCCATCCGGTTCGAGGACCAGCACGTGAGCTTTCGCGAGCCGCCGGTAGGCGGCCCGAACATCCTCCGCCGAACAACCGACTGACGCGGCGACCTGATCGGCGCTGGGCGGTTCCTCGTGCGCGATGATGTGATCGTAGACCTGCAGGCGAACGGAACGATC
>JBDHAS010000116.1:0-11712 GCA_039588015.1 Gemmatimonadota bacterium | reverse complement strand
TCCGGGTGGAGGAGAGCCCGGACGGCCAGCGGCAAATGGTCATCTGGAAGTCGGCCCAGCAGCCGGAGGAGTAGGAACTCGGGCTGCCCCGCCGGGCGACGCGGGGATGAGGGGGGCAAAGTTTCGCTCCCCGCTCAGTGCGTTACCCCGTGAATGTAATCCTTCAGTAGGCGATTCTCGAACTCAGTCTCTTGCAGGTAGGCGTTGACCACATCGCCGATGGAGACGATGCCCGCCAGTTTCTCTCCATCCATGACCGGCAAGTGGCGGATGCGGTTCTGAGTCATGATGCCCATCACGTACTCGAGGGGATCCTCAGGAACGCCGATGACCACGTTGCGGGTCATAACGTCACCCACAGCCGTCTCATTGAGCCGGTCGCAGTGCAATGCGGCCTCCCGCAGAATATCGCGCTCCGTAAAAATGCCGACCACCGGTCCGTCCGGATCCGTGACGAGCAGCGCGCCTATGTTGTTGCGAACGAGTGATTGGATGGCGTCGTGGACGGTGTGATGCGGCTCGATCGTTACAACTTCACTTCCCTTCTTGCGCAGGATATCGCTTACACGCATGGCTGGGGCTCCTTTCAACAGGTGCCGCCGGGGTCCCGAGCTGTGCCGAGCCGGGTCCCAGCCGACGGAGTCGCACGAGGATATCCTACTCCGTGAGGTCCTTTACGTAGATGTTCCTGAAATAGACGGGGCTTCGGTCGTCGTGGTTCTGCAAACCGATGTAGCCGCGGGTTGCGAAGTCTTCGATCTTTCCTCGCGGTTCCGCTTCCCAATCGACCACCTGCTTCCCGTTCAGCTCCACCGTGATCCGGTTTCCGATGAAAGCGATCTTGAATTGATTCCATTCACCTACCGGTTTGGATGCGAGCTCGCTAGGTGCTTCGGCATCGTAGACGGCGCCCGTAGTGTGTATGCCGTCGCCGGCGTCGTTGATCTGCACCTCGAAGCTGCGGTAGATGTAGTCGTCGCTGGTCGGTACGCCGGGGACCCGTATGAAGATGCCCGAGTTGGTGTTCCGGTCGGAACACATGAATTCGAGTTCCAAGATGAAGTCCCCGTACTCCTTTGCCGCGTACCAAAACAGTCCCATCCCGCCGTGCGACTTCAGGACCCCCGTCTCCTGGTCTAGTTCAAAGAAGCCCGGGCCGTAGTGATTCCACCCATGCTTGGAGTAGCGTCCGTCGTGCGACTTCAGTATCTGTTCATAGGCGGGCTTCATATCGGACCCTTCCTGGTCCCTGAGCACTTCCACCGACGCATACACGGCGATCGGCAGCGCGAGGACAACGCACAACAGTATGATTCGTCCCATTTTCTACTCACGGTTGAAGATCGAAACACATCGTGAACGGGATTGCCGGGCCGCGACGGGCGCGAAATGCTACAGCCGCCTAGGATTCCACGCGCCCCGGGCCACCGCCGGGATGAATGAATCCAAGTCAGGTGGCGGAAAGGTGACCGTCTTCTCCAGTTCCGCGCTCTGGTAAGCCGCCATCAGCAACTCGGTGACATTTACGCCGTCGCTGAAGTTCTCGGCTGGACGCACGCCCGACAGGAATGACCGTACCATGTGGCGGTTCTCGCCAATGTAGCCGTACTCGCTTTCTTCGTCGCTTACCACGGGCATGAGACCGACTTCGGCGTTTTGCTTCTCCACCAGATCTTCGCCGGCTTCGCCTCTCACCTCTCGGCTGAAGAAGACTTTTAGCCCCGCGTCGAGCGAGTTCACCGATAGAGAGTATTCGGGCCCAAGCAGTTCCATGCTCAAACGCAGCCCAGCACCGACGAAGCACCACGAAGTCGTCGCTTCCACGACGCACTCGTTACCATCCCGGTCCCTGTATTCTACCAGAGCGCGTGCAAAGTCCTCGGCGGGCCGCGTGACGTAGTCGGTTCGGCCGTCGCTGTTATCGGAGAGAATGCGGGCGTAGTGCGGCTGCTGCCACTTGAGGCAGGACGTATACGCTGTGACTTTCACCGGTTTCAGAACGTCGCGATCAGATCCGGGCGGAGTCAACAGGAACCTGGCCACCTCCACCGAGTGACACATCATGTCGTTCAGCACGCCGCCGCCCTGCAACTCGCCCTCCCAGAACCACGGCATGTGCGGACCGCTGTGCTCCTCGGCGGCGCGCGCTAGGAAGGGCGGCCCAGTCAAGGCCGCCCCGCGCGACCAGAGTATGTCCTTCCCTCTGACCACGGCCGGCGAGAAAAGCTGGTTCTCGAGGTAGCCGTCCAGTAGCTCCGCCTTCTGGACCAGATCCAACATCTTGCGGGCCTCCGCCGCGTTTCTCCCCAGCGGCTTCTCGCAGGCAACGCCGACCAGTTCGCCTTTACCCGACTCGACGGCGTCGACGATCTCCTCCATGATCTCGATGCGGGTGAAGTTCGGCGCGCAGATCCAGACGGCGTCTATGTCGGGGTCGGCGACCATCTCGGTCACCGACTTGAACGCCTTCGCGTCGCCAACGCCGAGCTTTTTGGCCAGTCCCACCGCATCTTCGACCGTCCCATCAGGGCGGCCCGTCACTCCCAGAATATCCGAGTCGCGCACGCCGACCCACGAGCGGATGTGGAACTTCCCGACGAACCCGCCACCGATCAGTCCTACGCCCAGTCTCTCACCAGCCATTCTCAGTCTCGCCTTTCCATTCCCTCAGTGAGTGCCTGCGACTACCCCTGCGCCGCCGCCTCGGACGGGGCCGCGGCGCTCTCCTCCCGGAAGAAGAGCAGAAAGGCCACCGCACAGAGGATGGTCAACACGCACGGAACCAGGAAGACGTTCGTCCAGTTCGTTCCGACCTCCGTAGTGAATACGTCCTTCACCCTGCCCGCGAACAAGCTGCCCAGAAAGCGCCCGAACCCCAGCGCCACGATCGCTATGAGGCTCTGCGCGGAGGCACGAATGTCCGGCGGCGCGACGTTGTCGACGTAGATGAACGCCGCGACGAAGAAGAACACATAGCAGAAACCGTGCAGCGCCATCGAAGCGATGACCAGCCAGGGCGGCGCGCCGATGGCGAAGATGATATACCGGATGGGCCACGCGATCACACCGATGGCAAGGGTTCTACGCATCCCGTACTTCTTCAGGAAGCGCGAGAGCAAGTAGTACATGACGAAGATCTCCGCCACCTGCGCGATGGTCATGACGAGTGGCGTGTTCGCCGGGACCACGCCTATCGCGTCCGACTCGAGGAACGGAGCCGTCAAGATATAGTAGAACTCCAGCTCGGTGGCGACGACGAAAGTGATGCCGACGAAGATCGCGAAGTCCTTCGCCTTCAACATCTTCACAGATTCGAGGAACGCCCACGGATTGACGCCATCTTTCTGGGGTGGGGTGTGCGGCAGGGTGAGCGCCTGGAAGCCCATGACGATCGAGAAGACGCCCGCGAGGAACAGCATGTCTCCCTGTACCGGCGCCTCAACGCCACCGGCAAACCAGCGCCACCCGGTGAGCAGCCAGCCAGCCGCGATCCAACCGAGTGTCCCACCAACGCGGATCTTGCCGAATTCCTCCTCGGAATCCTCCAGGTTGATCATCGCTATGGAGTTCGTGATGGCGAGCGTCGGCGCGTAGATCAGGCAGTATACGAGCATCAGCACCGCCATCATGCTGAAGTCCGTCGTGCGCGACACCACGAGCAGGAGCACGCCTCCGCTGAAAGAGAGGAAGGCGATCACCTTTTCGGAGGAGAAGTAGCGGTCCGCGACCTGGCCACCGACGAACGGGGCGATGATCGTGGCCAGGGGCAGGAGGGCATAGATCACACCGACCTCGAAGCCGCTGAAGCCCAGTCCTCTCTCCCCGAGATACGCCGAGAGGACGGGGGCCCAGGCACCCCAAATCGCGTACTGCAGGAACATCATGATCCCGAGACGGATCCTAGTGCTCACCTGGCTCTCCTTTCGCCCAACAGCTGGTTGACCGCTACGTCCCCGATAGGATCCAGGGACCCCGGCCGATGCGTCAGACTATCCTTCTGTTCACCTCATCCCATTCTACCCTGCGGCCGAGCTGATACGCGCGGGTCGCCATATGACAGGTAATCGCTTCCTCGAAGCCGCGCTCGATATTGCAACTGGTCCTTCCGCCGTTCCGGATAACGTCCAGCCACTCCTTGATGTGCAGGTGATAGGCGCTAACACGCTTGCCGCCGCGGTACGTATAGAGAAGACCCCGGCTGGCGAAATATTCCTCGGTCGCCGACGTCACCGCATCGATGCCCTTGAAGCCCGGCCGGTAGGTGAACATGGGCAGCGAGGTGTCGATGATCCTGTCCTTTATCTTCTGCTCGTAGCGCGTCGATTCACCTTCGGCTCTGACCGTCAACGCACTGCTCACCTCCATCGTGGCGTCGTGCCCCATGAACACCTTCCCCCGCCACCTACCGTTGGCCAGCGTCGCGCTATAGACGAGGGTCATATCGCGTTCCGGGTACTCGAAGACGGCTTGAAAGACGTCCGGCACGTCGCGGCCATCCTTGAAGAAGTAGACGCCGCCGGAAGCGACGGCGGACTTCGGTATGCCGAGGTCGAGGATCTGGTTGACGGCATCGTACTCGTGTGACAGGAGATCGCCGGACAGGCCGGTCCCGTAGTCGAACCAGCAGCGCCAGCGGAAGAAGCGCTCCTTGTTGAAGGGGACCTTATTGGGAGCGGGTTCCTGGAACTGCTCCCAATCGATCGTCTCCGGGTTCCCTTCCTCGTGAATGTCATACTGCCATGCGCCAGTCGGGCTGTTTCGGTTGGTCGTCGCTTCGACCAAGCTGATGGGCCCCAGGATATTCTTCTCGATGATCTCCCGGGCCTTCATGTGACTTTCGACCTGACGGTTCTGATGACCCAACTGGAAGACGATGTCGGAGTTATTCACCGCCCCGTAGACCGCATGCGTTTCCTCCTCGGTCCGAGTCATGGCTTTCTCGCAATAGACATGCTTGCCCGCAGCGGCCGCATCGACGACCATTCGCGAATGCCAGTGATCGGGTGTCGCAATGATCACCGCATCGACGTCGGAGCTCTCGAGCAGGTCCGTGTAGCGAAGGAATCGCGTCGCCTCCGGCATCACGCGGCCGCCGCTCGGACGGGCATCGACCTTCGACGCGGCAAGTCCTCGCTCCGCCCGGACGTCGAAGACATCGCAGACCGCCGTGATCGCGACGTTCAAATCGTCCTGGTCCAGGTAACTCTGCAGCCACGTGTTGCGCGGGTTCTCCCTCAAATCTTCCCGCCTCGCCTCGACCCAATCGGGATGCGCGAAGCCGGTATTACGCACAAGGGCTTCGCCTTCGCCGCCGAAGCCGATGATCCCGATTCGTACCCGGTCTCCGGGTGGCTGCGAGATCGCTTCGGGTATGACCGCAGGCGCCCCTTCGCCTAGCCCGAGCTCGGAGAGGATCTCCTGCTTCTTGAAATCCTCCCCGGCCTTCTTCTTGAAGAAACTGTAGAAGAAGACCCCGAAGATCGGGATCGAGGCCAGCGCCTTGATGACATCCCTACGGCCGATGCCTGCGCTCTCGCCAGCCGCGGACTCGCCCGGTGTCGGTCCAGTATCGGCGGCACCCGCGTCTTCGGGCCCGTTACCGGCAACTTTGTTCTCGCGCTCGTCGCTCATCTCTACGCCTCCACAAGCGTGCCCATCTCAGGCGTTCTCTTCTTCAGGAAGATCAGTCTGTCCAGCCCGATATGTCTGCCGGTCGGGAAACCCAGCAAGACGACCAGAGCTGCCAGTTCGATCAAGACTTTGTTGACGATCAGGTAACTTCCTTCGGTCGGCATCGAATACAGGTATCCGACGAATGGCGGCGCCGCGAGGTAGTAGAGGGCGAGCAACACGATCCCGGCTATGGTGGCGACCCGAGAGAACAACCCGAGCAGCAGACCCAAACCGATCAGCACCAGCCCCCACTTGTTCACGAAGTCGACGAACAGAAGGGAAGAAGGGTTCGCCGCCAAGGACACAAAGAACTTCGAGAAAATGAACTTCGATTCGGAAAGGTAGCCAGCCGCTGTCCAGTACGGGTTCGCAAGCTTGGCCAGGCCTTCGTAAAAGAAGTGCCAGCCAATCAGCATGCGAAGCGTCACCAGAGCCGTGACCTGAAACCGGGAGTATCCGGTCATGCCCACCGCTGCGGTTGCAGCAACGTTCCCCATCGTATCTCTGCCCTTTCTATGTCGGGTGAGCTGCGCTTTTCCAGCGCCTAGACTTCATTTGACATCCGTGCTTATCGACGATCAGGCATTCACAGCGTGAAAGAGAGTCGATGAAGGCGACCCCCTCCGCAGGATTCATGACGAAAGCGGCGGTCGCCAGGGCGTCGGCCGCCATAGCCGACGGGGCCACGACCGTCACACTGGCGTTTCCGTTGGGCGAGCGACCGGTACCGGAGTCGATAATGTGGTGGAACTCACGCTCGCGATCGAAATAGATCTCGTAGCTTCCGGAGGTGGCCACCGCCCCATTTCTCAAGTGGACGAGGTCCGGGAAGTCTCCCCGCTTGGCCGGATCCTGCACGGCCACCGTCCACGGCTCCCTGTCTTCCTTCGTGCCCGAAGCTCGTATGTCACCGCCGGCGTTTATCAGGTAGTTCTTCACTCCGTTCCGCTCGAGAGCGGCGGCAAATCCATCGACGATGTAGCCCTTCGCGATGCCATCCAGCGTGACACCCATGCCGTCGCGCTCGAATCGGATCGAACTGCGGGACAAATCGATGTGTTGGGAGCCTACGCGCGTCAGCGCGTCGCGCACTCGATCGATCCCGGGCTCGGTCGGTGAGTCGGCTTGTAGGCTGGTGCGAAAGAGATCGACGAGCGGCTGAACGGTGATATCGAACGCGCCGCGACTCGCCCTGTGGTATCTCAACGCTCGCGAAAAAACACGGTTGACTTCGGGCGGCACGTCCGTGAGCTGGCCATCCTGATTGAGGACTGATACTGCGGAGGAAGACTCGAAGCGGCTGAGAATACCGATCAGGCGATCCATCTCGTCGAACGCCCGACCGATCGCCTCCTCGATCCTGTCATGCGAACGATGAAGGGCGGTAGCCGAGACGAGGGTGCCCATAGCCGGACGAGCGCTGTTGACCTTGAGAGTCCTGCGGTCGACGCGAAAAGTGTCGGTCGCGACTGGCGTAGCCTCGACTTTCTCGAGGCCCATGTCGGCCAAGACAGACAGCTTGCGGGCGATGCGGGCAGCTTCTTGCATGCGCCTCCGTTTCACGGGTCTTTGCGAGGACGGAGCCAATATATCAGCCAGCGACGAAGCAAAGCCAGCCGTTTGTCCGTGGTTGGTCGGCTATGCCTGATATCCCCCTGCCAACTCGTCGCGGACTCTGACCAGTAGCGCGTTGGTTGCGCGGATGCCATCGGGCTCGCTGAGCGCGCTACCCTCATACTCGATCCCGACGTATCCGCGGTATCCGGCATCGAGCACGACTCGCATCATCCGGAAGAAGTCGGTGCCGGTTTCGTTGCCGTTCTCGTCGAAGTCGTGCGACTTGGCGCTAACGGCCTTCGCGAAAGGCATCAGCTCACGGACCCCCTTGTAGCGATCGTACCACTCGCCCTCGCCGATGCGGAAATTGCCGAAGTCGGGGAGCGTCCCGCAGCGCGGGTGACCGACCGCGTTCATCACGCTGGCCAGCCAGCTGCCATCGGAGGACAGGCCACCATGATTCTCAACTATGACATTCATTTCCCGGTCGGCGGCGTACTCCGTCAGGCGGCTCAGTCCATCCGCCGCTAGCTCACGCTGCTCGTCCGGGCTGCCTTCGGATCTGGCGTTGACTCTGATCGAGTGGCAGCCCAGGTACTTGGCTGCTTCCACCCACCTGTAGTGATTCTCGATGGCCGTGGCGCGCTCCTCAGCGCCGGGGGCACCAAGAGCCCCTTCCCCATCCACCATGATCAGGAGGCTGCGGACATCCTGGTCTTCGGCGCGCATCTTCAGCTCGCGAAGGTAGGCCTCGTCTTCGGCCTTGTCTTTGAAGAACGAGTTGACGTACTCGATCGCCTCGATCCCGTAGTCCTGACGGGCCGTACGGGCGAATTCCAAGTTATCGAGCTCGCCGGCGTTGAGAGTACGATGGAGAGACCACTGCGCCAGCGAGATGCGAAAGAGCGGCTCCCTGCGGCTATCCGCTGGAGCACACGAGACGAGCCCCGCCGGACCCGACGTGAAGGCGGCCGGCACCACTGCCGCCACGGTGGCGACGAAGGTCCTGCGACTCACGCCTGTTCGTGCTGACATTTCCATGGTTCCAGTCGATCAAGGGTTGGGCGTTCGGTTGGGAACTCGGTGAAATTGGGCCTGGAAGGCGTGTCGCGAAAGCCCGACCTCGGCTAGGTCGGGAAGTCACTTCCCCTCCGCAGATATCAGAAGAACAGCGGCTCGATAGCACGCCATCGAGCCGCCGGTAGCAGACCGAGAGGGTCGGCGGAGGGTTACCCCGGACGCTGGTAGTAGGGGTTCGCACCACCCGTGTGGTCCGTTACGTCGATGACTTCGGTGATCTCCGGAAACGCCTCGCGGAGCATGCGCTCGATTCCGTTCTTCAAAGTCACGGCAGCCATCCCACATCCCTGGCAACCGCCAGCGAGCTGGACGAAGACGGTCGTATCTCGTACATCGACTAGCTTAACGCGGCCACCATGCATAGCCACCGCGGGGTTGATGTGGGTATCGATGACCTGAGCGACCCGTCCGGCCAACTCACCCGCCGGTTCGTCGGCGCCGGCAGGCTCGTTCGGGTTCTCGACCTGGAACCCGCCGCCGTGAACGCCCTCGACCCAATCGACCGTGGAACCCTCCAGCTTGTCGGCGCTCCGCTCATCCACGAAGATCTTGAAACCGCCTCCGTCGAGCACGGCATCCCCATCCTGCTTGTCCGACTCGTCGACGAGGAACAACTCGTACGCCGGGGCCAGCGGGCTTCCAGGCTGTACGGCGACACGGAGAGCAACTGGGTCCTTTTCCTCCTGTATGAACGCCCGCACCCTCTCTCGTGCTTTATCGGTAAACGTCAACATCCGTACCTCCAGGCTCTCTAAACGCGCAGCGGCAATCACGTCTGGCGACGCTGTCGTGATCTCTTGTAATATAGCACGGTTCTGCGGCTGCGCAGCCGGCCTCGTGTGACAAACCGGTGAGGAGGTGCCCCATGACCAGCGCATCGAGAATCAACGTCGTTCAGGGTGACATCACCGACTTTCGGGGCGACGCAATCGTGAACGCTGCCAACAACCGCCTGATTCTCGGGGCTGGCGTGGCCGGCGCGATAGCGCGCAAGGGAGGCGCGAGCATCCAGGATGAGTGCAACGAGCATGGACCCATCCGCGTTGGTGAGGCGGCGATAACCGGTGCCGGCGAGCTACCAGCAGACTACGTGATCCACGCGGCAGCCATGGGCGACGAGCCGGCGAGCAAGCGGTCCATCGAAGGTTCGACCGGTCAGTCCCTACGTCTGGCCGACGAAGCCCGGATCGCTACGATCGCCTTCCCTATACTCGCCTCCGGCGTGGCAGGCTTTCCACTTGAAGAGGCGACTCGGATCATGCTCGGGACGATCCGGGCCTACCTCGCGGGGACGAAATCGGGTATCGAACAGATCACGCTTTACGGGTACTCGCCCGGAGATGCTGAGGCCATTCGACGGGTCGTGGAGGAAAGCGATCTCTGACAGCGGCTGATGCGCCGCGCCTTCCAGGCCCGCACCTAGAGTCGATTGCCCGTGGCTCGAACGGAGCGCTTCGTTACTCCTGTAGGGCCTGCAACACCTGATCGCCGTGGCCTTTAGGCCGCACCTTCTGGAATACCTGCTCGATCCTCCCAGACTCGTCGATGAGAAAGGTCGACCGGAGAATTCCCTCGTAGTTCCGGCCGTACATCTTCTTCTCGCCCCAAGCGCCGTAGGCGCTGGCCACTTGGTGATCAGGATCGGAGAGCAGTGTAAACGGCAGCTCATGCTTGGCTTTGAACTTTTGGTGTGACTTGACGGTGTCGGGGCTGACACCCAGTACGACGGCGCCCGCTCGCTCGATGTTCGGTAGCCGGTCTCGGAACTCACACGCCTCCGTCGTACAGCCCGACGTGTTGTCTTTGGGATAGAAGTAGAGAATGACCTTCTTGCCATGGAGGTCCGATAATCGGACCGGATCTCCCGCATCCGAGCTCAGTTCGAAGTCCGGAGCCGTTTCACCAACCTTTAGCACGCAGGCCTCCTCTTGGGCGCAGCAGGTTTCGTTGTATGGCTGAACACCAAGGGCGGAACTTATTCTCTCGCAGGGTCCCTTGCCAGCGCAACGGACGGCGCCGTATCTGTAATGAGGCAAGTATGGTATGGCTCTTGCGATGTGTACTACGGATAGGCGGAAGGCCAACGTACCCCCGGAAAAACAGCCGACCGAAACCTGTAACGCGAACGCACGAAGGCGATGAACGCACGCGACCCGGCAAACGCACAGCTGATCCAGCTCCACGAAGCGCATCTGAGGGCCTGGAACGACTATGACCTTGGAGCGCTGGGCGAACTGTACGACAGCGACTGCCTGATCTACGACACCATCCCACCACCCCGGTTCGACGGGCTACGTGAGTTCATGGACCACTTCCTGCCCGTACTTCAATCCTATTCCGGGTTCCGCCTGCGGACTTTCGATCGAGTCATGAGGATAGAGGAACGAGAAGACGGAGGTATCGGCTGGATCGCATCACGCTATGAAGTCGAGGCGCGGCGGTTTGAGGGCGTACACCGAAGAGCCGGTCGTTGGACAGAGATTTACGAGAAGAGGGGCCACGAGTGGAAACTGGTGCACTTCCACTCCTCGGATGACCCGGACGGGTCATAGGTAATGGCTCCACACCTCATCAACTACGTCGATTAGAGCAGGGATAGCTGAGGATCAAGGTCGTCCGGGTCGGTTACGGGCTCACCCAATCTCCTCAGCAGTCCGCGCGCGCTTGCCGGTGAGTGTCCTTCGTAGTGGTTGTTGAAGAACCCATAGATCTCCTCTACGCGTCCTGCGAGCTCCTCCAACAGAACGGACCAGGCATCGAGATCGGCTGACCTGTCGATCTGGGAATGGGTGTAGGAGGTTACGTGTGGCCGGCTGCCGAGCCAGCGGAAGTACGAGAACTTAGCCGTCGGCTGGTAAGCCGCAGTCACCAGGCGCTCGCGCGGAATCCAAGGCCCATCGGAGAGCGCGTGCGCGACACCGGCGGCGCGTAGTGCCTCGTAGGTGCTCTCCTCCAGCCAATCCGGGTGGCGAAATTCGACCGCGAAGCGGAAGTCACCCGGCAGACGCTTGACGAACGTCTCTAGGGCAGGCCGCTCTGCCGGCGTGAAATCGGGCGGCAGCTGCACCAAGATGACGCCCAGTTTGTCCTCGAGCAGCTCCGCGCGCCTACAGAATGTGTCGAGCACCTCGCCGCCCCCGCGAAGCCGCCGCTCGTGCGTCAGCTCGCCGGGCATCTTGAGAGTGAAGCGAAACGACTCCGGCGTGCGTTCTTGCCAGCCGATAAAGTGCGACGCTGGCGGAATGGCATAGAACGAGCTATCCACCTCCACGCTGGAGAACGCCTTCGCGTACACCGGAAGAAAGCGGGAGCTCGGAGTGCCATCGGGATAGAAGGGGCCCACCCAATCGGGATAAGACCAACCCTGTGTTCCGATGAAGAACGATGCTCTCATTCGCTCGA
>JBDHAS010000115.1:0-11740 GCA_039588015.1 Gemmatimonadota bacterium | reverse complement strand
CCTCGAAGCTGTGGCTGCTACCGATGCCTGGCCTGCCGCCGTCGAGCACGGTGCGCTAGCAGCGACCGTGGCGGACACGGCGGGTGACCGCCTCGCGCGGTTGGTCTCGGTCTACAACGATGCCCTAGCGGCTCCAGACCTGCTCTCCTTGCGCTCGGCGGCGCGGCAGGCGCTGGCTCTCGCCGACACCCTGGTTGGGGACCCGACGGCCATCGTCGCCGGGTCCTGCGGCCGCTGTGGGGCACTGACCGCGTGGCATCAGTCGCTTTCGATGACCGAGCGCACGGCAGAACCGCAAGAGACCTTTGTCATCTCTCTTGACGATCCTGGCAACGGTCCAGACCCAAACATGCGGCTGCGCCTCGCTGCGTCTGGTGTTCCCCGGAACCCCGATGGCCTCAAGCGTGTCATAGACAGGTAGGGCTAGGGGGGCATCGCCGACCTATGTTCGAACGTACCCGCAGATCCATACCGCGCCTGCGCTCGAAGGCCAAAGCTCGAGGAAGCGACGGCCGCAGCAAACGACGCAAGCGACTCTTTGCATTTGCCAGGTTTCCCCGACTCGGAAGGATCGCCGCGCGCTGGCGCTCGTGGCACACCGTAGCCGTCCTCGCCTTACTGCTTATCGTCGCCATGGTCGGGTTGGGGATGGCATGGGGCGCCTGGGATCGCATCTGCCTGGACGATCGCTGCCCATCCATCGCACAGATCACGGTGTGGGAGCCGGAAGAGTCCTCGAAGCTGTACGCATCCGACGGCAGCCTGATCCACGAGTTCTTCCTGGAGCGACGCACGGTCGTCAGACTGTCCGATCTTCCGCCCTACGTGCCACACGCCTTCGTGGCCATCGAAGACAAGCGCTTCTACAAGCACAGCGGCCTCGACTACCTGCGCTTCACACGCGCAACCATCGAGTACTTCATCTTCGGGCCCGGTCGACCTGGGGGCAGCACCATCACGCAGCAGCTCGCGCGCAACCAGTTCAGCGAACGGATCGGCTTCGAGGTCTCGCCGCTCCGCAAAGCGAAAGAGGCAAAGGTCGCGCGTGACATCGAGAAGATCTACTCGAAGGAAGAGATCCTCGAAGCGTATCTGAATCAGATCCCGTTCGGCGGAGGATACGGCGTCGAGACCGCATCGCGCTACTTCTTCGGCAAGCCGGCGAGGCAACTCAACCTACCGGAGGCGGCGTTGCTCGCCGCGATCCCGAAGGCGCCCTCGCACTATTCGCCGTTCCGCCATCCCGAGTCGGCGCTCTGGCGGCGAAATCTAGTCCTCGACTTGATGGCGGCGCAGGGCTACATCAGCGAAGTCGAGGCGGAAGCGGCAAAGGCATACCCGCTGCCCGTGTCGCGTCCGAGCGGAACCGAGAACCAGATAGCCCCGTATTTCGTCGAGTGGGTACGCCAGATGTTGGATGACCGGTTCGGCGGCGACCTGTATCGAGGCGGGTTCCGCATCTACTCTTCGCTGGACCTGGAGATGCAGGCGATCGCCGACTCCGCGCTCAAAGCGCAGATCACGCTGCTCGAGGAGACGCCCGACTACGAGCACATGACCTACGAGGAGGCGCTGAAGCTGCCGCCCGATTCCGTCAATTGGCACCAGACACCGTATCTGCAGGGCATGTTCGTCGCGATCGACGTAGACTCGGGCTGGGTACGGGCCATGGTCGGCGGCCGCGACTGGAACCACTCCAAGTGGAACCGCGCCACGCAGGCGGTCAGGCAGACCGGATCCGTCTTCAAACCATTCGTCTACACCGCGGCCGTCGCCAGCGACTTTCCCGTGTCATACGTCATCTACGACGCTCCGCTCGAGCTCGATCAGTACGACCCCGAAGGCGACTCGACCTGGATCTGGTCTCCCAAGAACTACACAAACCGGTTCCACGGCCCGATGACCTTGCGAGATGCGCTGCGTCGATCTGTCAACGTGGTCACCGTGAAGCTCTCGCAGCAGGTCGGCATGGAGACGGTGGCGCAGTTCGCGCGACGGATGGGCATCAGCTCGACGATCCCGCGGGTGGCGGCCGCCTCGATAGGCGCGGCCTCGGTGGTCCCGCTTCAGGTCGTGGAGTCGTTCAGCACTTTCGCCAATCTGGGCGTGCACGTCACACCGCAGCCGATAGTGCGAATCGAGGACAAGACCGGACGGGTCATCTGGGAGGCGACGACCGAGAGGGAGGTCGTGCTCGATCCTCAGACCGCGTGGATCATGCTAACGATCCTGCGCGATGTCGTGAACACGGGAACGGCCTATAGGGTTCGCAGCGAGTACCTCGCTCCGGAGATACCCGCCGCCGGTAAGACGGGCACGACCAACGACGAGTCCGACATCTGGTTCGTCGGATTCACGCCCGACCTGTTGGCCGGCATCTGGATCGGCCTCGACGACCCGGGCAAGATCTTCACCGGTGCCGTCGGCGGTGCCCACGCCGCGCCCGTCTGGGGCGCGTTCATGCAGAGGGTCTACCAAAGTCGGCCGATACCGGAGCCGTGGGAGCGGCCGGGCGGCCTGGTTTACAGGACGGTGGACAAGTTGAGCGGCAAGCTGCGAACCGAGTACTGCCCGCTCGACGCCATCTATACGGAAGTGTACCTGCCGGGGACCGAGCCGGTCGAGGAGTGCGACCTACATCAACCGACCCCATGGGGAGTGCCCGTATCCATGCCCAGGAGCGACGCGGCGCGTCCTCCGCCGCACCAGCACTAGCGTCGCGATTCACACAGCCGACTGTCTTCGGCCATCAGAGACTCTATCGCCTCGACCATCTTCGGCACGGCCGCCGACAGGACCTCGTGACCGTCCTCCGTCACCAGCACGTCGTCCTCGATCCGCACGCCGAGATCCTCGTGAGCTAGGTAGATCCCCGGCTCGACCGTAAGAACCATCCCCGGCTCGAGCGACGTCTTGTAGCTGCCGACATCGTGTACGTTCATCCCCAGCCAGTGAGACAGCCCGTGCAGGAAGTATCTATCGCACGTCGCGCTGCCACACATTCCCTTCGAGTGCTCCCGCATGTAGCGGCGAGCGATCATCTCCAATTCAAAGACGGCCCTGCCCGGGCGAATCGAGTCGATGACCGTAGTTTGTACCGCCAGCACCAACTCGTAGATCTCCCGCTGCCGCGGCGAGAACTTGCCGCTGGCCGGAAACGTGCGGGTGACATCAGCCGTGTAGTAGCCGTATTCCGCGCCCGCATCGATCACGATCAAATCCGACTTCTCGGTACGTCGTCTATTCCTATCGTAGTGCAGGATAACGCTGTTCGGCCCGGAACCGACGATCGTCGGGAAACCGACCCGCTCGGCGCCGCCGGAGCGAACGACGTACTCCACGATCGCTTCGAGCTCGTACTCGTACATCCCCGGCTCGACCGACCGCATCGCCTCCTTTTGAGCCTCCGCCGTGATGCTGATGGCTCGCCGAAGTCGCTCGACTTCGACCGAGTCTTTCACCAATCTGAGCTGGGCCATGGCCGTGCCGAGATCAGAGATCGTGCGGCGCGCCTGCATCGCGGTCTCCGCGAGGCCCTTGACGTCCTCGCCCCGATCACCGAGGGGCAGGTAGATGTGGCCGTACTCGCCGAGTCCCTGCGGCTGGCGAAGTTGGGCCAGGACCTCCGCGTCGAACCTCGAAGCCGATCGCACAGCGTCGATACCGGTCTGTTCCGCCACCTCCGCGGCTTCGCCCACGCGCCGCCCGGTCCAGACCTCTTGTCTGGAGTCCGGCTCCGGCACGTAAAGCATCGACTTCCCCGAACCGTTCGCGCCTTTGAACAGCACCAACCACGATCCCGGACTCTCGAGCCCCGTTAGATAGTAGAAGTCGTTGTTCTGCCGAAAATCGGAATCCTGCGCGTGCTCGTAACTGCCCCTTGGGTCCGCGCTCCGCAGGAAGGCGATCCCCGGCTCGAGCAAATCGAGCAGCGCCGCGCGCCGTTGCTTTAGAGTCTCCACGGGAATGGGTGGATCCGGTACGACGGAGCTCTCGAATCCTCCGCTCGACTGCACGGGCGCGGCCGCTCCCGCCAGTAGTAGGCCGATGAGGGTGGTCAGAACGGCTGTGCGGCGATGATGCTGCATCGAATCTCCTATTCGCTGGTTCGGTGTCGAGTTCAGCGGTGATCGGTAATTGTCCCGGCCAGGGAATGCCGCACTCTATCCGACGCGGCGCGGCTCCACAAGCTCAGAGCGGACGCTAGTGGTCAGCCACAGAAGTGATGACCGGTGAGAAAGTTTGACGTAAGGCGGGCTTTGAATTGCGAATACTGGATCATCGAATGTCGAATCTCCAAGAACAGTTCTTCCCTATTGGCTAATCGATATTCGTCGTTCGATATTCAAGGCCGGCAAATTCAAAGGGGTGAACTCGTCAGTATCGGTGTGGCCCAGTACCAGACTATTAGGATGAAGGCACTATGATTCTTGTGCGAAGCCTGTTGTCGATTGTCTTCAGCCTCACGCTCTTTTCAGCGCAAGCGGCGGCACAGTCGTCGACCGACATCTACCTGGGCGCGCTTTCGAAGGTGGACGGTCGGCTGCGAATTGGACCGTTGACCAACATCACGGACCGTGCCGGCTACGACAACCAGCCTCACTTCACACCCGACGGAAAGAGCCTGCTCTACACTTCGATCCGCGAGGATCAAGCGGACACCTATCGCTACGACGTCGCGCTCGGGTCGACCCAACGCCTGACGCACACGTACGAGAGCGAATACTCTCCCACCCCCATGCCGAAGGGCGGCACGTTTTCCGTCGTCCAGGTCGAGGCCGACTCGACACAGCGCCTCTGGCAGTTCGATTTCGAGGGATCGAATCGGGGCGTGCTGTTGGCCGACGTGAAGCCCGTCGGCTACCACGCCTGGATCGACGCGACCACGGTCGCACTGTTCGTGCTCGGAGATCCGCCTAGCCTGCAGCTGGCCGATACCAGAACTGGTCAGGCCGAGATCATCGAAACCGGCATAGGCCGGTCGCTACACAGGATACCGTCCAGCAACCGGATCAGCTTCGTCCACAAGGTCTCGGAAGACGAGTGGTGGATCAAAGCGCTCGACGCGAACACGCGAGCGGTGACGAATCTAGTGCGGACTCTACCGGCAATTGAGGACTACGTCTGGACTCCGGAAGGAGCGATCCTGATGGGCCAGGGCTCCATGCTTCTGATCTGGAACCGGCGCCTAGACGAGGGCTGGCAAGAGGTCGCAGACCTGGCCGCTGCCGGCCTGCAGGGGATCACACGCTTGGCCGTGAGCCCGGATGGCAAGTTGATCGCGATCGTGGCCCAGGCCGCCGGATAAGACGCCGACCGTGCGGCTGTAACCGCATGGAGGCTGGGCTTGTAAGCCCCGCCCGTCGGTTCTATCCTTAGTGCGATCACGACGGGGGACGCACTTCCTCACGACACACTGCGAATGCTTAGGGTAGGCAATGGGTGACGTAAGACTTCCCTCCGGGGGATTGGCGGAGCTTCGACGGGCGATCGAGGACACTTCGACCCAAGGTGCCGTGCGCACGCTGCGCGAGGCGGGCCGGCGTTTGGCCGCCGATGCCGCGATGGCTATTGCCGAGCGGGGCGGTCGGCCGTTGCCGGCACTGGCCCTCGATTCTTTCTTCTCCGAATTGAGCCGCTACTTCGACGACGCCGGCTGGGGTAGCATAGAACACGAGGCAGTCCATGGGGGCATCGGTGCTATAGTGGCACGCGACTGGGCCGAGTCGGACCCGAGCGAGAACCGCGACGCTCCGGGATGTCATGTCTCGACCGGCCTGCTGGCCGAATTGCTCACGCGCGCGGCAGGGCAACCCGTCGCGGTAATGGAGGTAGGGTGCCGCTCTCAGGGCGAAGACGATTGCCGCTTTCTCTTCGGCTCGCCGACCACGCTTCTGCTCGTACACAAGAAGCTGGCTCAGGCTGGCAGCCTGGAAGAAGCTCTCACCAGTCTCTGATTGACCCGCGTCATCCAATGAGTTGGAGTCCGAACGTCGGGCGCTCGCTCGTCCCCATTCCCTAGTCCTCGTCGGGCCACAACGCATGAGCCGAGTACTCGGACTGGACTACGGTGAACGCCGCATCGGAATTGCGGTGAGCGATCCCACGGGTACCATCGCACAGTCGTTGCCCACCATTCTCCGGCGACGCGGACGCCGACCGCCGTACGTGAAGATCATGGAGGCCGCCAGCGAGTGGGACGTCGAGAGTATCGTCATCGGCTTGCCCATCGAGACGAGCGGTGAGGAAGGCCGACCGGCCGCAGATGTCCGAGCCTTCGGCGAAGCGCTGGGGCAAAGGTCAGGCCTTCCAATCGAGTATTGGGATGAGCGCTTCACATCCGTCCGAGCCGAACGCGAGATCGCCCGGCTCGGTCTATCGGCATCCGCGCGGCGACAAAAAGAACGCGTCGATGCGATGGCGGCGACACTGATCCTACAATCCTATCTAGATGCACAAAGCGACCGCTAGCCGCAGACGTCTTCGCGCCCTGATTCTGGGTTGCGCGCTGCTATTCAGCCAAGGATGTTCGGGCGAGGATGGCGATCTCGAGAGGCTCGTCATACCAGAGGGAGCCGGACTACGCGCTGTGGCCGACACCTTGGCCGCTCACGGCGTTATCGGCTGGCCGCGGTTCTTCGAGCTCTACGTGCGGGTCAAGAAAGCCGACTCGCAGGTCAAGGCCGGGACCTATGAGCTGCCGCGCGGGGCCGGTTGGTCGCGCTCGCTCGAAGCGCTCGTTACCGGGCGCGTCGTAACGGTCCCGGTCACGATACCGGAAGGCTGGACGATCTCGCAGATCGCCGGGCGGTTGGCCCCCATCGCCGAGATCCCGGAAGATTCCGTCGCGCAGCGACTACTCGATCCCGCTCTCGCCGAATCCCTGAAGGTGCCGGGCCCGAACCTAGAGGGTTATCTATTCCCCGAGACTTACCGGTTCGCGCAAGCGGTCTCGGCGGAGACGATCGCGGCGGAGATGGTCGACCGCTACCGCGAAATCTGGACGCCGGAGCGCCTGGCCGCCCTCGACTCGCTCGGGATGACCGAGCGCGAGCTAATCACCCTCGCCAGCATCATCCAGAGCGAAGCGCGCTGGGAAGACGAGATGCCGCTGATCGCCGCCGTCTTTCACAACCGATTGCGTCGGCCGATGCGGCTGCAGGCTGACCCCACCGTGCAATACGCGCTCGAGTCGCGCCAGAGCAGGCTGCTTTACAGCCACATAGATTCCGTAGCCGACAACCCGTACAACACCTACACGCATGACGGCCTTCCCCCTGGCCCCATAGGGTCGCCCGGTATCTCGGCCATCGATGCGGCCCTGAAGCCGGCGTCTGTCCCCTACCTCTATTTCGTAGCCGGAGACGACGGCCGCCACGAGTTCTCTCGCACTCTGCGCGAACACAACCGCGCCATCCAGCGGCTGCGCGGCCCGCGCGACTGAGGCGGAAACGGCAGACGGAGACTGCGATGCTTCAGCGACGCCTGCGCCTCATGATCATCACCGACCGCGAGCTCGCTGGCGAACGAGGTTGGCTGGCGGTGCTCGAGGACGCTCTGCGTGCCGGCGCGACCGCCGTCCAGCTCCGCGCCAAGGAAGCAAGCAGCGCCGAGCTGCTGGAGATGGCGCTAGCCGTGAAGTCGCTCGTCGGTCGCTTCGACGCGCTCTTCCTGGTCAACGATCGTTTTGACATCGCGCTGGCCAGCGGCGCGCACGGCGTTCATCTCGGCGACGATGACCTGCCGGTGCGAGCCGTGCGCCGCGTCGTTCCCCGCGAATTCGTCATCGGCCAATCCGCCGACACCGAGGCCGATGCCGGCGCCGCTGAAGCCGATGGCGCTGACTACCTCGGGGTGGGCTCGGTTTTCGGTACGACGAGCAAGAAAGAGGTCATCGGTGAGGTGATCGGGACAGCGCAACTGGCGCGCGTGGCCGCGTCCGTTTCGATCCCGATCGTCGGTATCGGGGGTGTGACCGGCGAGAACGCTGGCGAAGTCATCGATGCCGGCGCCGCCGGCGTTGCCGTGGTCTCCGCCGTGATGGCCGCACCGGATGCCGCCGCCGCGACAAGAGCGCTCTTGCGAGCGATCAATCGTCAAGGCGCCTGAAGAGGACCGCGGTAGTCCGGCCGTGTGCTATCCGCCCTCCTTAGGACGGTCGAGGTAGGAGCGCGCCTCCGGAGGCGCGATCGCCCGACCTGTAGCTTCCCGCTCGCTGAGCAGCCATACGAGCAAACGGTCACGGTCGCCGCGCGGCAACCGCCAAAGCCAGTCGTCGTCGGGCTCGGGTGGCCACTGCAGCCACACCGCGAACACCCAGGAGAGAATCGCCGCAAACGCGAAGACCTGCGTTATCGGCCTGCTTGGCACATATGACGCCAGCAGGCCCTTGAACCCTTCGGCCATCTCTCGCAGATCGAGGATCGGCGTCTGCGGCAGATTCGTGTGCGCCCATATGAACGGAAGCACCGAGTACTTGAGCGCGGCGAGCGCGAGGGCCACGGCTCCGAGGGTCAGCATGACGCGGGAGCGATGAGCCGCGTAGCTGGCGTTCCAAGCGAAGTAGAGCAACGCGGCCAGAACCAACCACTCGAGCACGCCCGGCGGAGGCAGAAGAAGGGACACGAGCTGCGCGGTCGCCGCGGCCGCATAGACGAGAACGACTGCTCCCCACCGATCCCGTGGCCACGAGAGAGCCGCCGTGTTGAGCAGGACGTACAGAACCAGGAGCGCCGCCAGGCCATCCACCAGCCCGAATACTTGATACTCGACGCCTGAGACGCCAACCCGTAGACCGCCGAAGAAGAAGGCAGCCAGAAAGAGCGTGCAGACGCCGGCGGCCGGCAAAGACGACCAGGTCCTCGAGCTCCGCACCCTCATATGGGACATCTCCCCGAGACCGGGCGTTCCAGCTCTTTCTCCAACTCTTCGAGGAAGGTGTTCAACTCACCGCGCCGCCGGGTGGGGGCGAGTCCCACGACGCACGCGCCGATGTTCTCCGCCACTGCCAGTTCCTCCTCGTCGCGCCCCACTCCCAGCAGACCCCCCCGGCCGCGCGCCAGGTAGCCGTGACCCAGCACGAGGTACGCGTCCGCCAACCCATCGTTGGCGGCCAGTTCCTCCCTCGAACCCGGTGCCGAGCCCGCCGCCCGCGTGTAGGCGCGCGCCGCCAACCACTCGAGTTCCTCGGCCGCACTGTCCGAGCCGACGTTTCTGGCCCGCGTCGCCCGGGAACGGGCCAGCTTCCCGCTCCTGAGATTGGGACCGTACGCTCCCTCATCCACGAGCAGGGCCAGGCGATCCAAAAAGTCCCGGGGCGTCTGAGGCTCCGTTACATAGGCCAGGACGACCGCCGCCGTGAGAAGCGCCGCGAAGAGAGGGGCAATCCGGCGCTGCACGCCCCTGGTCGCGGAGGCGATGCTCGCTCCACCTACTCTACGCTCTGCACTCGCGCCTTCCACCGACATGATTCCTCGCTCCGATAGCGACGAAGACCGGCCGGGGAAGAGCACGATGCCCCCCCAAGCCCAACCTGCCTTCGGGCCTAGCAGGCTCCATAATACAAAACCAGCGACACTCGGTCACGTGCCGCTGGGCTCGGTTCACAAAAAAACCCCGGGAGGCTGTGTGCCAGGCCGGCGCCGACTCCCGCCAAGTCAGACGCTACTTAACAAGCTCAGTCACACAAGCCTTCCCCGGGGCTCTATCTAAAGCCGGGATCGTCCAACCACAGTGCCGCTGACCTCCCCCCTATGTCCTTGCCTAACTTTCGATTAGCGGACAACCCGCGATCGAACGATCTCCGGCATCTCCTGTCACACTCGTTTACTGCTCACACACAAGTCATCGTCGTTTTTGTCGTGCCGGGCAGCCTCTCTACCAGGGCTTCCTTCGCCCGGCGCACGTAGCTAAGGCAAGCGTCGTGCCTTACATGCCCGAATGCTGTAACGAACTATTTGACAACAGGTTACGTCTGTTTCATCTCGCCGTCTGGCACGATGTCGGCCCGGCCGATCCGGTCAGGTTGACCTCAGATTTGAGGACATTTTGACCGAAGACCCCTTGTCAGAGCCCTTTTCCCGAGATAGCTTACATTCACCCCCCGTTACATACCCTCCCTTTGGACTGACTGCATGGCTCCTCGACTGGCCGAAAGTACCGACTCACGTACCGCTGACCTGCTCCGGCGTGTCGCGGACGTAGTCGTCGCCGGTGGAGAAGGCGATATCTCCGAGGTCCTAGCCACACTCGGTCGCGACTTGGGTTTCAGCTCCGCGCTCTGGACCTGCGTGGACGGGATGGCCGAGCCGATCGCGGCCCATCCCGCTGACGGACTCGACCTCGACGGGCTCTACGACCAGGTGGTCGAGTGGTCGGAGTCGTTGGAAGCACCGCTGGTGCGCCAGCTGGACCAAGATGACGATCCCACCCTCAGTCAGGCACCGCGCCTTCAGCTCATCTGGCCCCTAGACGTCGACGGATCCGGACGGGCGATCTGGGTGCTCGAGACCAAAGATGAGCTTCCCGACCTATCCGCAATGGCGGAGCTGCTTCGCGTCGCTTTGAGCTTGAAACGGGCTCGGGAGCGCCAGGCCGAACACGAGGCCCTAGCCCAGGACCTGAAGACGGCCCAAGAGTTGATGGGCCACATCGTGGACTCGCTTCCGGTCGGCCTCTACGTAGTCGACAAGGATTACAATATTGTCGCGTGGAACCGGAAGCGTGAGACCGGCACGCAGGGTGTTGCGCGAGCAGACGCGATCGGGAAATCGGTTTTCCAGGTCCTGTACCGTCAGCCGAAGGAGAAGCTGGTCTCGGAGCTCGAGGAGGTTTTCAAGAGCGACGAGATCCGGGCGTTCGACGTCGAGTCGACGGCATCCGGCGAGCGTCGTCACTACCGCCTGACGAAGATCCCCATGCATGTCACCGGCACGAACGAGGTGACGCATGTGATCACTGTGGGCGAAGACGTGACGGAGCAGAGGCGCATCAACGAGCGCATCGCTCACGCCGAGAAGCTAGCCGCCCTCGGCCAGATGGCCGCGGGCGTCATGCACGAGATAAACAACCCGCTCGCGACCATAACCGCCGGCGTAGATGCGATCATGGAGTCCGTCGAAGCGCTGTCAGAGGAAGCCGAGCTCCTCTCCATGATCGAGAACGAGGTAGATCGCTGCAAGCGAATCGCGCGTGATCTTCTGGCGTTCAGCCGGCCGCCACCGAGCGAAAAGGGGCCCGCGGACCTGCAGGAAACGGTGGAAGAGACGCTGAGGCTTCTCCAGCATCATGATCGCTTCAAGAAAATCGGAGTCCACCGCGAATACGTCTACGACTTGCCACTGGTGTGGGCGAACTCCGAGCGGCTCGTCCAGGTCTTCGTCGCGCTCGCTCTCAATGCGCTGGACGCCATGGAGGGCGACGGCGAATTGCGAGTCCGCGCTGAATACCTACAGGATGAGAATGCTGTCGCCATCTCGTTCATCGATACGGGTTGCGGCATCCCGCCGTCGGATCTCCCCAAGATCTTCGAGCCCTTCTACACCTCCAAGCTGCCCGGAAAGGGCACCGGGCTCGGGCTCTCGATCTGCTACGGCATTATCAGAGAACACGGCGGCCGCATCGAAGTCGATTCGAGAATCGGAGCGGGCAGCAACTTCCGGGTCGTGCTGCCGGCATACGACATAGACGAGGCGTAGAGCGACACAACCGGTGAAACGGAATCGGGGTAACGAAACGTGAC
>JBDHAS010000114.1:0-16648 GCA_039588015.1 Gemmatimonadota bacterium | reverse complement strand
GCCCGGATAGCCGACCACCGAGCCCGTCTCCTTCTTGTGCCTCAGCACGTCGAGCGGATCGAATCCGTCTGGATTGTAGATGCCGCCCCGCGAGTCGCTCGCGGCGATGATCTTCGCACCCTGCTCGGCGTACAACTCGGCCGCGATCGCGCCCGCATTGCCGTAACCCTGTACCACCACGGTGGCGCCGTCGACCGAGTCCAGGCCGTCGACGAGGCCGTTGGCCAGCGCCTGCTGGGTGCAGAAGAGGCAACCGCGCGAGGTGGCTTCGTTGCGCCCCAGCGAGCCGCCCATGTTGACCGGCTTGCCGGTCACGACGCCCAGGTTGTTCTGACCCTTATGCATCATCTCATAGGTATCGAAGATCCAGGCCATCGTCTCGGCGTTCGTGTTCACGTCCGGCGCCGGGATGTCGGTGTACGGACCGATCGCGTCGCCCAGCTCGGCGATGAAACGCCGCGTGATCTTTCGCAGGTCGTCCTTGGTACGCTGCTTCGGGCTGCAGATGATGCCGCCCTTGGCGCCGCCGAAGGGGACGTCGAGTACCGCGCACTTCCAGGTCATCCAGGAGGCCAGGGCCCGCACCTCGTCGGCGGTGACGTCGGGATGGTAGCGTATGCCACCTTTTCCGGGGCCACGTACGCGGTTATGTACGCAGCGGTACCCGACGTAGTTCTTCACCTGGCCTTCTTCCGTCTCGATGGGAAACTCGACGGTGATCATGCGGTCGGGCCGCTTGAGGAACTCGATCAAACCCGCCTTCAGGCCCGGGATGTACCTGGCCGCCGTGTCGAACTGCTGCTGGGCGATGTGGAACGGGTTCAGATCCTCGGTCGCCTTGCTTTTGGCTTGTGCGCTCATGTCCTCTCTCTCGTTCCCTTTGGTCGATGGGGCTTGTCTCGAAGAGGCTTAAAACCGTATTGACTTCATTCCAGTTGAGCATCATCCAGGCCCGCGTGGAAATCGGGGCTGCGACTACCCTAAGATCATATAGAAGAGAAACTTACAGGCTCCGGCACAGCGACTGCCGCCTAACGCGCCGGGGCAGAATGTCACATGCAGGGAAAAGTAGGAACAGCGCCGTTGGGGCCGGCGTAGGACCCGGCCGAAGTGGTCGCTGGCGCCTGTCCCGGATGCTTGCGAGCGATTGCTTCCGAGCGCGTAATCGGGTTAAATTTACGTGCGGGCCACAGAGAACAATCGGAGCAGTGTGCGGGGACGGGCGGAGATACGAACGTCTGACAGGACAGTTCGCCCTGTATACTGCTATCGCCGCAATTGTGTCAGATAGCTGACATAGAACCCTGTCGCTGAACCGTTGAGGCGCCGCTCCCCGCGGCATTCGGTGGGTCGACGGCCCGGGCCAGGCGGCTCGTCAGCGCCACGTACGAACAGCATTCGCATGAGGCAACGTCCTCGCTACGGGTGCAGGCGGCCGTACGGACCGACTCAGCGCTCGAGGAAATGGAGGCTGAGGTGTTGAACCATGAGAGCCAGCGCGAAAGGAGGCCTACTATAGCTCGAAGAGAAACACGCGCGTACCGCGTCTACACGCGGAAGGATATTGAGCAAATCCCGCAGTTGAAGCGCCTTTCGGAGAAGGAGAGGGCCGCGATGAGGGCGGTCGCGGCGGTCCTGCCTTTCCGGGTCAACAACTACGTCGTCGAAGACCTGATCGACTGGTCGAACATCCCGGCCGACCCGATCTACCAGTTGACGTTCCCGCAACCGCAGATGCTACTGCCGAAGGACATCGCGAAGATGTACCGGTTGGTGCGGGCAGGTGCGCCCGAGGGTGAGATCGAGGCTGCGGCTCGGGCCATCCAGTACACAATGAACCCGCATCCGGCGGGTCAGATGGATTTGAACGTGCCAGTCTTCCGCGACGAGCCCGTGCCGGGGGTCCAGCATAAGTATCGCGACACGGTGCTGCTCTTCCCGGCCTCCGGTCAGACGTGCCATGCCTACTGCAGCTACTGCTTCCGTTGGGCTCAGTTCGTCGGGCTCGATGACATGAAGTTCGCGGGTCGCGAAGCGACAGAGTGGGTGAGATATCTCAAGGGCCGCTCGGAGGTGACGAACGTTCTCTTGACCGGCGGTGACCCCATGGTCATGAGCGCGAAGGTGTTGCGGCGGTATGTGGAGCCGCTGCTGGATCCGGCGCTGGAGCATATCCGCAGCATTCGGATCGGCAGCAAGGCCTCGGCGTACTGGCCCTACAGGTTCGTCACCGACCGGGATGCGGATGACGTGTTGGCGCTGTTCGAGCAGGTGCGACGGGCCGGTAAGCAACTGGCCTTCATGGCCCATTACAGCCATCCGCGCGAACTGGACACGCCGATCGCGCAACGGGCGGTCAGACGCATCCAGGACGCCGGGGCGACGATTCGCAGTCAGGCGCCGGTGATTCGCCATGTCAACGATACGGCGGACGACTGGGCGGAGTTGTGGAGACACCAGGTTCGTCTCGGGATCGTTCCCTATTACATGTTCGTAGAGCGTGACACCGGCGCGCGGGACTATTTCGGGGTCTCCTTGGCTCGGGCGCTGGAGCTGTTCAACGGCGCCTTTCGACAGGTTTCGGGCCTGGCAAGGACGGTAAGAGGACCGTCGATGTCTGCGATGCCGGGGAAGATCCTCGTGGATGGCATCGCGAGCGTGAATGGCGAGAATGTGTTCATCCTGAAGTTCCTGCGCGGACGCGACCCGTTATGGGTCGGCAGGCCGTTCTTCGCACGTTTCGATGCCGAGGCGACCTGGCTGGATGACCTGAAGCCGGCATTCGGCGAACGGGAGTTCTTCTACGAGGAGCGGCTGCGGGAGATCGCCGAGCGCAGGCGCGGCAGACGGCGTCTCGGTCTATCGTTGCGCCGCCTGACCGGTCGGCAACCCAACTAGCGGGTTCGAATAGGCACGCGTTACTGCCGCCTATCTTCCGCCTGCACCGGTTGGTGTGATAACTTGAATTCGCTGCGACCCGGGGGTCGATGCCCCCGGGTTTCTCTTGATTTCCAAGCCAGAGGAATTGAAGCTGCAAAGCGTCGAGGATAAGGGCACGCCGGACGTCCATATGGCATCTGTGCTGGTACTGATCGGCACGATGCTGGTGGACATGATCGGGTTCGGTATCGTTCTCCCTCTGTTGCCCTACTACGCCGTGGAGTTCGGGGCGGCGGACTGGATGGTGGGCCCGCTGGTCGCCTCGTTCTCGGTGGCGCAGCTGCTCGCCACTCCTTTTTGGGGCAGGATCTCGGACC
Source organism: Gemmatimonadota bacterium (assembly GCA_039588015.1). Lineage (GTDB taxonomy): Bacteria > Gemmatimonadota > Gemmatimonadetes > Palauibacterales > KS3-K002 > JASFMO01. Next base: position 13,391 of record JBDHAS010000114.1, on the reverse strand, counting down.
GTTACGGCCGGCGCCCCCTGATTCTGGCGGGGCTAGCCTTCTCCGCGGCCTCCTACGTTCTCTTCGGTCTGGCTACCACGGTGACGGTGCTGTTCATCTCGCGGATCGTTCAGGGAGCGTCCGGCGGGACGATCGCGGTCGCGCAGGCCTACGTGGCGGACACGACGGCGCCGCAAAGGCGGGCGCAGGTGCTTGGCTGGCTGTCCGCTGCCACGGGTGCGGCCTTCATGATCGGTCCGGCCATCGGCTCCTGGGCCTTCCGTTGGGGCGGGCACACGGCGCCCGGGTTCGTAGCCGCCGGGCTGTGCGTGCTGAACCTGGTTTTCGCGTTGCGATACCTGCCGGAGCCCGCGGTCGCGAGGGAGAAGTCTCGCATCTCGGTCCCGCCGATTCGAGATGTGCTCCGCACGGCGCTGCGGCAGCCGCTGCTCCAGATGATCGCGATCTACTTCATGGGGATGGCGGCGTTCAGCTCGATCACGGCGATCTTCCCGCTCTTCCTCGAAGCTCGCTTCGGGATCGATGAGACGACGGTAGGCTACGTCTTCGTGGCGGTTGGCACGGTCTCGGTCCTGGTGCGGGGGGCAGCAGTAGGCCCGCTGGTCCACCGATTCAGCGAGGCGTGGGTCTCGAGACTCGGCGCGGCGTCACTGGCGACGGGGCTGTGCGTCGGCGCGCTGGCTCACACGTACCCGATGCTCATCCTCTCCATCACGTTTATCGCAGCCGGCACCGGGATGCTGTTCCCACCGCTGGCGGCCCTCATCTCGCGCTCGACGGCGCCCGAAGTCCAGGGCAGTACGCTCGGGATCAACCAGTTCTTTGGCGGTCGCGCGGGTGTTCGGGCCGCTGTGGGGGGCGGCACTGTTCGATGCCTACGGCTCGTCGGCGCCGTTCTTCTCGGCCACGATCGTGGTTGGCCTGGCGTTTCTGGTCGCCGCAAACCTGAATCGGTCGCAGAGGATGCGCTCCCCTACGGTGAGGGAGGTTTCGGTCGGGTCTTGAATATCGAATATGGAATGTCGAACATCGAATAACGAAGTGGACAGTCGCCGTGTCAGAACCATTTCATTATTGGGTGTTCGTTGTTCGATATTCGATATTCATAGCGTGGCTTCTTGTGTCGGAACACCGCCGTCTGCAATCTTGTTGCGTCCAGTGGGCGCTTAGCCGGAGGAGCGAATGCTAGCCATTAATCTGCTGGTAGCCATCGTCCTGTTCTGGATCGCGTTCAAGGTCTACGGCGGCTGGATGAGCCGCGTCTACGGGCTGAACGATCGTCACCTGGTCCCGTCGGAGGCGCAGTACGACGGCGTGGATCACGTGCCCACGAAGACGCAGGTGCTGCTGGGGCATCACTTCTCGTCCATCGCCGGCGCCGGACCGATTGTAGGACCGATCCTGGCAGGCCTGTTCTTCGGCTGGCTGCCGGCGCTGATCTGGATCATTCTCGGCTCGATCTTGGTCGGCGGCGTGCACGACTTCGGGTCCGCCATTGCATCGGTGCGGCACAAAGCGAGGTCAGTGGCGGAGCTGGCCAGGCAATACATCACGCCCAGAGCCTACAAGCTGTTTCTCGCGTTCATCTGGCTGGCGCTCATCTACGTGATCGTCGTCTTCATGGACCTCACCGCAGCCACGTTCGTCAACGTGGAGATGAACGGGGGCGGTGTGGCCATCTCCGCGCTCCTTTTCGTCGGTCTGGCGTTGGTGATGGGCTTCGCCAGCTACCGGCGCGGGATGGGCCTCAAGCTCGGTACGCTCATCTTCCTGCCACTGGTTCTGCTTGCCATCTGGGTAGGCGACGCGCTCACGGTCGAAGGCGGTCTGTTGCCGGCGCTGGCGGGCAGCGAGAAGAACAGCTGGAACATCGTCCTTCTCGCCTATTGCCTGGTGGCGGCGATCACGCCCGTCTGGATCCTGCTGCAGCCTCGCGACTACCTGTCAAGCTGGCTGCTCTACCTGTCGGTGCTGGGAGCGGGGCTCGGGCTGACGATCGGCGCGGTGGTGGGTTCCGCCGCGGTCGCCGCCAATTGGCCGGCGCTGGTGAATCCGAGCGATGTTACGGCCCTCGGCGTGCCGCACCTGGGTCCGCTGTTCCCGATCCTGTTCATCACGGTCGCCTGCGGCGCCTGCTCCGGCTTCCATTCCATCGTGGCCAGCGGAACGACGGCGAAGCAGGTCCGCTGCGAGACCGATACGCGACGCGTGGGCTACGGCGCGATGTTGATCGAAGGTGTGGTCGCGGTCATCGCGCTCTCGACCGTGATGATCTTGTCTTTCGGAACCGACGCCCTCCGCTCGAACCCGATCACGGTCTACGCCGGCGGGATCGGGCAGTTTCTCAGCACGTTCGGCATCGACCCGCGTTTCGGCTCGCACTTCGGGTTGCTGGCGTTGTCGACGTTCCTGCTCACCACGCTCGACACCTGTACCCGGCTGGCGCGCTACGTGGTACAAGAGGCTTTCAGTTGGGCCACGAACGACCCCAAGAACAGGCTATTGGCGACGTTGGCCACACTGGCGTTACCGGCCGTCCTCGTGTTCATGACCTATACCGACCCGGTGACGGGGGCGGCGATGCCCGCCTGGCGCGCCGTCTGGCCCGTGTTCGGCGCCACGAACCAGCTGCTCGCCGCGCTGGCGCTGCTGGCGGTCACGCTCTGGCTCAAGCGGACCGGCCGCACCTGGCTGTTCGCCGGTTTGCCGATGGCGTTCATGCTGGTGATGACGATGAGCGCGCTCGTACTACTCATCGGCCAGAACGGATTCTCGCTGATCGGCGTGATCTCGTCGGTGCTATTCATCCTCGGCCTGACCCTGACCGTCGAGGCGGCGCGCGCGTTCCGACTCGACGAACTTGACCCCGAGAAAGTTGTTCTGAAGCCGGTCGAAGCGAGCTGACACCTGCGGGGTTTTGAATTTCGAATATTGAACATCGAATTCTGAATAATGAAATGGGCCTTAGCATACGCCGATCGATAAGGCCCATTTCATCATTCCTTGCTCGATATTCGATATTCGAAATTCAAAACCGGCAACCATCCGATGTCTCAAACACCTGACTTCCTTGTCATAGGCGCCGGTGTCATCGGCTTGCGCGTCGCCATCGAGGCGAAGCGCCGTTTCCCTGACGCCAGCGTCACCGTGATCGAGAAGGAAGCGCGTCCGGGCCGCCACGCCAGCGGCCGCAACAGCGGCGTCCTCCACGCTGGTTTCTACTACTCCGCCGACAGCTTCAAGGCTCGATTCACTCGCGCCGGTAACCGCCGCCTGGCCGAGTACTGCGACGAGCGCGGGCTGCACATCAATCGTTGCGGCAAGCTGGTCGTGGCGAAGAACGCAGCCGAAGCCGGCGTGATGGACGAGCTGTTGGCGCGGGCCGAGCGGAACGGCGTCGAGCTCGCGGACATCAGCGCCGATGAGGCGCACGAGATCGAGCCGCGCGTGAAGACGCACCAACGGGCGCTCTATTCGCCGTCCACCGCTACAGTCAATCCGCTCGAGATCGTCGAATCCTTTGCGCGCGATGCGGAAAGGGCAGGGGTTTCGCTGCGCACATCGACGGGCTACGTGAGGCGGACCAATGGCGGTGTGCAGACGTCCGACGGAGAAGTCGCTGCCGGCTACGTGATCAACGCCGCCGGTCTCTACGCCGACAGAGTAGCTCACGACTTCGGTTTCGGCCGGCGCTACCGCATCCTACCCTTCAAGGGCCTGTACCTGCACGCCGATCCCGGGTCCTATTCGCTCGCCACCAACGTCTATCCCGTCCCCGATCTCGCCACACCGTTCCTCGGCGTTCACTTGACCGTGGCGGTGGACGGGCGCGTGACGATCGGGCCGACCGCCGTCCCCGCCTTCTGGCGCGAACAGTACGGCCTGCTCGGAAATTTCCGGGTGGACGAATTCCTGGAGATCGTGCGTCTCGAGGGCAGGCTGTTCCTGACCGATCAGGCGAGCTTTCGCAGCGTCGCGCTGCGCGAGATCCCCAAGTACTACAGACCGCGTTTGGTGAGCATGGCGGCGCAGCTGGCCGAGGGCGTTCGTACCTCCGACTTTCGGCGCTGGGGCCCGGCGGGCATCCGGGCGCAACTGCTGGACGTAGAGCGGAACCGACTCGTCGATGACTTCACGGTCGAAGGCGACGATCGTTCGTTTCACGTGCTCAACGCGGTCTCGCCCGCGTTCACCTGCGCGATACCGTTTTCTGAGTATGTTCTCGACGAAGTCGAGGAACTGAGTTAGTCGTCAGGCGAATCGAATATCGAATATTCGAGACCCGCAACGATGAGAACGCTTACGCTGCTCCTTGCTCTATTCGTGTCGGGCATCCCGCTCCCCCACGCCCGCGCACAGGTTCCCGATTCGCTGCCCGCCGGCTGGAGACGCTTCACTACCTTGACCAACCGCTCGATCAGCATCGAGCTGGATCGCGAGCTGAAGCACGGCGGGCTGATCAGCCTGCGCATCCGTTCGGCAAACGCGGCGGCGGGAGAATTTGGCGGCGTGGCCCAGCGGATTCTGGCCGCGGACTTTAGGGGTCAGCGGGTGCGTTTCACGGGCTTCGTGCGGGTGGACGATGTCTCGGAGGGAGCCGGGCTGTACATGCGCGTGGACGGTGCAGCGGAAGCCACGCCGTTCGACGACATGCAGGACCGCCAGCTGACGGGGACTGCCGACTGGCAGCGCCTCGAGATCGTGCTGGACGTGCCCGTCGATGCCGGCCTCATCGATCTCGGCGTCTTGCTCAGGGGCAGAGGTACGGCTTGGGCGGACGATCTGGACCTCTCTGTGGTGGATGGCTCCGTGCCCACGACCGGGCGGGTGATCCCCTACCAGACGGAAGTCCCGATTCCGTTGCCAGAGCTGCCGCGCTCTCCGCGCAATCTCGATCTCGAAGATGAGCGGCTCGTAGCCGGGCCGCCGGTCCGGACCTTCGAGCGGCAGGACACGATGATCGCAATGCGAGACGGGGTCCGCCTCTTCACCGCCATGGTACTGCCGCGAACCTGCTCGGAGCCACTACCCATCCTCCTGACGCGGACGCCGTACGGGGCTTTCCCCTACGCGTCGCGCGAGCTAGTCGCCGACGGGTACATCATCGTCTCACAGGACATCCGGGGGTGCGGCCGCTCCGAGGGCACGTTCGTGATGAACCGCCCGATGGTAGTCCCGCACGATTCGGCCGCCGTGGACGAAACGACCGACGCCTATGACACCGTCGAGTGGATGATTCGTAACGTTCCCTGCAACAACGGGCGCGTCGGGATTAGGGGCGTGTCCTATCCCGGCTGGACAGCGGAGGTGGTGCTGCTGGGTCCGCACCCTGCGGTGAAAGCCGTTTCCCCGCAGGCCCCGATGACCGACACTTGGATGGGGGACGACTTCTTCCATCAGGGGGCGTTCCGGCTCATGTACGGACTCCAGTATTCCTACAACATGGAACGCGAATTGGCCGGGCTGCGGCCGTTGCCCGAGCCGGAAGGCGACCCTTACGACTGGTACCTTTCCTTCCCGACTCTTGAGGCCCTGACGGACTCGTTCGACTTGCTGCGCATCCCGACGTGGCGACGGTTCGTCGAGCACCCGGCGTACGACGGCGAGTGGCAGGGTAGGGCATTTCAGCGGCTGGTCACGGGGCTTAGCGTGCCGACGCTCACCGTTGGCGGCTGGTGGGACTCGGAGGACCTCTTTGGGCCACAGGCGACCTATATGGCGCTCGAGCGGCTCGACGCCGCCGCGGTGAACCACCTCGTGATCGGTCCGTGGAGCCACGGCCAGTGGTCGGGCCGAAGCGGTGCGCGGTTGGGCACCCTACGTTTCGGAAGTGCGACGGCAGATTCGTTCCGGATCGTGATCGAAGCGCCATGGTTCGCCTACTGGCTCAAGGGCCGGGGCGGTGGCCAATTCCCCGAGGCGTGGCTCTTCGACGCCGGGACAAACCAATGGCGCGGATTCGACCGCTGGCCTCCGCGCGAGGCCGCAGTTCGGAGCCTCTACCTCCACGCCGATGGCCGGCTGGCGTTCGACTCGCCTACGGAGCGGGTGGCATTCGACGAGTACGTCTCCGACCCCGCCGATCCGGTGCCGTACCAGCGGCGACCCGTCGGGCGGGTCTGGGCTCAGTGGATGACCGAAGACCAGCGCTTTGCCGAGGAGCGGGCCGACGTGCTGAGCTGGCAGACCGAGCCGCTCGAGGACGACGTCACGATCGCGGGGAACGTGACGGGGCGGCTCTTCGCCTCGACCACTGGCTCGGACGCGGACTGGGTAGTCAAGCTCATCGACGTCTACCCCGATACCGTGCCCGACCGGCCCGAGATGGGCGGTTACCAGTTGATGGTGGTGGGGGACATCATGCGCGGCCGCTACCTGCAGAGCTGGGAGCGTCCCGAACCGATCCGCCCCGGTGCTGTGGAATCATACACGGTGGATCTACACCAGCAGTACTACACCTTCCGGCGCGGCCACCGGATCATGGTACAGGTACAGAGCACGTGGTTCCCGCTCTATGACCGGAATCCGCAGACGTGGGTGCAGAACATCTTCCTGGCGCCCGCATCGGCGTATCGGGCACAGACTCACCGGATTCATCGAACGGCCGCCGAGCCGTCGCGCGTCGACGTGATGGTCTTACCTCGTTAGGTCGACTGGGTCTGCGTCTCGCCTAGGCGCTCCGCGGCTCGACCGTTATTTTTCTGGAGGGTGTTACCACCGAGTACATACGCTGTCCCGATCCGTCGGAGTCCGGTATCGTCGTGAAGATCACAAGGACGTTTCGCGACAAGCGCACGATCGAAGCCTGAAGTGCTTAGCTAGTTGCGAAGCCGCTGCGGATAACGGAGCTGGAAGAAACACTTCGAATATCGAATAACGAGCGCCGAGTAACGAATTTCCAAAGATAGGAATCTCGGCAGCCCACTTCATTATTCCCTGTTCGACATTCGAGATTCGATATTCGAAACCTGCATACAACGTAACGCCTGGAGGAAAAGATGAGACGCGTGTGCCTTTATCTAGCGGGACTGTCTGTCCTGTTGTTCGGCGGTCTTTCGCCCAGCACCGTGAGGATACTGAGCGCTCAGGAGGCCGCGGTCGCGCCGGTCAGCCGAACCTTGACGCCGATGGACGTGGCGCGGATACGAACGGTGGGCGAGGTGGCGATGCGACCCGATGGCTCGACGATCGCCTACACGCTCAGCGTGCCGCGCGAGGTGGGGAGCGAAGAGAACGGGTCCGCCTGGGCGGAGCTGCACATGGTCGATTTCGATGGCGGCAACGATCGCCCGTTCGTGGCCGGCGAGGTCAACGTCTCGCACCTGCGCTGGACGCCGGACGGCCGCTACCTGAGCTACCTATCGCGCCGCGAGGGAGACGACCAACGGTCCATCTACATCATTCCTGCCGATGCGGGCGAATCGATGCGGGTGTACCAGCACGACACGAACGTCGAGGCCTTCGACTGGCGGGCTGACGGCGGCGCGATCGCCTTCGTGGCCCGCGAGCCCGTCGCGACGGACCTGAGCAACCTGCGCGGCAAGGGCTTCAACATGGAGGTGTACGAGGAGGACTGGCAGGCGCGACGCGTCTACGTTGTGGAGCTCCCGGAAGGGCCGGAGGGGCCCGCGGGTGAAGCGCGAGCCGTCGATGTTCCGGGCCACCCGTACGCGGCCGTCTGGAGCCCCGACGGCGAGCGCCTGCTGATCGACGTGGCGCCGACGCCGCTGACCGACGACCGCTACATGTTCCGGCGCCTTCGCGTCATCGACGCGACTTCGGGCGCGCTGACGGTCGAGATCGAGAACCCGGGCAAGTTGGGTAGCTTCCGCTGGTCGCCCGACGGCCGGACCATCGCCTACATCGCCGGCATCGACATCAACGATCCGAGTGAAGGCCGGCTGATGGCGATTCCCGCGCGGGGTGGCGAAGCGCGGGACCTGTTGCCGGGACTGGAAGGCCACGTCGCGTCGTTCACGTTCACGGGCAACGACCGTATCACCTACCTGGCCGACGTTGGAGTGGGTACCCGCCTGGGCCGTGTCCGCACGAACGGACGAAACGATGAGGTGATGTACGAGGGCAGCGAGCCCGTCGCTCTGGCGATGAGCGTCGATGCCAGGGGGCGCCGAGCCGCTCTCGCCGCCGAGACTCCGTCGCGGCCGCGCTCAGTCTTCGCCTTGTCGCTGGACGGGCGGGCGGACCCGGTTCGGCTGACGAACCCCAATCCGTGGCTGGACGAGGTCGATCTTGGCCCGCAGGAGATCGTGCGCTGGACGGCGGAGGACGGACTCGAGATCGAGGGTCTGCTGATCCACCCGCTCGATCGCGCCGCGAATGAGCGGGTCCCGCTCGTGGTGGTCGCCCATGGCGGGCCCGAATCTCACTACCGGAACGGCTGGCTGACGGGCTACAACATCATGGGCCAGATGGCCGCCGCCCGCGGCTACGCCGTCTTCTACCCCAACTACCGGGGAAGCACCGGCCGCGGCGTCGCCTTCTCGAAGGGCGACCAGGGCGACGGCGTGGGCGCCGAGTTCGAGGACGTTCTGGCCGGGATCGACTACCTGATCGAGCGTGGACTGGTCGATTCCGAGCGGGTAGGGATGACGGGCGGATCCTACGGCGGCTATTTCACCGGCTGGGCCGCCACCCGGCACAGCGAGCGGTTCGCCGCCGGCGTGATGCTCTATGGCGTGACGAACCAGCTCTCCAAGACGGGCACCAGCGACATACCCAACGAGTTGGAGCTGGTCCACTGGCTGACGAACCCGTACAAGGATCTCGATCTGTTCATGGAGCGCAGCCCGATCACCTACATCGAAAACGCGCAGACGCCGCTGTTGATCCTGCACGGCGCCGAAGACGCGCGCGTGTACCCGGGGCAGTCGCTAGAGATGTACCGGGCGCTCAAGGTCAAAGGCGATGTACCGGTGCGGCTGGTGCTTTATCCTGGCGAAGGGCACGGCTTCCGGCGCGCCGCGGCGCGCTACGATTGCAGCGTGCGGATGCTGCGCTGGCTCGATCATTTCTTGATGGAAAAGAACACCGAGCTGCCGCCTTGGCGGGTGGAGTACGGTCTTGAACCGGAAGTGATGTAGGCGGTCCTCCGGCGTCGAGCCGTGAGCAGGGAACCGGGCGGATCCTGTAATCGGGACCCGCCCGGTACGGGGGCTAGGCTGCGGACTAGATGAGCCGCCGCCGAACTCGGAAGTCGACGTTCTCCTTGATCCAGGTCCAGAGGGCTTCCTGTTGCTCCAGCGCTCGGCCCGGTGCGATCTGGGAGCTCCAGCCGTCCATCACCTCGTCGTCGACCGTCCACATGCGCACGCGCCGGCGCGGCACCTCCTGCTCCCAACGTACCGCCACTTGCGGACTGGTGTACAACAAGCGAAGCGTGACGTTGCGCGAGAGGAACTCCAACGGTTCGAGGCTGATCTTCCCGAAGCGCTCGTCGTCCGCCCCGGCTCCGGCCAGCCTGGCTGTGACGTCCGGGATCCCATCGCTGATGACCACGATGGTGATCGGCTTCAACACCAGGTTCCGGCGTTTGACGAAGGTCGCCACCCGCTCGAAGAACGGGTTGAAGTCCGTGAAGGCGTCGTCCGGCTGGAACCAGCGCTGCAGATCTTCCTGGATCTCGTCTACGCCCTTGCCCTGGAAGTCGTGGATGGGGTGAAACGACTTCGTTTCGCCCGGCCGTTCACCGCCGATCGAGCCGACGAACAAGACTGCGGGCTCCTCCAATTCACCTAACCCCTGCAGGTGTCCGTAGATGTAGTGAGCCGCGAAACGTAGTGCGTCGTCGAAGTTCCCCGTGTTCTGGAACGACCCGCTCACATCGATACCGATGAACAGCGTGAGCCGCGGCTCCTGATCGACCTCCGCCGGTATGCAGGCGGCTGCGGCCAGCAGGGGGGCGGCTACGGCCAAGGCGGATCGCCAACCGCGCTGCCGCCCCGGGCTGGTTCGTCTATTGAAACGTATTTCCATTGTTCTCTCCTCACCGCCGTCTGATCTCGCTCGAATCCGGTGACCTCGCCGTCGCGGCTCAGGCCCCGCTGGGGTGGGACACCGGCCGCCTTAATGCCTGCGCCAGCGTGTCCTTGGCCATCACCTGGTTGAGCGCCGTGAACGGGAGATCGAACGCGGGACGCGCGGACACAACCACGGTGACACAGTTGATCGCCGTGGCCAGCAGCTGCAGCACCGGCAGCGACAACAGCTCCAGCAGTTCATGGGAGCGTGCGCGGAACCAAGCATGCTCGGCCTTCAGGGCCTCGATGGGACCGCGCCACCAGTCGGGTTCCAGAGTGTCCGGACGGGTGACCGCGACACCTTCCACCGACATCTCCTCTCTAGCCATGACAGCCAGAAGGGCCGGCGTGCCGTAGCGACCGAACAGGAACCACGTCATGGCGCGGATGCCGATCCAGCCGAAGCTGGCCAACGCGAGCGTGGAGCCGAAGCCCAACTGCATGCCGGTGTTGGCGGCGATCCAAGGAGTGATAGCGTCGATCAGCTCGCGGTAGAGAAAGATCACTTCGAAGAACATCACGAAGAACTCGACGAAGAGCATCTGGACGATCGCCTTCGCCTGGCGGCCCGTCCACGCCTCTGTAAGCACCTGTATCGAGGCGAAGCTTCCCGAGATCAACACGAACAGGAAGATGAAAAGGATCGGCGACATGACGTGCCGCGCCTCGATGCCGGCGAGATCGTAGAAGACCTCGGAGACCGTAGGCATCAGGGTGAACGTGAAGATCAGCGCCTCGAGAGCGCACCAGCCGACGATCAGCATGAAGGCGATCCACGGCACGCCCGGCTTGAAGTAGCGGCGGCCCAGCCAGTCCATGAGCGCGAATGGCGCCGTGAAGATCAAACGCAGCGAACGGAAGGCGAGGCCGACCGTCAGCCGGAACAGCCCCCACACCCAACCGACGGCCATCCAGAGGAGGCGGCCGATTCCGATCCAGAACAGCCAGATGCTGCGACCGACCTCCCACCAGAGCATGACCAAAGCGATGAGAAACTCGCGGCGGTTCGAGCGGAAGGGAACCGTGTATAGCGCGACCATCGTGCTCCAAATGGCGACGATGAGGAGCAGCGCCGGGAGGAACAGGAACAGGCGCGCGGCCAGCGTTCCCATCCACGTTCCCGCAAAGAACGCGAAGTTGAAGACAGCGGCCTGAGCGTCGGGTATCCAGGCGACCAGCGCCGTCAACAACTCGAAGACGGTTCGCCACTGCTCGGGCAGCGTTGCAGCGATCGAGTCGAACATGATTTCCTCCACGGTGCCAGGTGGAGCGACTGCGCGCGCATAGGCGCACGCGCGGCCCGATGAAGTTCAAGGGAACACGCTTCGCGGGTAGGGTGGGGAGACTCCCCTTTGGACAGGATTGAACCACCATGATACAGGAAGGCTGCGGCGGGTGTCAAGCATTTGTCTGTAACGTCAAGTGGGCAAGACACTTGGGGAACGGTTCGGCGTGCGGTGCGGACGCGGGATGACAAGGTGTAGCTGAGGACGAGCGAGACCGGTTGAGGGTTGGTTGATCGGGGCTTCGAATATCGAATATCGAATGTCGACTGTTGAATCATGATGTGGAGGTGCACGTGGAAGGGAAGGTGCGGAACTATGATCTGGAAGACCGACTGATCGACTTCGGTGTAGTGCTATGCGGGGTTGCCCAAAGCCTGCCCCGCACCTCGATCGGCACTCACATCGCTCATCAGCTCGTGCGGAGCGGCCTGTCTCCTGCTGCGAACTACGGCGAGGCGCAAAGCGCCGAGTCGCGGAAGGACTTCATCCACAAACTGAAGGTGTGTCTGAAGGAGCTGCGCGAAACGCAGGTCTGGCTGAAATACGGCCAGCGCCTGGGACTTGGGGCACCGATGGGGCTGGAAGACGCGATCCAGGAATCGGACGAACTCATCGCCATCTTCGTCAAAAGCATCGAAACAGCGGCGCGTAAGCACGATCGAAAAAATAGGTCTAGATCGGCGTGACCCGAATGCCTCTCGAATAGCCAATATCGAACATCGGACAACCCGGACAACCAATAATGAAGTGGCCACGAACGCCGGCTTCCACGACCATTTCGTATTTGAGTGTTCGATATCCGATATTCGATATTCAAGACCCGCTCAAAGCCCCCCGTTGCGACTCACTTGACCAGGCGTCGAAGTACGCATATGCTCCATATACGGAGGTGTATATGGAGTACTCGAAGAAGACAACCATTCTGTTCAGGCACGAGAGGCTTGTCCAGCTAGCGGCACAGAAGGGTGTCAGCCTTGGGTATCTCGTTCGCAGCGCCTGCGAGATGCAGTATGGGCTCGTGGCCGCCGAGGAGCGCCTCGAGGCCGTGCGGGGGCTTGCTCGGCTATCGCTGCCGGTTGCCGGTACACGGACTATGAAGGACCAGTCGGTTCCGGATCCTTCCGACCTGCTGCCATGATCCTGGTCGACTCGAACATCCTGATGTACGCGGCTGGGGCCGAGCATCCTAGCAAGGCGCCCAGCCTCGCCTGGCTGGAGCGCGTCGCCCGCGACGAGATCGATGCCAGCCTCGATGCCGAAGCCCTGCAGGAGATCCTCCACCGCTATCGCGCCATCGGTCGCTGGCAGGAGGGGCGGATCGTTTACGACATGGCGCGTCGCATTTTCCCGCTGGTGATTCCTATCACGAGCGATGTCCTGGACCGAGCCCGCTCGCTTCTGGACGAGAACTCAGCTTTGCTGGCGCGAGACGCGCTCCACGCTGCCGTCGTCGAGACCCACGGCCTGGAAGCGATCTGCAGCTACGACCAAGACTTTGACAGCATTCAGGGGATTCAACGAATCGAGCCCTGAGGGTGGGGCAGCCCTCGAAATTTCGAATATCGAACATCGGACACCCAATCACGAAGTGGTCACGGACGCACGCTTCCGCGCCATTTCGTTATTGGGTGTTCAACATCCGACATTCGATATTCAAGGCCCGCCCAGAGCAAGTTCCCTAGACAAGACGAGGAAGCAGGGTTAATGTAAGAGTATTACTAGTAGGAGTCTTACCATGCGCATAACTACCAAGGGCCAGGTCACCATTCCGATCGAGATCCGCGAGGCGCTCGGCCTGCTCCCGTATACCGAGGTCGAGTTCGAGCTGATGGATGGTTGGGCCAAGCTGAAGAAGAAAGAGGATGGTCAGCGGGCACGCGGCCGCCGCATCGTGGAAGCTATGCGCGGCCGGGCCGATGCCGGCTTGAGCACGGAGGAGATCCTAGCGCTCACGCGCGGGGAGGGCGAGTGAGCTGCGTGTTGGTGGACAGCAACGTGCTCCTCGACGTCCTAACCGAGGATCCTGCGTGGTTCGAGTGGTCGGCGGCAGCCTTGGAGGAGCTGGCCG
>JBDHAS010000113.1:0-13316 GCA_039588015.1 Gemmatimonadota bacterium | reverse complement strand
GCCGTACTGCATCTCGAAGCCGATCCCGAGGCCGGGGTTGATTCTTCGCAGTTCCTCCAGGCCTTCCCTGGGCCAAGACACACCCGCGCTGAGTTCCACGAACAACCATGGGCGGAACGTGCTGAAGCGATAGACGACCGTGAACGCGGCGTCTCGAAATGGTACGTCCCGACGTGTCTCGCCGCGTACCTCGAACTGGTAGGCAAGAGCCTTGGCCGTCCCGAGGTATTGATAGAGGGTCACTCCCGTGTGCCAGTCGAGGCCGAGACTGGACTGGGAGACCGTCCCGGAGCCATACAGGCGTGTCAGCACCTTCCGGCTCGATCTCCAATCGAATTCGAGGCGAGTGGTCTCTCCGAAACCAGTATTTCTTTCCCAAAAGAACGTCTGGCGGAAGCCGGCCATGGTGCTCTCGCTGATGAAGATGTTCTGGCGGAATCGAAGCCTCACATAGGGAATCACGGGGATTCTCATCTTCGCGCCGACATCCAGATCGAGCCGGCTGTGTCGATCGCTGAACGGTGAGTAGCCCATGCCGATGAACCAACTCTCTTCTTCCGAGGTCGTGAGAGACTGCGGCATGCCTTCCGCGGCATCGGGTGAATCAGTGATGAAGTTGTCGACGCTCTCCCTGCCGATAATCACGTTGACCTTTCTCTTCAGGCGCGGGAAGTTCGCCTTGACGCGGAAACGAAACGTCGGATCGATCTTGTCACGCCTATCCCACCATAGCGCAACGAAGATGCGCCCGTAGGTCGCGTCTCTCTCGTCGTAGACCGACGCGTCACCAAAGAAGCCGTCGAACCAGAGCGCGGAGCTACAGACAGTCCCCGAGACTTTACGATTGAGCCAATCCATCCAGTTTTGCTCGCCGAGCTCCGATGGTATGCAGGCTTCCCGCGCCTGCAGGGCGGCGATTACGGAGTCCTGAAAGGCGGCAGCGTAGAGTGAATCCGCCAGTTGTTGATAGGCCACAGCCGCCCAGCCGCTCGCCGGAGGCGGCTGCGCTTGAAGACGCTCGGTCTGCAGTGCAAGGGCTGCAAGGCAGAGCCACAGAGGCGTCAGCCTGAGAGCCGCAGAGTAGCCTGCCATACAGCCGATTCTATGTCTGCCGGCCCGCAGGAACAAGAAAATCCGGGGGCGCCGTACGGACGCACCCCCGCATGATGCCTTCGACCACGTCGTTGACTCGCTTCGTCCTCTGCTCCGGCGTGAGTTCCCCCTTCAGTTCACCCTGGGCCCAGCCTCGCCAGGCGAGGTCCTTCTCCGCCGTATCGATGAGGTCGATGACCAGCGTCCCTTCGGTCCACTGCCGGACGGTCGTCTGAGTGCCACCGTACCAGCCGTAGTAGCCCCAGCCGGTGTTATACGTGCTCACGTCCATCTTCTGCTGGGTCGTGAGGTAGAAATTCACCAGGAGGTCGGGCGCCCCGGTTGTAGCCTTGCGGAAGCCCTTCGCATCGAGTTGGTTCTCGACGGCGGTGATCACCCGCCTCTCGGTGAAGTCGTCCATACCGCGACTCGCCTGGGACGGATCGGCGGCCTCGAGCCAGGCGTAAGTCCTCATGCCCTCGAAGTCGATGGACGGATCGAAGTCGCTGTTGAACTTGACCCCCGAGCAGGCCCCAGCCGCCAACGCGAGCGAGAACACCACGCCGAACATGGGTACATGACGCAGACGCATTTTCAACTCCTCCTCTTCAGGACGTCTTCCCGAACCTATGATATAGACGGGCGCCAACCGGCGCCCAAGCTTTCGACACACGCTGTGATTGTCGTGAAGAAACTAGCGCCCGCGCCGCGGACATCAAGCCTGTGCCCGAGCGATGCCTTTTTCACAACACCGCTGTGCGGGGTCTCTGTTCGGCAGCCGCCTAGCTATGGGGCCGTCTTCTTATCGGCGATTAGCTGGTTCACGCGAGCGCGAAAAACGCCAGGCTATGAATGAGGTAATCGGTAACCCGGCCAGGACAATCACCCAAGCCAGGTTCCCACTGACCGGTAGGTTCAGAACTTTGCCTGCAATCGTTACAACTCCACCGACGACCACCAGGTGGGCGACGAGCACGTTCAGCCAAAAATGGACACCCCTCTCGCGGCGGCCCGCGCCTTCGCCGTCCAGTCGCGAGGTTTCCGCCTCGAGTGCATCTCGGATCTCGTACGCATTTGCCCAGCGATTCTTCGCCGCCGTCGAGAGACACTTCTCGATGACAAGCGCCAGTCGCTGAGGAGCATCGGGGCGTCGCGCACTGACCGGCGTGAACTTTCCGCCCGCCTTCTTCTCAATCAGGTCTTCCAACGAATTGGCGATGTACGGCATCGTTCCCGTCAGCGCCTCGTACGCTGTCGTCCCCAGCGCATAGAAATCGGCCCGAAGATCTACATCCGCCGAGATGGTGGCCTGTTCGGGCGCCATGTAGAACGGGGAGCCGATCGCCATCCCCGTGCTCGTGAGGCGAAGGTGTCGCTGCTCCGCCGGACCCAGGCCGCTCGCCGGCGGCTGGGCGCCGCCGATCAGATGAGCGATGCCGAAATCTGTGAGCATCGGCCGCCCGGACCGACTCTCGATCACGATATTCCCAGGCTTGATGTCGCGGTGGATGACACCCTTTTCGTGCGCGTGAGCCAGGGCATCCGAGATCACCACCATGATTCTCGTCACTTCATCCGGCGACAGCGGTCCATCTCGGTCAATTCGCTCTCCTAGCGATTCACCATCCACATACTGCATCACGTAGTAAAGAAGGTCTGGCGTCTCGCCGAACGTGAAGATGGGTACGATGTTCGGGTGCCTGAGGTTGGCGGTCACTTTCGCTTCCCGGCGGAAACGTTCTTTCCCTTCTTCGCTCGCGGCAAGCTCTCCGGGCAGCACCTTGACCGCGACGGGCCGATCCGCCGCGATCTCATGGAACAGGTAGACCGTGCCCATAG
Source organism: Gemmatimonadota bacterium (assembly GCA_039588015.1). Lineage (GTDB taxonomy): Bacteria > Gemmatimonadota > Gemmatimonadetes > Palauibacterales > KS3-K002 > JASFMO01. Next base: position 10,385 of record JBDHAS010000113.1, on the reverse strand, counting down.
CACCGCTGCCGATCAAGCGAACGGCTTCGTACTGCGGCTCCAGGGCTTCGCGCAACGGCTCGAGCAGAGGATCCATGGACGTGTTTGGGGGTAGAGTCGTATCTGCCTGGCTACAAGATGTTGGCCGGCAGGCGCGGGAGGCAATGAGCGCCCCGCTGGTGCGCGGCATCTAGAATTGTTAGGTTTGGTGTACCCTGTACCGGGCCAACCCCTCGGTGGTCTCCCGCCTCACAGTTGCAACCTTCACAGACTTTCGTTTATGATGGGCACCTCCGTTGCAAAGAGTCCCCCGGTCGTCGACCGCGAGCCCGCGCCTGAGTCGGCATCGCCCGAGACAGCCCGCCCACGGACGATCATCACCCGAGCGATCTTCCGAGACTGGCGTGAAGCGCTTCGCCACCTCACGCTGTGGGTACTCGCCGGGCTAGCCGTGTACGGTTTAGGGGTAATTGCCTGGCTGATCCTGCTTTAGCGCCTCCTCTCGCCTCTTCGCACACAAATAGATCACCGATCCGGCGAGGTCGCCGTTCGCGCCGGCCGCCACACGCCGATGCCGTCCCTGTACTCGATGACCGTCCCGAACTCCGCCGACAGCTCCGCCACGTGCTCGATGATCTTGCGTCCCGTCTCCTCGTCCGCTATGCGCGGCGTCCCGCGCTGCGAGCGAGGCGCCGTCTGGGCGAGGTCGATGGGATAGAGCTTGAGGTCGATCAGGCGGTTACCCTGGAAAGTCGGGACGGCCAGCACGCTCTCGTACCAGATGGGGCTCGAGGGGAAACCGGTCGTCGGGACCCCCTCCTCGTCGACCCGGAATCGCCGGTCGTACAGGTCCGCCGCCAACGCCGATTCGTCCAGCCCGTAGTTCTCGTAATTGTCCTGGGGCATGGGGTCGATCGTCTCGTTCTGGAAGATGAAATTCGCCAGCGAGTAGAAGATCGGCTTGCCTTTGTAGATCTCGATCCCGCGCAGCCGGTGCGGCCCATGGATGATGTACGTCGTAGCGCCGGCGTCCAGGCACTTCTTAACGAACTCGCGCAGCCACTCGGGCGGTAGCGTGCGCTCACGGCCAGAGTCGTGGGAATGGCTATTCACGACGACGAAGTCGGCAAGTCGCGAGGCGTTCCGAACTTCACGCAGGATCCGCTCTTCGTCGTAGGGATTGAGTTTGGTGACGACCCGGTTCTCGTCGCCCTTGTAGATGCGGATTCGGAACAGCCGGAGCGGGTCGTCCGGATCCTCGGGAACCCGTCCACCGAGGTCCGCTGCGACGCTCTTCAAGAGTTCGAAGGTGGCCGAGTCCGCCTCGTACCTCCGCTCTACGCGGAGCGCGTTGAGGCCCGGTCGCCCCATGTACGGGCCGCGCGGATCGCTGGCCCGCGACATCGGCGTGAACGACGTCGCCAGTCCGATGAGCGCGATACGACCCTTGGGCGTTTCGAAATAGCCCGGGCGGCTCGCCCATCCCAGGTTCATGCCGCTCCCAGCATGGATGAGCCCCAGCGAGTCGAGAAGCTCGTTCGTCAGCCGCATCCCCTCGACGCCCAGGTCGGTGGTGTGGTTGTTCGCTCTATTATATAGATCGAAGCCCATGGCCTTCAGGTCGTAAGCCACTTCCGGCGGCGCCAGTTCCCAGTTGCCCCCATTCTCCGCCTCGGGCCAGGCCTCGAACGACTCGAGACGGAAGAGCGACAACTCGAGGTTGACGAAGGCCGCGTCCGCCTCCCTGATGATGTTCGCCAGTTGATGAAAGCCGGGGTCTCCCGGGTGATCGAATTGCGAGATCCGGCGCGTGATGATGGCGTCACCCGTCGCCGCCAAAGACCACGTGGACTCGGGGCCGGGAAGGCCGTCGGCGCGCTGGGCCGATGCCGTCCCTACGACGTAGAGCGGCAGCAGTATCGCGGCGACGAGACACGTCAAACCTCGTGAAACAGTCATGGTGGCCTCCTGAAAGTACCCTCGACCGTGGCGCCTCTACATCCCCCAGAGTTGGCTCGTGTTCACAGGTTTCCCTTGAATCTTCAAGTAGTAGAACAGCTGCGCCTTGTGCTGTTTGAGATGCTCCACCATCTGCAGCAACCGATGACCCAGTTCCATCTCGCTGGCGTCCCATGGGGCCGTGGTCGGCTCTTCGAAGCCCTCCGGCGGGGTTTGCGCCAGCATGGCGAGTGCCAACTGCTTGTCAGCATCCAGCGCCTGCTTGGCCTCGTCAACGCTCCCGATCGTGGGTAACGCCTCCGCCGGCGGCAGCATCTCCTCCGGCGACAGGTCGTTGATATCCGTACCCTCCGGCAGGCCCCACCCCCAGTCGCCGGTCACGAATCCGCGGAAAGCGGCGCCGCAGGCCTCGGTGATGTGCTTGAGCAGCTGCCCTGTGGTCATCCAGTTGCTTCCGCTAGAGGGCTTCCAGTCGAGTGCGTCATCGTCAACGAGGTCGAGCAGGCTATCGGTGACCTTGTAGGTCATCTCGATCTCGCTGGTCAGCAGGTCGGTCCAATTCATGTCCTCATCCTCGGTCAGGAGGCGCGCGTTGCGCCCCAATCCGCGCTCGGTCGCTACCCTCTCCGTGCCTCGCAGATGGCGTCGGAGACGCTCGCCCGGCCAGTCGTTTTGGAGCAGTCAATGTGAATAATGGGCCTCTGTCCAGTGCCGGGAAAGCGACGCCGGGCTTCGGGAGTTGCGAGCCTCCCGGCCTTGCGCGAAGTTGACACCTGTCCCGACCGCAACGACTCCTGACCCACCGCGCCGGCACTTGAAGCAGTTGGCGGCGCCAGCGCCGGTGACACAGCCCGCTTCCGCACGGAGAGAACGATGCGCAGACAACAGCCATTCCGCTCCTCGCTTTCGCGACGGCTCGCCAACCACAGCAGAGCACGCCATGCCAGCTCAGCATTTTGCGGCCTGGCTGGAACCCTTCTGGCCTTCGTCGCGCTGCTCGTGGTCGCGCCGGCGCCGTCTGCTGCCCAGGAGCGGTTCACGATCCCGGAGATCCTATCGCCGGCTTTCCCGTCCAACCTCGTCTCGGCGAACGCGGCGAATCGTATCGCGTGGATCGAGTACGAGCGCGGGATGCGGAACGTGTACACGGCGGTGCCGCCGAACTTTCGGCCCATGCGGCTGACCGACTACATGGAGGACGACGGAAACGACCTGTCCGGGCTGCAGATCTCGGACGACGGATCTGTGCTGTTGTTCGTGCGCGGCCACGGGCCAAACCGCGAAGGGTGGATCGCCAACCCGGCGAGCGACGCCGACGGCGCGGAGCGGGCCGCCTGGGCGATGCGCACCGATGGCGGCGAGCCGTGGCGCGTCGCGGAGGCGTGGAACCCTGCCCTGTCGCCCGACGGGCGCTGGATCGCCTACACGAAGGAGGGGCAGGTGTATCGCGCGCCCGTGGCACGAGGCGAGCAGGCCGGCTTTGACCCGGCGGCGGGTCCGCTGTTCACCGCGTTCGGTGAGAACGGCGGTCCCGTCTGGTCGCCGGACTCGAAGCGGATCGCCTTCGTGAGCGCGCGCGATGATCACAGCTTCATCGGCATCTACAACACCGAGCGGCACACCGTGGACTATCTGGCGCCCGGTGTAGATCGGGACATGTCGCCCGCGTGGTCCCCGGACGGATCGTACGTGGCGTTCATCCGGCGGCCCGGCCTTCCTTTCGGCGCGTCCCGCGAGCGGCTCCCGTGGTGGAGGCGAAGCCAGGAGCCCGATACCGTGCTGCCCGACGGACTGAGGCTGGCAGGTTTCGCGGGAGGCCACAGGCTGGAGATCTGGGTCGCTAGCGTTCGCACGGGCGAGGGCCGTCGTCTGTGGCACAGTTGGCCTCAGGATGAGCGCTTTACCGACATCCGCTCGCTCGACTGGGTGAACGATCACATCGTGTTCCGGTCCGAGCCGGGGGACTGGGAGGGTCACCGCTACGCCATCTCGGTGAAGGACCCCAAGCGTGACCCCGAGGAGTTGACGCCAGGCGAAGGTATGGTAGAGCAAGTCGCCTACTCGCCCGATGGCCGCTACCTCTTCTACGCGACGAACATCGAAGACATCGATCGCCGGCATCTGTGGCGCGTGCCGATCAGCGGAGGCAGGCCGAAGCAGCTCACCAAAGGTGAGATGATGGAGACCTACCCGGCCGTGCTCGCCGACGGCGAGCAAGTAGCCGTGCTGCAGGCCGGGCCGAAGCAGCCGCAGAGCGTGGCGGTGGTAGACTCGGACGGCGGCAACCCGCGAGTCATCACAAGCCTGCCACCCGAGTTTCCGTTGAACGCGCAGGTCGTCCCGCAGAACGTGGTGATCACCTCGCCGGACAGCCTCCAGTTTCACGCCCAGCTGTTCCTGCCGCAGGACCTCAGGCGCGGCGAGAAGCGGCCGGCGTTGATCTTCATTCACGGCGGTTCGCGGCGGCAGATGCTGCTCGGATACCACTACCTGCGGTTCTATCACATGGCCTACGCGATGAGCCAGTATTTCGCCAACAAGGGGTACGTGGCGCTGTCGGTGAACTACCGGAGCGGGATCGGCTACGGTACGGCGTTTCGTGACATCGAGGATTACGGCCGGCGCGGCAATTCCGAGTACCAAGACATCTACGCGGCCGGCAAGTATCTGCAGTCGCGCCCCGATGTAGACCCGGAGCGGGTAGGACTCTGGGGTCTCTCGTACGGCGGCATCCTCACGGCTCAGGGGCTGGCGCGAAACTCGGACATCTTCAGGGCCGGCGTAGACATCGCAGGCGTGCATCTGTATGGCAGCCTGGAGCCGCGCGACAGCATCATGTACAACTCGTCGGCGATCTCGGCCATAGACACGTGGACATCACCGGTTCTGCTGATCCACGGCGACGACGACCGAAACGTCGACTTCTCGCAGACGGTCGGCCTCGTGCAGCTGCTGCGCGCCCACGAGGTCCCGTACGAACTGATCGTCTACCCGGACGACGTGCACAGCTTTCTGTTGTTCTATCGCTGGATCGAAAGCTTCAACGCGACGGACGACTTCTTTGATCGGAAGTTGCGCGAATAGAATTGAGCGTCAGATCGGTGGCGGTCGAACCTCGCAGGTTCGCCTGAGCCAGCTCGCGTCGGTTACGCCCCGGGTGGCGAGGATAGTCGATCCGCGGGATTCTCAACGGCGAGATCGAGGTCCGGTTCTCGGAGGACGGCGTCCGGGATCCAGCATGTCGTTGATCTCAGGCGGGGCAGTTCGCATCTTGATCTGAGCTGTTGAAACCCTTCGCTAACTCAAGGTCAGCTGAGGCGCGTTCGTGGCAGGACTGAGGCATCTGATTCGGGAGATCCACCGGCGCTCTTTGTGGCAGGTGATGGCGATCTACATTGGGGCGTCGTGGGCCGTTCTCGAAGCCGCAGACGTGACAGTCAATCGACTGTCGTTGCCGGAGTGGGTCTATGGCGTCGCGCTCCTATTGCTGCTGGTCGGCCTACCCGTCGTTCTCGCCACCGCTTTCATCCAGGAGGGGATAGCACCAGCCAGTAGTGAGCCCGCCGCACCCACGACTGGTGCGGATGAGATGGGGCAGGCCAGCACGGCGCTGCCGGCACGTACGGGTATACAGAGGTTCTTCACGTGGCGGAACGCCATCGGCGGCGGGGTCCTGGCTTTCGCGCTTTGGGGTGTCGCCTCGACGGGTCTGCTGCTCTTTGGAGCACGAGGCGATGACGCCGCTGCAGAAAGCTCCAGCGTCGACCGCAAGTCCGTCGCCGTGCTTCCGTTTGCCAACCTCAGCCCCGACCCAGACGATGCCTACTTCACCGATGGCGTTCACGACGAGATCCTGACACAGCTTGCCAAGATCTCGGGACTGCGCCTGATCTCGCGTACATCCGTCATGGGCTATCGCGAGGCCGCCAGGAACTTGAAAGAAATCGCGGGTGAGCTGGACGTGCGCTACATCCTGGAGGGGAGCGTGCGGCGCTTCGGCGACCGGGTCAGGATCACGGCGCAGCTAATCGATGCCGAGACCGATGAGCATCTGTGGGCCGAGAGCTACGAGCGGGGCCGCGCTGACCTTTTTGCCATCCAAGCCGATGTGGCGCACCGGATCGCCGAGGCTTTGCAAACCGAGCTCAGCCCAGCCGAGATGGCCAGAATCAGCGTCCGCGTTACGGAGAACACCGAGGCCCACGACCAGTACTTGCGCGCTCGCGAGTTCAATCGAATCGGAGGGCAGGCCGGTCGCGAAGCGCGGGGTGAGGCCTGGCGTTCGGCCATAGAGAGCTATGAGAGAGCGGTAGAACTCGACCCATCGTTCGCCGCCGGCTGGGCCGGTCTGGCCTACCAACACCTCAGGCAGCACTGGTACGGCTATGATCGAACGCCCGAGCGGCTGGAAGATGCCCGGGCGGCACTGGAGCGAGCGGAGGAACTGGACCCGGACCTAGCCGAAGTCCGGATCGCCAGAGGCTATTACCTGTATTGGGGACTGCGAGACTACGCGGGGGCCGTAAGAGAATACCGCGCCGCAGTGGAGATCCTGCCGGGCGACGCCGAGCTTCCCAACCTCATCGGCTACGTGTTACGCCGACAGGGTCGGCTCCTCGAAGCGGCCGGTCACCTGTCTCGGGGCCTGGAACGCAACCCACGAAATGCGAGCCTAGCGGAAGAACTCGGAAACACGTACCGCGCTGCGCGCGTCTGGGAGGAGGCGGAGCAGTACCTGGACATCGCGATCGAACTCGCCCCCGACTATCCCGATGCCTACATGCGGAAGGCGGAGCTTCACGTGAGCCGCGGCGGCGATACCGAGGCAGCCCGCAGCACCCTGCAAGCGGGCGCTCGTGCCGGGCTGGGAGCGGACCTGCTCTTTCACCTGTACCGAATCGAGATCCTCGGGCGCCGCTGGGACGCAGCCCTGGAACAGCTTGGAGAAGCGACCCGCGACGTATACGAGTATCAGTATGAGCTCTATCCGATCGATCTACTGGCCGGCCTCGCCTACGCCTACAAGGGAGATAGGACCAGCGCTGACAGTCTCCTCCAGTCCGCGCTCGAAACGCTCGAGCGCCTTCGTACGGATACTCCGGACGACTACCAGGTGACCCGAATGCTGGGGATCACCTACGCCGCGCTCGGCAGGAAGGACGAAGCTGCACTGGCGGCGGAGCGCGCGGTCGAGCTGATGCCCATGACCCTGGATGCCTGGCTCGGCAGCATATCTATCGAGGACCGCGCCTGGACGTACGCCATCGTGGGCGAGATCGAGAGAGCGATCGACGACCTGGAGTTTCTAATCGACAATCCTACTCGCTCCTGGATCACACCACCTGTCCTCCGCCTGGACCCCCGCTGGGACTCGCTACGCGACCACGACCGATTCAAGGCGTTGCTCGACCGTTAGTTTGAGGACGAGTACTGCGGCAGATGAGCTGCCGTCACGGACAATAAGAACGGCACAAGCTACCCCGCACCCACGAAGTCCCGTATGCTCGATCCCAATATCTGCAAAGGGGCACGCGGTCCCCACTTTAAGCGGAGATGGGAACGAGCAATACGGTCTTGAGCTTCTCCGGGGCCGTCCGGTTCGGGTCCGACACGTACACCTCGACATGCCAGGCGTCGCGCGACAGGCCCTCGTTCTCCAACAGGCCGTCGATCTGGGCGATGCTCCTCGGTTCTTCCGCGTACGGGCCGACGTGCAGGATGCGGGCAAACCGCTGCTTCGGCTTCTTCACGAGCTCTATTAGCTCGGCCTCGCGGCTCGCTTCGAGCTTACCGCCCTTCTTGGTCGTCGCGGCCTCGATAGCGGAACGAACTTCGGCCCTCTTCGTGCCCGACGGGACCGCGATTTGAAGCCGCCAGCGCCAAGAGCTGCGAGGCGCAGCGAGAACGGACGGGTCGTGGCCCTCGCTCCACCACTCTCCCTCCAGCACGCCGACCTTGTAATCCTCCAGTCCCGCCTTCTTCCGCGCGAACTTGAGCGTGTACGCGATCCCGTACAGAGCTCCGATCGCGGCGGCGAACGCCGGCTCTTCCGGGGGGCCCGCGCCTTCGATGGCGAGGACGGATCGAGACGGGGTCTCGACCAGGTCGGGCTTGCTCTTACCCTTCAGAAGCTCTGGCGGGGTGGGTGATGTAGGCTTGGCCATCTTCAGAACGCCCGGTTGAACCGTGTCCACAGCTCGTCCCCGAGCTGCCAATAGCGCTCCACCGTATGCTCGGCCGTGTCGAGGCAGTATTCGGTCAGGAACGCCTCCGCTCGCTTCGGCTCCTGGTCGTAAAGCTCCAGGGCCTCTTCTTCTAGCGACGCCTGGCGAGCGAAGACGTCGCGCTCGATGGGCTCCCAAACCTCTTGCAGCACCCCCTTCATTTCCTGGTAACGGAAGTAGGAGAGTTTGCTGGCCCGACGAAACGCCCACCACGCGCTGTCGCGCCGGTAGGCGCGGCGCCCACCCACCATGTACGAGTCCGGCATCCGCGAGATCCCGATGTAGAACGGGATGTGTGGTGTCGTGGCTGGGTTGTCGTACCCTAGCCAGATGACGCCGCCGATGGGATCGGGCAGCCAGCTGCGCGACTGAGTCACGTGCACGTAGGTCGCGGTCGGAGAAGCGATGGTCCGCTCGCGGTCCACCCCTAGTAGCTCTCTCAAGTCGGCGTTCATGAAAGGGTTCGCCACCGGGCTCTTCACGGTCTGTCCCGCGCGGTTCACCACCTTCAGTCGCCTCGTCATGTCGAATGGAGTGTCCTCGTACGCATCGCGGAAGATCTCCAGCACCTCTTGGACCGAGACCTTGTCATCGGGCTTCACCGAGAGCGGGAAGTTTTCCGCGTTTGGATCGAGGCCCAGCGAAGGAGCCAGCAAACTAAGCGCGCGCCATTCGCGGCGCCGCGAGTAGAGGCTGCTCCGACTGGCATAGGCGTAGGCGAACCGGAAGGGCTCACCGCTATCGGCGTCCCACCAACCCATCTCCTCCGCCAGAGTGTGGATGTTCTCCGACGCCATATAATGGTCGGGATCGCTCAGGTCGAGCTCCAGGATGCGGTGCGAGTTCGCGCTCACAGCAACCTCGTCGTCCGGGATGCGCACGGCCGCCCACACCGCTCCCAGCTTGCCCTGGCCAGGTCCCAGAATCTCGAAGAACCACACCTCTTCCGGGTCCGCGAAGGTGAAGCACTCGCCCCAGTCGTTGTATCCGTACTGCTTCGTCAGTTCATCGGCGATGCCAATCGCTTCGCGCGCTGTCCGCGCTCGCTGCAGCACCAGCCGGTAGAGCTCGGGAGCATCGATGATCCCCTCACTACTCTTCAACTCGCGCTTGCCGCCCGTCGTCGTCTCCCCGATGGCTAGCTGGTGCTCGTTCATGATGGGATAGGCCGCGTTCATGAACTTCCAGGTCTCGGCGCGTCCGTTTCGGGTCCATCCACAGCGTGTCCATGGCGCCCGCAGCGTGGCTGCGCCGGGGCTCCAAGCTGATCCAGGTGCGGTCCGTCCCGGAATCGCAGGAGTGGCTCGTCATGGTCGAGCCGTCCTCCGACGCGAGGCGGCCCACCAGAATACTGGTGCAGCTTTCGCACTGGGGGCATTGCAACGATTCTGCCGCCTGCTCATCGGCTCGGCAGGACAGGCCAACCAGAACCAACAGCAGGACTAGAAAGATCGGACCGGTGAGGTAGCGGAGAGTGTGCGGGACGCGTTGCACGGTGGGTATCTCCTTTCGGTCGAAAGGGGCCAATGCATTCTGCCGGAACGGATCTGGGAGACGCGTCTGCCTGCTAAGCAGATGACCGCAAGGTCGTGTGGGTTCGAGTCCCACCGGGGGCACGCCACCAGAATTTCGCCGGCCAAGCGTCAAACACACTTGACTCGCCGGTTGTGCTACACTACGATGAATGTGCTTAGCAGGCAGACGCTGAATCCGATACTGAACAAGCCCGGAGGTTCTCCTCCGGGCTTGGCGTTGTACCCCATCCCGAGCAGCTTGCCGGCCTAGCCAGCGCGCTGCCATCACGAGCAGCGCCATATCGAGTCGTTGACGAAGCTAACGCGCCACTTCTCGGCTGTGATCCAGCCGCTCCTGACGACCAAACGTGGGGTCCTCTTCTTCCAAAGCCATCTATGCTGCGAATGCGGGCGATCGCTGCACGTGGCTGTTGAGCAGTCCGATCGCCTACAGCTGACCATCGACCTGCGCGGCTACAGCGGCATCGTGTTGCACTATGAGGGTCCAACGCTTCGCTGCCGGTACTGCGGCACGGTCCAGATCCGCAACACAGGCCGTCACGTGATGTCTATCGCTCGAGCGCTAACGGCCGCGTGGGGTGAGTGAGGCGACGGGGCGGCAACATCGATCTCATGACAACTACCTTGCTCGACGTCTGACCCGCCGTGCGGGGTGTTAGACTCCGGCGACCCGCCGCTTGTACTCGCG
>JBDHAS010000112.1:0-11670 GCA_039588015.1 Gemmatimonadota bacterium | reverse complement strand
TTCTCTCCCTCGCGCCGATCATCCACCCGCGGCGCCGCGATCTCCACCGGTCCCACCCCTAGCTGGATTTCCCGCGGCCGCGCGTAACCGTTCTTCACCACCAGAGCATGCGCCCGCTCGTCCCTGAAATGCTTCAGCGACTCCACATACTCATCCCGCTCCGCCTCCAGCGCGGCGATCAGCATCCGCCGCGCACCTTCTCGCACCACCTCATCGAGCAGCGCCTTTGCCCCCTGGCCCTCTTCCGCCGCCACGTCGCGATCGGTAACTTTCAACACCGGCGTATCCTTTCGTTTCTGCGGGCACGCAACGCCCGCTGTTCTCGGTCAAGAACTTCACGAAAGGGTACGCCGCCTTATTAACTCATCGCAATCCACAACTTTTGATCATAACTCGGGGCCGACCCGTCAGTATCGGTGTGGTCCAGTACTAGCAGACGGACCTACTCTCCCAACCCTCGCATTTTTGGATCCACTACACTTCCACTGGCGACCCCGGCGTCGCCGGCCCAGATTTCCGTCCGGAGACCTCTTTGCAGACAAAACTCCACAGGAGGAGACCAATGGCCGACAGCGTCTACAAGGTCATCGAGCTGGTCGGGACCAGCACCAAGGGGTGGGAGGACGCGGCGACGAACGCGGTCGCAAAGGCGGGCGAGAGCCTCAAGAACTTGAGGATCGCCGAGGTCATCAAGCTGGACATGACCGTGGAGGACGGCGATATCGTGCGCTACCGCGCCCGGGTGTCACTCTCCTTCAAGGTCAAGGAGTGAAGAGACGAGCTGAGTAGTAGTACGGGATAGACCCGGTCATCGGATGGTCATCGTGTCCGCCGGTGGCAGAGAGTCGAAAGGGGCTGGCCCAACGGGTCAGCCCCTTTGTCTCCACACGTCTGTGTGGGATACGGCGTTCACGTAGCCGTTCTGCGATAGCGCTCCAACCACTGCAGGCCGAGATCATCGGTCCTAACGACGTACAGCGCGCCACGTCCAAAGCCGACTATCTGGCGGCCGGCGGGCAGCATGACCGCCCCTTTGAGCTCTGCATCGGCACCAAAGACGTCGAATCGGATCGATTCTCCCGCAGCAACGTGACGCCGGACCCACATGTCGCCCTCGGGGGTAACCCACACACCGTTATTCTGGAACGCGGGCTTGGCGTCTGGCCATTCGAAGCTGTCGAGGTCCGGCTCGCCGCTTCCGCCACCGCGACCTAATGATACGCGCCGTTCGCCGTTACTCATCATGATGCCGACTCGCACACCTTCGCCCAAGCTCTCCGCCCACTCTTCTTTGTCGGCACGATCTATCTTCAGCGGCTTGTAGTCGACGCGAGTACCACGAACGACCGACCCGTCGGGATCAACCCACTCAACGTGGTATTCGCCGGAGCGGGCGACCGCGACCCGTCCGTCAAGCCCTACGGACCAGGCGTCTTGTGGGCTGAGAGGAACCGGCGTGATAGACACGTTCTGGTTGCCCGGCCCGCCGGAGGTCGACCGCTTCATCTCCGGCAACTTCACCGTGGCCACGGTATCCAGCACCCCGGTTGCTCTATCGAGTCGGGCAATGACGGCGGAATCCGGAAAGGCGCGCCCCATGCCACCGCCCATCGGCTGGAAGTAGACCCTCCCTCGCGAATCGACACCTCTAGGAATCACGATCTGCAGGCCACCCCCGGGCCCAGGCGAGCCCTGCGTCATCGGCATCGTCTCGCCGAACGTGCCATCCGGGCCGACTACTGTGAGGCGAGCGTTCCCAAGATCCACCAACAGCGTCGAGTCGCCAGGAAGCGCGAACACCGCATCCGGCTGGCGATACTCCTCGGGCCCCTGTCCGACGCCACCCAAAGTGTCAGCCGTTCCCGCCGCCAAGTTCACGATCAGCAGTACCTGGCCCAGCGGGTCGGCGACCATCACACGCCCATCCGTCAGCTCTCGTACACGCTGTACGAACGCGAGCCCTTCCGGGAACGTGGCCTCGGGCTCCGTCAGCTTTTGTTCAGCGACCTGCGCAGCTGCCACGCCAGCGCCTGGGCCAGCTAGCAGAGCGAATCCTAGAAGAACGGACATTAACCTCTTTGGCATCATCTCTCCGAATCCGTCTGGGGTAATGCGGTTGGCTCCTTATCCATCTTGATGCAGCAGGCCCGGCAAGCGTCGCAACCCGCAGGCCCGCTTCCTACCTCTGCTCGCTCACACGCTATCCACTATCATGCGGAGGTCAAGTGGCCGCGTGCCCCAGCCGATCAGGCCCGAACGGCCGCCAGTCATACTCCGCCACGCCCTTCACGGCCAAGTCTGCCACGATGGCACCAACAAGCGGCGAGATCGTTATCCCGGCCCGACCATACCCGGTCGCGTACAGCAACCCGTCGAGCTCCGGATCCGGTCCGATTATCGGAGTTGAATCGGCGCTGATGGGGCGCAGGCCGGCCCATCTCTCGACCGGTCTGTGTTTCGCAAGCGCGGGATAGAGCTGCGATACCGACTCGTGGATCGCGAGGAGCCCCTCCTCAGAGATCGAGCGGTCGAACCCTACATCCTCCATGGTGCTGCCAGCCAGCACCGTCCCGTCATGGCGTGGCACCAGGTAGCGCCCCGCATGGCTCGCCACTATCCGCTGCAACGTTATCGCGCCGGCACGGAAGCGGAGGATCTGACCACGGATCGGGCGTACCGGCATCGGACGCCGTAATCCGGCGATCTTGCTGCTCCAAGCTCCTGCCGCCAGGACGACACAATCCGCCTCCAGCGTGCGGCCATCCTCCATTTCGACGCCAACCACCGCCCCGTTCTTCGAGAGGATCCCGGCGACGCTGTTGCCGACGATCAGGCGAATCTCGGTCCGCCCGATCGCAGCTTCCATGATCTCACCCATCTCCTGAGTGTCCAGGTGGCCCTCGGCAGGCAACCAGACATACGACGGGATGTCCAGGGAGATTCCCGGCTGCAACCGCTCGGCCTCCGCTGGATCCAGAACCTCGGTATCCAGACCAAGCTCCCGCTGCCAGCGCCCCGATTCCACCGCCCCCGCGTGCTCGTCGACGGTCAGGTTGGCGACCAGCATCCCGTCCCAACGCAGATGAAGGGTCCGGCCTGCCAGCTCCTCCAGCCGCGCCGCGAACTCCGGATAGCGACTACGGCCCTCCAGGGACAGTCGGAACTTGGGGCCGGGCTCGCCCGCCTCATACTGGGCGACGACCATCCCAGCCGACGCGCCCGTCGACCCGCTCCCAGGACGGGTCGCCTCGACGACCGTCACCGCGGCGCCGCGTTCCCACAGGGCGAGCGCGGCTGCGAACCCCGCTATGCCTCCTCCAACGACGACGACTTCCAACATCGGTGACCTACCCTGTCCTCCGTAGCCGGGTGAACCTCACCCTCGGGCCCAACAACCGGGCCCTTAACCAGTGGCCTAGAGGCCCTAATCTAGCACTATGCCAGCCTTTGCAGCACGCGCGGCCGCGTCGAGTGTCAGGCCTTGTGACCAACGGGCCGATGCGCTCGTCATAGGCAAGAGGGCCAAGGCCCTCAGCCTAGAGAGAAAAGTAGTAGAGCGTGAAGGCTGGCCAGCCGGGCGGAGCGGGCCGGCCTTTCGCGTTCCGGGCCGTGCCGGGGCCCCGACCGGCGCCTGTGACCCATCCGGGCCGTGGATCGTCCATATTATGGTCTTAGACCGGCTCCCCCGTCGTATGGCTGACCGCGAAAGCGGAAAGGATACGACACGCTACCGCCATGACAAGCCACAATCCGTCCCACAAGAAGCCCTGGAATTCCCACCAGGGTCGTGACGTCGGCACACCAGGGCCCAGACAGTGTGCCCAGGTCGCCACCGACGCGCACTGCATCGATGAGTTCGGCATGGCGATCGCCAAGCCAGGAGAGTGGCTCCCCAATTTCGACGACGCTTTCGATCTCGACTTCGACGAGTAGGCGTCGGCCAGTCAACATACCCGCCCGGCCTGCTGCCACCGGAAACGGCGGCCGGTCGCGTCCCCGCGCCCGCAGCGTTGCCAGCGGCCGCTCATCAGTCGAAACTTACCGGGTCCGACACCCTCTAGGGCTACCTCTCGACATGTGGAGGACCCATGACGACGAGATGCGCTGGCATCCGCCTCAGACTTGTAGTCGTACTAGTATTTGCTCCTCTCCTCGTTGAGACCACATCGCTCCAGGCCCAACTCAGCCCCGCGGACTACGCGCGGGCGGAGAGGTTCCTCGGCTGGAATACGCTCATGCTGGTCTCCGGGACGGAAGTAGACCCGAACTGGCTTCCAGAAGACCGGTTCTGGTATCTGAACCGTTTGGGCGAGGGACGCGAATTCGTGCTGGTCGATGCAGGGTCAAGAACGCGGCGGCCTGCCTTCGACCATGTCCGGCTCGCGGCAGCGCTCTCGGTGGCAGCGGACACCTCCTACGAGCCGTTCAAGCTCCCGTTCCGTGAATTCGAATTCGTGGAAGGCGGTATGGCCATCCGATTCCAGCTGACCGATTCGCTTCGTTGGACCTGCACCATATCAGACTACCGTTGTGCCGGGCCGGACACGGTTCCCAAGAATCCAATCACCGAGGTGACATCGCCGGACGGTCGCTGGGTCGCCTTCGAGCGGGGCGAGAACCTCTGGATACGCGACGCGGCAAGCGGCGAGGAGGCCCAACTGAGCGATGACGGCGTCGAGCACCACGGCTACGCCGTCAATCCCGAAGGATGCTGCACCGTCGTCACGGACCGCCGTCGCGGCAGAGAACTACGCCCTATTCTTTCCTGGTCTCCGGACTCCAGGAAGATCGCCACGCTCCGGCTCGATGAGCGTCAAGTCGAGCAACTCCACCTTTTGGAGACTGCCACGGGTCGCCCCAAGCTCCATTCGTACAGATACGCTTTGCCGGGCGACTCTATCATCCCGACTTTCGAGATCTACATCTTCGACATCGACGCCCGCAGCAAGGTCCGCGTGGACGTCGAACCCCAGCCGATGGATTTCAGCGTCGTTGCCGAGGACTCCATCTGGATGACGGCGCGTTGGGGAGCGAACGGCGATCGGTTCTTCTTCACTCGCGTCGAACGCGATCGGCGCAAGGTGACGCTGCTCGCCGCCGACGCCGAAACGGGCTCGGCTCGGGCCATTCTTGAAGAAGCGGGCCCGACGCTGGTCGAACTCAACCTGGCGATCCGGGGCATACCTAACTGGCGCGTGATCAACGGGGACGGAGAGGTCATATGGTTCTCGGAACGTGATGGTTGGGGGCATCTCTATATGTTCGACGCCCAGAGCGGCGATCTGAAGAACCAGATAACCTCCGGCCCCTGGGTCGTGGTCGACATCCTCGACGTGGATGAAAGAAACCGCTGGGTCTATTTCACCGCGGTGGGCCGCGAGCCCGATCGAGACATCTACTTCCGTCACCTGTACCGGGCTCGACTGAACGGATCCAGCCTCCAGCTGCTGACCCCGGAGAACGCGGACCATGACATCCGGATCTCGCCGTCCGGGCAGTATTTCGTGGACAGCTACTCGCGGCGCGATACCGTTCCGGTCACCGTGCTGCGCGGTCGGGACGGTAGGGTCTTGCAGACGATAGAGGAAGGCGATGTCAGCCGTCTCCTCGAGGTCGGCTGGCGGTGGCCGAAGCACTTCGTCGTTAAAGCCCGCGACGGCATAACCAACCTTCACGGGTACCTTTACCTGCCCTCGGACTTCGATGCGGGTGGTACGTATCCCATCATCGATTACATCTATCCGGGACCGCAGGTCGGCCCGATCGGCTGGCGGAGTTTCAGGCCGAACCCGTGGGGTGATCCATATGCGCTTGCCGAGCTGGGATTCATCGTGATGCAGATCGATGCGATGGGCACTCCGTTCCGGTCGAAAGCATTTCACGATCGTTGGTACGCGGACATGGGGGATAACGGGATAATCGACCACGTGGTCGCGATCAAGCAGCTCGCCGCTCGCATTCCTCAGATCGATCTCGACCGCGTAGGGATCTTCGGCCACTCCGGCGGTGGTTTCTCCTCAACCGACGCGCTGCTCCGACACCCGGACTTTTTCAAGGTCGCGGTCTCGTCGGCCGGGAACCATGACAACCGCAGCTATTTCTACGCGTGGGGCGAGCGATACCAGGGCCAACTGGAGAGAGCCGAGGACGGTAGCGACAATTACGACTCCCAGGCCAACCAGAACCTCGCGGGCAAGTTGAAGGGTAAGCTGCTGCTGATGTACGGCACGTTGGACGACAACGTCCATCCCAACGCGACCCTGCTGTTGATCGACGAACTGATAAAGAGCAACAAGGACTTCGATCTGATCTCGCTTCCGAATCGCAATCACGGCTACTCGAACGAGCCGTACGTGGTTCGGCGAACCTGGGATTATTTCGTGGAGCATCTACTGGGACTGGATCCACCGGAGGAATACGAGATAAAGCGGCCGCCTCAAAATTAGCGGTACGGCAGCCGGCTCGATTCCCGAGGCTATGAAAGAACAGATTTCGGAACCGTCCACACGTCGCGTCGCGCTCTTCGTCACCTGCATGGTGGACACGCTCTACCCGCAGGTAGGCCTAGCCGCGACGAACCTGCTGGAGCGCAACGGCGTCCAGGTCCTCTTCCCCGAGGCTCAGACTTGTTGCGGGCAGCCGGCCTTCAACGCCGGATACCGTCGTGACGCCCGCTCGATGGCCGGTCATTTCCTCAAAGTCTTCGCCCCATTGCTCGAACGCCGTGAAGTCGACGCCATCGTCGCCCCGAGTGGGAGCTGCGCGGCGATGGTCCGCCACTTTTACCGCGTCCTTTTCGAGAACGCAGACGATGACGAGGAACGCCGCCGAGCCGAGTCGGTGGGCGACGCTACCTACGAGTTGACCGAATACCTGGTCGATGTCCTGGGAGTCGAGCGGACGGGCGCCCTTTTCGACGCCAAGTGCACTTACCATCCGTGCTGTCATCTCCTGCGCGAGCTAGGAGTCGACGACCAGCCCCGTCGTCTCCTCGCCGGCGTGGAAGGTCCAGGTCTAGCCGACCTCCACGGCGCCGACGAGTGCTGTGGTTTCGGCGGACTGTTCGCTGTTAAGAACGCGGACCTGAGCACGGCTATGGGACGACGCAAGGCGCGCAACATAGAGAATTCTGGCGCCGACTATGTCGTGGTCAACGACGTGAGTTGTATGACACACCTGAACGGGATCCTCAAGCGCGAGGGTTGCCGCTGCCGGGCGATTCACATCGCCGAGGTGTTGGACAGCCGCGAAGGACACGCAAGCCAAGGGACGCGCAATGATCGTTGACGTCCGTGCTCCCTACAAGCGCCGCGTAGAGCAGGCGCTAGGCGACGAAGGCCTGCGGACCGCCCTCGACCGGTCCACCGTGCGCCTCTCCGGGAAGCGGACGGAGGCGATGGCCGCGATCGACGGTCCCCGCCTGCGTGACCAGGCGCGAGCGGTCCGAGAGGACGCCATCCGGAATCTTCCCGGGCTTCTGGACGAACTAGAACGCAATCTCGCCGAGAACGGCTGCCACGTGCACTGGGCGCGTGACGCGGCGGAAGCCACGCGCGCTGTCGTGCGTATAGCCGAGCGGCACGGCGTTCGTCGCGCGGTCAAATCCAAATCGATGGTGACGGAGGAGATCGGCCTTAACGAGGCCATGGAGCAAACCGGCATTCATATCGTCGAGACCGATCTGGGCGAGTACATCGTCCAACTGGCCGGCGAGCCTCCGAGTCACATCATCGCGCCGGTCATTCACAAGCGTGCCGAAGAGATCGGCGAGCTGCTCCACAGCAAGCTCGGCGTACCGGCAACGGACGACCCATCCGAGATCTGCGCCGTTGCCCGCCGCGCCTTGCGGGACGAATTTCTCCGCGCCGACATGGGCATCAGCGGCTGCAATTTCGCCGTCGCCGAGACGGGCTCGATCTGCGTCGTCACCAACGAAGGCAACGGTCGGATGGTGACGAGCATGCCGCGCATTTATGTGGCGATCGCGGGAATCGAGAAGGTCGTACCGACGGTAGAGGACGCCGTTCTCTTGTGGCAGGCAGCGTCTCGGAGTGCCACAGGGCAGGATGTCTCGGTCTATTTCTCCGTGAGCAGCGGGCCGCGTGATCCTGGTCACCCGGACGGTCCGGAAGAGATGCACGTCATCCTGCTCGACAACGGGCGATCGCGAATGCTGAGGCGAGGCTACGCGGATGCGGCTCTATGCATCCGCTGCGCAGCGTGCGTCAACGTGTGCCCGGTCTATCGGGAGATCGGTGGTCACACCTATGGATGCACCCCGTACAGCGGCCCCATCGGCGCCGTCATCACGCCGCTACTGGCCGACGACGTAACGTCGGCGCGCGAACTGCCTTTCGCCAGTTCGCTGTGTGGCGCGTGCCGCGACGCCTGCCCCGTCAAGATCGATCTACCGCGGCTGCTGCTCGACCTCCGAAGCGAGATAGCGGAACGCAAGGCAGCGCCAGCCCTCGAACGCATCGCCATTAACGCATACACCGCGACCATCACGAGCCCGAGACGATATGGGGCGGCGACACGAATCGTCGGCTGGATCGCGCGCCTCTTGGCGGGCCGGAAAGATTACATATCGCGGACGCCGCCACCGTTACGCGCCTGGACCCGTTCACGCGACCTGCCGAAGCCGCCGCGAAAGAGCTTCCGAGCCATGTGGCGCGATCGGTCCGCGGGCCAGCGAGGAGAACCATCCTAGTGGCTAGCGCAGAGACGAACCCCCGCGAGTCGATACTGGCCAACGTCCGTATGGCGCTCGGCGATGACAAGCCGCTCTTCCGCGGGGAGGACCATGCGCGGGAGAGACCGGTCCCCCCTGCGCCCGTCACGCATGCCGAAGGTGATGGCCTGGCGCTCGTGAAGATCTTTGGACAAAAGCTCGAGGCTATCTCTGGCAGCTACGAGGTGTTGGGCGAGGAGACGCAGGTGGCGGAGCGCATCGCGGCGAAATCCCGGGAATGGAACTTTGGGAACGACCGCACCGGTCCGGATCAAGAGCCCCAGCACACTGAGGTGCTCGCATGGGCGCCGAATACACTGCCTGTCCCCGAACTCGGTAGCAGGCTCGAGGAAGTCGGCATCTCGCTCTTCGTGCCGGGTGATATGCAAGACGACGAGGTTCGCCGACGGGCGGCCGGCGCGATGATCGGCGTGACCGGCGTCGAGGCCGCGTTCGCGAGCACCGGGTCGATCGTCCTTTCCTCCGGCACGGGAAGAAGTCGAGCGGCCAGTCTCCTACCCCTCCATCACATCGCGCTAGTACCCCTAAGCAGGCTCTATCCTACGTTTGAAGCTTGGCTGAGCGACCTACGCAGTTCCGGTCAGCTCACGGACTTCCTCAGACGGTCGCGGCAAGTCGTGTTCGTCACCGGGCCCAGCAAGTCGGCGGACATAGAACTGAACCTCACGTTGGGCGTCCATGGCCCGCGTGCCGTCCACGCAATACTCTTCCCCGATTCATGATGCTCGAACGTTCACCTCGGGTACCCCCCGTAGCTGAAACGGACCCACGATGAACCTCACAGTCCAGGCCCTTGTGGCCGTGGCTCCCATTCTGTTGGCCGGCGTTCTACTAGTGGGCTTCCGCGTGGCTGCGAAGTGGGCCATGCCGATCGTCTACATCGCTGCGGTCGTGCTGGCCTTGGGCGTATGGCGGGTCGATTCCTGGCGAGTCGCGGCGTCGACCGTGCAGGGCCTGTTCACCACGTTCGATATCCTGTTCATCATCTTCGGCGCCATCCTGCTGCTGAAGACCCTGGAGTATTCGGGCGGAGTCGCTGCGATCCGGCGCAGTTTTCACGGTATCAGCGACGACCGCCGCGTCCAAGTCGTGATCATCGCCTGGCTGTTCGGGTCGTTCATCGAAGGAGCCGCCGGCTTCGGCACCCCCGCCGCGATCGCCGCACCGCTGATGGTCGCCCTGGGCTTCCCTGCGGCAGCGGCCGTGATGCTCGGAATGATGATCCAGAGCACGGCCGTCACCTTCGGGGGGGTGGGCACACCGATCCTGATCGGCATCACCGACGGCTTGGCAAGCCCGGAGTTGACCGCGCGGCTGAGCGAGGCCGGAATCTCCTTCGAGCACTACCGATCGAGCATCACAGCATACGTAGCGGTTCTACACGGGATCACCGGAACCTTGATGCCGACGCTGATGGTCATGATGATGACCCGCTTCTTCGGCAAGAACCGGTCATGGGCGGAAGGGCTGTCGGTCTTGCCGTTCGCGATCTTTGGTGGCCTGGCGTTCACCGTGCCCTATACGCTTACAGGCACTTTGCTGGGACCGGAGTTCCCCTCTCTATTTGGAGCCGCCATCGGGCTCATGATCGTGACGTTCGCGGCGCGTCGCGGATTCTTGCTACCCGCAGACACATGGGACTTTGCTCCACGCGATCGCTGGCCCGCCAACTGGTTCGGCCTCGACTCGGCCGTCAAGCAACGGAGCGAAGAGGGCAGACGCATACCCACAAGTCTGGCTTGGGCACCGTACGGAGTAGTTGCCGCGCTCTTAGTCCTCACTCGCCTACGACAACTCCCCGTAGGCGACTATCTGCGCTCCGTGAGGATCAGTTGGACGGACATCTTCTCCACCGATATCGCCGCGACGACCAGTCCGCTGTACCTGCCCGCCACCATGCTGATGACCGCAGTCGTGGTGACCTGGTTTCTGCACCGAATGAACGGCCGCCAGATCACCGGCGCCCTCCGGGAATCCACACGCGTCCTGCTCGGCGCCGGCTTCGTTCTCCTGTTCACCGTCCCCATGGTGCGCGTGTACATCAACTCCGGAGTCAACGCCTACATTCTGCCGGGCGGAGAGCAATTACCATCGATGCCGATCGCCATGGCGACGTGGGTCGCCACCAACGTGGGCCACGTATGGCCGCTCTGTGCGCCGGCCGTGGGTGCGCTCGGCGCCTTCATCGCCGGCAGCAACACGGTCAGCAACTTGATGTTCAGCCTATTTCAGTTGGGAGTGGCGACCCAACTGGCCATCAACGGCGCCATGGTAGTGGCGCTTCAGGCTGTAGGCGCCGCAGCGGGCAACATGATCGCGATTCACAACGTCGTGGCAGCATCCGCCACTGTGGGCCTGCTTGGCCAGGAAGGAACGACGCTCCGCAAGACGATCCTTCCGACGCTCTACTACCTGTTGGTCGTCGGGACGCTGGGCTTGCTCGCCGTCTACGTGTTGAACCAAGCACGTAGGCTCCCCACTTCTGAAGCGGCCTCTGAACGGATGCGTGGCTGGCCATCCAACGCGCCAGCCAGCACCAGAAGACCGACAAGAACGCGCCAACAGCCACGATGAGAAAGGTGAACGGCTCACGGGTCTCCGCGAACAGCGGCACGAAGGCGGCTAACGAGTCGCCGCTGTTGGCGATCATCACCAAGCCGACGGAAAGTGCTCCCCGCGTCACCGGCATGGCTCCCACCTCCGCCGAGCCATCTCGATAGCGGAGAACCCTATAGAGTCTGGCAACACCCATCCCGATCGGCACCAACCCGAGATAGCCGGCGTATCGATTCGGGGCGAAGTCCGCAGCGTACGAGATTGCCAAGCCCACGGCGAGTACCAAAACCACGGCACCCACGTAGCCGACGACCATGTTGCGCACGCGGAAGCCCGGGCTGCCGAGAAATCCGACGAGAAGA
>JBDHAS010000111.1:0-11769 GCA_039588015.1 Gemmatimonadota bacterium | reverse complement strand
GGACCCGCTGCTGCCGCTCGCAGATGTGCGGACCATGGCCGAATACGTCAACGAGGCGAGGGCGCCAACCCGCTTCGCGCTGATATTGATCGGTGTCTTCAGCGTCGTCGCGCTGGTGCTGGCCGCAGTCGGCCTGTACGGCGTGATCTCCTACGTGGTGCGGCAGCGAACGGCCGAGATCGGCGTGCGAATCGCGTTCGGCGCCGAGTCGGGCAAGATCCTGGGGCTGGTGCTCCGTCCTCTTCGTCGCGATAGCGACGGCGGCCTGCCTGGTGCCCGCTCGCCGGGCCGCGCGCGTCGATCCGGTCGTGGCGTTGCGGGAGGAGTAGGGAATGGTCCGGTTGTCATGTGGAGCGGGCCGCCGGTGAAGACCGGCGGCCCTTGGGTGGTTTGGGGCTTTGGCTGAACTAAGGCTGTTCTGGCTCCTTCTGCTGCTCGCTCGCCTGCTAACTACTCCTGCTGTTTCTGCGCTTGCTCCTGCTCCTGCTCCTGTTCCTGTTCTTGACTTTGATCGTGGTCGCTATCGTAATCGGACTCCTGCCCTTTGCCGTTTCCATCGTCGCGCAGCCTGGCGAAAGCCGTCTGCACGCGGTTCGTGAGCTCGCGCTCTTCGCGCAGCGCATCGATCAGCGCCTCCGCCTGCTTGGTCTGGAAGGTCAGGGCGCCGGCCTTCTTCACCACGTAGTCGACCATCGCTTTCTGGCTTTCTAGCGTCTCGAGACTCGACTGGATGTCGATCAGCAGGGCCTCGGCGCGGGCCAGCCGCCCCTCGGCCTGTTCGATTGCACGCTTCCGTTCATCCAGCCCTTCGGCGACCTGGTCGCTGGCGCGCAGACGTTCCAGCGTCTCCTCGAGTTCGCCGCGCGTCGCCTGCATCTCGTGCTGCACGGTCGAGATCGTGCGAGCGTCCTGAACCGTGCGTTCTGCCATCTCGAACATGTGCTTGATGTCGGCCTGTAGCGAGTCCACGGTGGTTTGCCGGGCATCCAGCCGGTCGAGGGCGCGGCTCATCTCGGCCTCGGACAGCTCCCACTTCTTCAGCTGCTCCTCAAAACCGTCGAAGCGCTTCTCGACCGCTGCCAACGTCTGCGAACGGTTGCCCAGGCGTTCCGCCATCGCATCGAGCTGGCCGGCGCGCTCCTCGACGGAGCCGGCCGTGCTGGCCACGGCCTGCGACAGTTCCTCCAGCCGCTGGATGTCGCCGGCGATCTCTTCGCGCAGCTTCGAGGCGCGCTGAAGGTGATCGGTCGCCTTCTCGATCGTGGCCTGCCGCTGGTCTAGTTCGCGGCCGATGAAGCCGACTTGCTCTGACAGGCTCTGGATCTCGTCGGACCGGTTCTCCAGCGAGCCCATCGTCTTGCTGACCTCGGCCATGCGGCGCTCCGCGTCCTCCACCGATGCCGTGACCGTCCCCATTGCCTTGGCGACGCGGTCCGCGTCCTCCGACTTGCTGGCCAGCGCTACGAAGCGCTCCTCGACCGTCTCCACGCGCGACTCGAGGCCCTTGCTGCGCGCATCGATCTCAGCGCCCAACGCGGCCAGCTCGCCCAATCGCTTGTGGAGGTCATCGACGAATTCGCCGCGCGATTGAATAGCTGCCATCGAGTCGCTCACCAACTCGCACTCTTTGCGGACCGCCTCGACGGTCGGCGCCATCGAGTCGAGGCCGGCGACTTGCTCCTGCAGCTGCACCAGACTCTCCTCGGTCGTGGCCAGCCACGCTTCCGTCTCGGACTGCCCTTCGCGTATCCGCATGATCTCGTTGTAGACGAGCCGCATCTGCTCGAGGTTTTCCTGCATGGCCTCGCGGCTGCGGCCCAAGCTGCCGAGGTCCTTCAGCGCCGATTCGATGGCGGGTTTTGCCTCTTCGACGCGAGTCAACCGCTGCGTGACCGCGCCGACGCCTTCCGCCAGCCGCTCGACTTCCGCCCGTAACGTGCGGGCGTGACCGGCCTCTTCCTCCAGATGCTGCAGGTCCTCTCCGACCGAACCTACTTGCTTGACGAGGTCCTCTGCCTGCGAACGAAGCTCGGCGATGACGCGGCTCCGCTCGTCGAGCGTGGAGTAACGATTCTCGCAGTCGCTGACTGTCGAGCGCAGATCGGCGATCCGCTGGCTGACCGTCTCGAGGCCTCGATTCTCCAACTCGAAGCGCTCGGTGCTCTGTGACAGCTTTTCCTGCAGGTCTGCCAGGCCCTGCTTCATCCCTTGCTCCATCCACTCGATCTGTCCCTGGCGGGCGGTGATCTCGTCGGACCGCGCCAGAACGTCCTTGTGTAACGCCTGCAGGCGTTCGACGGTCTGTGTCACAGCCTCTAGCTTGTCCTGGTAATCCGCCTGCTTCTGCATGCCGGCATCGATCTCGCGCATCGACGCTGTCAGGTTCGCGGCGCAGCTCGCCGCCTGATCGATTGCCTCGCGCTGCTTCTCCAGCGCAGCGACCTTCTGACCGATCTGGTCGGTGAACACATTGATCGTGGCGAGCTGGTGACGGGCGTCGGACACGCCCTCAGCGAGTTCGCCGAGGCTCTCCATCGTGTCCTGCAGCCCGTTCACCCGCGTCTCGGTATCGTCGACGACTTTGGCGATACCTTGGTACTGCACCTCGAACGCGTTGAAGCGTGACATCGCGTGTTTGTAGGCGCGCGACATCTCGTCCTGGCGTTCGCGAATACGCGTGAAGCCCTCGTTCAGGTCGCGCACCCCCTTGCTCAGCTCGTCGGCATCGGAACGCAGCTGCTGGAACGGGCTGTCCTCCTTCGCCAACTCCGCGATGTCGTCCTTGATCGTCGTTGCCATTTCGGCCGTGTGCCTGAGATCATCCATCTGGCCGCTGATCTTTCCGGCGTCCGCCGCTGACTGGGCGAGCTGCGCTTCGATGCGCGTCTGGGCCTCGGCCACCTTGTCCGCTACCGCCTCCACCTTGCCCAAGCGCGAACCTAACCTGTCGACGGCGCTCATCCGGTTCTCTAGCGCGGTCAAGCGTTCGCCGATCGAGACCACCGCTTGCTGGGCGGCCGAGATCGGCGTCGACAACTCGCTCAGTTCGCTCGCCGATCGCGACGCTTGATCGACCAGCGCCTGCAGCTGCTGCTTGTTCTGTACTATCTGATCGACCTGCGTCCGCAGGTCGTCCCCATTGGGACGAAGGGTCTTTAGGAAGGTGGCCATTGGGGTCCTCCTGATACTGCTTCCGGTTCGACGTTTTAGGTTCGAGCCTGTCGTTTGTTCGGCATGTCAGCGATTTCTGGCTTGGTCGCCGCCGATGTCGGGCGGCCCGCGGACAGAGATGGGATACACGTCGGGGATTCCGGAGAGGGCAAAGAGCGGGCCAGCCCCGTCACCGGCGAAAAACCGCATGATACGGTCGTTTTCGGGCCGGCTCGGCCACTCGGCGGGAGCGCGACATCTCGCTAAATGCGTGAAGGCCTTGCATCATCCGCGCCCAGTCCGGGGCGCGGCCTTGGGACGAGTCGTCTCGGCCGCTGCCATTGGGTCGGGGGGGCTGGCGTCGTAAGTGATTGTATGGTAATTGTTTATGAGTTACGAGAGCCTGCGGTACCGTCCTTGCTCGTAAGGACAGAGCCCCGACCCGTGCCGATCGTAAACGAAGCGGTCGGTCCATCCGTTCAAGCGCGTATTTGCCCGTGATCGGGGATAATGGGAGGAACTCTTGGAGAATGCACTGATCGTTGTTGCGGCCCTCGTGATCTGTGGTGCCGTCTGGCTGCTGGTGAAGATGTCCAGGATCCCTGAAGTGACAGACGAGTAACGATAGACAGGTCAGGAGACCGCCGCGTCCATGCGGCGGTCGAGAGGAAAAGAGCCCGGAGGTCAGCTTCCGGGCTTTTCTTGTCCAGCGACACAGATTGTGGCAGCGGCCCGACAAGCCCCGGCCCCGCGGTTTCGCCGCCTTCGCGGATCCGCAAAGGCGACACGGGCTTGCGGCGCCGGTTCCGAAGCCCGAATCCGGTACGCTGTATGCAAGAACGCTCCTATAGGAGCCCGCCTAACGACCCGCTCAATCGATAGACCCGCCACCCGCCAACACGACAACCTCTGAGAGACGACGAGCGCTTGTAGGCAGGCAGCCTGTCCAGCGGGCGCTAGAGTTCCAGGAGGGAAGAAGTGATGGCCCAGCAGCGCTCCTCGCTGGAGGATCTGTATCAGACGGACCTCGAGCGGCACCTGTTTACGCCGAGGCCGGCCCGCGTCCACAGCCCACGACAGCCGGCCGTGCCGATCGGCGCTCGAGTCGTCGCGTGGTGGAAGGTCGGCTGGACCCGCTGGAAATCGGCCCTGGCCGCTATCACCATCTCGTTTTAGGCGGTGCGCCTATCGCCGGCTTCCGCGATGTGGCCGCGGGATCGCGCTCTCCGTCCGCCGTCGGCGGCGGTGAGCGTTGCTCCAGCTTCCACTTCGAGAAGAGCAGCAACCCGCTGACGCGGCAGCCGAGCTGCCTGAGCCAGTCGGCGACCATCCAGTTCGAGTTGCGGAAGATCGTGTAGCGGCGCGGGTGGCGGACGAACTCGAGGTCGTATCCGTTGTTGTAGATCAGATTCTTCCGATCGGCGTCGAAGATCGAGTCCAGCACCTCCAGCAGCCGGCCTGCCCTCGCGCTGTCCACGATCACCTCGTATACACCCTCGACCCCGACCCGCAGTGCACTACGGACACCGTCCTCCGTAGGTGGCTCCTGCAGCACGCGCCGACCGAGGCCCGCGGTCGTCGGTAGCAGGGCCGCAGCGGAAGCTTCGCTGGCGCCGGTCTCCGCCTTGGCGTAGTAGGTCCAGTCGCCGTAAGCAAAGCGGACTAGTGCGCTATCGGACGCCGGCAGCACCAGGCTGGCGTGGCGACCGTGATCGAGCACGAAGACGGACCGTGGCTGCAACGGGTCGCGCGGCGGGACAATGATGTTGGTACAGGCGACCGTGGCCATCAGCGCGGCTAGTGCGAAAGCCCGAGAGATGGGGGCCGTACAGTGCAGCTTCGAGAACATTCTGCTCACGTCACAGAAAGTCGATAGTGTAAGGAGCCAGATCGCCATTCTCTCGATGCGTTGCGTTCCAGTCTAGCAGCGCGCGGGCCAGCTTCTTCGGATCGCGATTCGGCTGAGTGTGGGGGAGGATCAGGAACTCGACCTCACCGGCGAAAAGCAGGCTGCCGTGGCCCGGTTGCTCAAGAAGAGGGAGGAGCGACTCCACGAGGATCATCGCGATCTTCTGGTGAGGCACTCGCGGCGCCGGCGTCACGTACAGTTCTCCGCCGATCGCCTCGTAGCGACTCCCCTCCTCGGGCATGAGGAGGACGTCCTGCCAGGTGATCGTCGTGCTTGGCATACCTTCCAGATTATACCTCCAGGCTTCTGGGTGGGCGAGCGCGCGGCGTTCCTGCCTGGAGCATCTCACGAGACCGTCATCGGGGCGTCAACGGCCACACGATGGCTTTTGCGATTGGCCTGACCAGAGCCTGGCTCATCCTCTCGAAACCCATGTGCAGCTGGCACCGTAAAGGTGAGGAACCGCCAACATCGGGAGGTCCTCATGCGCTCGCCCTTTGAGTTCGCACGCTTACTCGCGCTCTTCGCCGCCACCGCGGCCTCCTTGCTCGTCGGCTGCGGGGAAGGGGATGCGCCGTATGCGGGAGAGACAGGCCCTCCGGTCACCCACGGTCCTTTGACCCTGACCCCGATTCTCTTCGCCCAAACCGACTACATGTTGATTCCGGGTCAGAAGAAGATCGATGCGGAAGAAGGGCGGTTGCGCGTTCCGCTGCGGCACGAGGATGCGAACGGTGATTCGATCGGGATCCACTTCGTCCGCTTCGCCAGTACGAGCGAAAACCCCGGGCCTCCTATCGTATACCTCGCCGGCGGACCCGGCGGCTCGGGCAGCTACTCCGCGTCCGGCGACCGGTGGATCCTGTTCCAGACGCTTCGCGAGGTCAGCGATGTGATCGCTCTGGATCAGCGCGGCACCTACTACTCGGACCCGTACACGCTCTGCCCGGGCAGCTGGGACTATCCGCTGGACCAGCCGACGGATCTGGCGGTGCGCACCGAAGCCGCGCGCGAGTTTCTAGATGAGTGCTACGCCTACTGGTCCGACTCGCTGGACATCAAGGCGTTCAACACCTGGGAAAGCGCCGAGGATCTGGATGACCTGAGGGAGGCGCTGGGGGCCGAGCGGCTGAACCTCTGGGGCATCAGCTATGGAACGCACCTGGGCCTGGCCTATATCCGGCAACATCCCGATCGCGTCGAGCGGGCGATCCTGGCGGGAGTCGAGGGGCCGGACCACAGCTACAAGCTACCGGCCAATCTCGATCGCGTCCTGTTGCGGGTTGACAGCGCGATGAAGGCGGACGAGAAACTGAGCGAAGTCATCCCCGACTTTGTCGGCGAGCTCAGGGCTCTCCTCGACGAACTAGAGCGCGAGCCACTACGGGTCGAAGTCGAGGATCCCGAGACCGGCACGCCGACGAGCGTGGTGATCGGCGCGGACGACTTGCGGCGCGGCATATTCGGCGAGCTCGGCGAGCGCCCGGACATCATCGAGTTACCGGCCCGCGTCATACCGGCGATGCGCGGCCAGCTCGAGGATGTCGCCCCGCTGATCGCGTCTGACCGCCGCGGCAACCGCGAGCTCGCGATGTCGCTGGCGATGGACTGCGCGTCTGGCGCAACGGCCGAGCGGCTGGCCTTGATCGAGGAACAGGCCACGACCGCGTTACTCGGCGACGCCGGCAACATCGGACTCAAGGCCGACTGCGCCAGCTGGCCCTATGAGGATCTGGGCGATGATTTTCGCAGCCTGGTGTACGCGGACGTGCCGGTGCTGTTCATCAGCGGCACGCTCGACGTCCGCACTCCGCCCAGCAATGCCGAAGAGATGCGGGAGGGCCTGCCGAACAGCCATCATCTCATCATCGAGGGGGGATCCCACGACGATGACCTGTTCCTGGCGTCGCCGGTGATCCTCGAGACGATGCTCGCGTTTCTGAAAGGCGAGCAGGAGCTACCGGAACGGGTCACGTTGCCGCCGCTAAAGTTCAAGCGGCCGTAGAGTGGTGTTGCTCGGGGTTTCGCGGCCCAAGTGGGCAAGCAGTCCTCGAGGGCAGGCTTGCGCTGTCTTGCCTCGATCCGCTGGATCGTGTATCATGGGCGCCGCGAACAAGTACAATCACAAGTCTCGTCAAGAGATCTCGACGTAAGACAGCCTTCAGTCTCGTGCGGGCTGACTGCCACCAACCATCTAGGAGGTGTGTTATGTCGCGAGTTCTCTGTTCAATTGCGGCGATTCTCGTGCTCGCCGCACCTACGAAGTCCCTACTCGCCCAGACCGGTACCATCACCGGCATGGTCACGGACGCAGGCACGGGCGCCCCGGTGACGGGAGCGACCGTCCAGATCGTCGGAACCGCACTAGGCGTGTTCTCCGGCGCAGACGGTCGCTATACCATCCAGGTCCAGCCGGGCGTCTATACCGTTCGCGCGGGCTCGCTCGGCTACGCCGCGGCGGAGGAGGGCGTGACCGTCGAAGCGGATCGAACCGTTACGATCGATTTCGCGCTCAACGTCTCCGCGCTGGCCATCGATGAGATCGTCGCGGTGGGTTCGCGAACCGCACGGACGGCGACGGAAACGCCGGTGGCGATCGACGTGATTCCGGCGGCGGAGATATCGCAGGCCGGCGAGTTGGAGACGAATCAGATCCTGCGCACGCTGGCGCCGTCGTTCAACGCGTCGCATCAGACGATTTCGGACGGCACCGACCACGTGAACCCTGCTAGTCTGCGCGGTCTGGGTCCGGACCAGACGCTCGTACTGATCAATGGAAAGCGTCGACACCCGAGCGCGCTCGTTCATGTCAACGGTACCTTCGGTCGCGGCACTGTTGGCGTCGACCTGAACTCGATCCCGGCGTCGGCGATCGAGCGAATCGAGATTTTGCGCGACGGCGCCTCCGCTCAGTACGGTTCCGACGCCATTGCGGGCGTCATCAACATCGTTCTGAAAGAGCAGTCCGAGAAGGTCCTGATTAACGCGACTGGCGGATTCAACCCCGGTACGACGGTCGGCGGCAATGACACCGGCGTGGACGGCGAAACCTTCCGATTCAACGCCAATTTCGGCTTCCGGATCGGCGAGCGCGGGTTCTTCAATGTGACCGGCGACTTTCTGGATAGGAATCGCACGAACCGCTCGGGCATCTACACGGGCTCGATATTCACATCCGATGGAACAGGTGATGATTCGGAGTTGGCCGCCCGCGGGCTGACGCGCGAAGACTTCAGCATGAAGATCGGGCAGGGCAACGCGACGGTTGGCTCTGTCTTCTTCAATTCCGTGTTCGAGCTTGGAGAGGCGGGTGAGTTTTACGCCTTCGGCGGCCTGACGAACCGAAACGGGCAGGCGACCGGATTCTATCGGCTTCCGTACCAGGAAGAGCGCGTCGTCCCCGAGCTCTACCCGAACGGATTTCTGCCCGAGATCGAAACGACGATCGATGATGACGCGATCACGGTGGGTCTGCGTGGCAGCAAGGGCGGCTGGGACGTGGACCTGAGCGCGACGACCGGCAACAACCGATTCCGATTCAATATCGAGAACACGAACAACGCATCGCAGGGCGCGTCGAGTCCCGTGAGCTTCGACGCCGGCGGCTTCCAGCTGCGGCAGACCACCGGCAACGTCGACGCGGTCAGGCTCATCGACACCGGCGGAGCGGTGAAGTCGGTCTCGCTGGTACTGGGCGGAGAGTACCGAAACGAGCGCTACACGCTCTCCGCCGGCGAGCCGGGCTCTTACCTGCTTGGCAATGGCGGTGACGAGAAAGGCGTCGACTTCGACACTACGTCCACGGGCGCGCCGAAAAGCCCCGGTTCACAGGTCTTTCCGGGATTCCAGCCCGACAACGAGGTCCTGCGCGGCCGCTACAGCATCGGCGCCTACGCCGGGATAGAGAGCGAGATCAGCGATCAGTTCCTCGTGGACGGGACGGTGCGCTTCGAGGATTACAGCGACTTCGGAACGCAACTTACGGGTAAGCTGGCCGCGCGCTGGGAATTCATCCCCAACTGGTCCTTGCGCGGAGCGGTCAGCAACGGCTTCCGGGCTCCATCGTTGCCGCAGATTTGGTTCAACAACGTGAGCATTCAGTTCGTGTTCGACGCGATGGGCAACCTGGAACCGGCCCGCGTTTTGACGGCGAATAACCTGAGCGGCGTCGCCAAAGCTTTCGGCGTGCCAAACCTCGACGCCGAGACCTCGGTCAACGTGAGCGGAGGCATCACGACCCGGCCGCTCGACAACCTGACCATCACGGTGGATGGTTACTATATAGAGATCAAAGACCGGATCGTGCTGTCGAGCCGTTTCAGCACGGGCGATTCCGACATCGGTGATCAGGTCGCCGATATCCTCGCGCCGTTCGCGGATCAGGGCGTGAGCCAGGCCCAGTTCTTCGCCAACGCCGTCGATACCGAGACCTTGGGGCTCGACATCGTCGCGGCTTGGGCGTTTCCGCAGTTCGGGCCGGGCGACCTGACGCTTTCCACGGCCTGGAACTTCAGCGACACCGAGGTGAAGACGACGAACGTGCCGCAGTCGATGGCCGACAGGTTCGCCGGCGGCGACCAGGAGGCAGTCGAGCGCATCCTCTTCAATCGCGAGGAACGCAACAGGCTGGAGACCGCGCTTCCGACCGAGAAGGGAATATTCCAGGCACGCTATACCATTCCGCGCTGGACGTTCACCGGGCGCTACAACTACTTCGGAAGCGTGCTCTACCGGCCAGATTGTGGAGAGAACGATTTCACCTTGCCGTGCGACAACGATGAGGACTTCGCCACCAAACATCTCTTCGATCTGGATGTGGGCTACGAGTTCGTACGCGGCGCGACGCTGGTCGTTGGCGGCGCGAACATCTTCAACACGTTCCCGGATGAGCATTCGGTCGACAAGGGAAATAGGAGCTCGGAGCGATTCCCGTTCAGCCGACGCGTCACCCAGTTCGGCCTGAACGGGGCGTTCTACTACGCGACCCTTCGTCTCGCTCTGTAGCCGGATCCACATCCACGTCTTGCACTATAACCCCCGCGGCGCGCCCGAAGCGCTGCGGGGGTTATCACGCTCGGTGTGAGGCTGTGAACGGGATAGGCGTGGTCACTCCGCTGGCCGCCGATCAGGTCGTGCATCTCCGCTCGCAGACCACCGATCTCGTCGGCGAGCTGGCGTTCGAACCGACTCGCGGCGATCTCGATCACGTCGCCTCTTGTCTGCACTCTGGCCTCGTTCAGCAGGTCCGCCAACGCATGTGCGCCCTCGGGCCCCAGGCGCTCCCTCAGCGCCTGCGGGATCGATGATCAACCGCCACCTCCGACCGTCCACAGTCCATTCTACGCTCGCCGCGGCCTGGCGAGCAACCAGCCGCGAGAAAGGTCGTGGGTGGATATCAACCCGAGATCAACAGGAAGCGCCATGCTCTGCAGCACGCCCGCCGCCCTCGCGCGTAAATTGCGCCGCGCGTAGTATCAACGCGTGTCTGATCAGCCCCGACCGTTGAGCGCGGCTCTGGCCGATCGCTACCGGTTACCTGCACCTGCCTCGTGCAAGTAGCGTCAAGAGCGCCCGGACCGAGGAAGTGGTTCCAGGGCTGCTGGTGGATTTCTCCGCGGCCGGAGAGCCCATCGGCCTCGAGGTGACCGCGCCCACCAGGGTCACGCTCGAGGACATTGACGGTGCCTTGACCGAGTTGGGGGTCGAGCTGGCGACGCTGAAGAGATCGCGCCGTTAATCGCGGCATAGCGAGTTCGCCTCGAGGATGCAGCTGGAAGGTTCCTATGAAGCGATTTCCCTATTGTCTCGCCCTGTTACTCCTCATTCCAAGCCTAGCGTATCCGCAGCAGTGCGAGAAGGATCTCGAGCGCGCGGCGCGGATCGTGTACACGTACTGGTCGTTCGTCGTCTTCTATCCCGAGCTTGTCGATCTCGGCAGGCTGCTGGGCGAGTTCTTGCCGCAGGCGCGTGCGGCCAAGATCCCAGACGCGTGCGCGGACGTACTGGACCGATTCATGGCCCGCTTAAACGACGGACACGCCGTGCTCGAACACTATCCCGGCCGGACGGTCCGTACTCGGCCGGCGATCGTTCTCCGAAGCTTCCGGGACCAGTTCGCGAGGGACTACGGCGAACTACCGGCGGTCCACGTCTTCGTCGTGGATCGCGACTCGACGAATCCCGCCGTCCGACCGGTCCTGCCGGGCAGCGAGCTGGTTAGGGTGGACGGGCTGTTGGTGGACAGCGTGTACCGCCGCAAGAACGACCGCATCTCCGGCAGCACGCTCTGGTGGAAGGACCACGTCGCCGACAAGGTTCTCCTTCTCGGCCCCGCGGAATGGGAGGTCGAGTTGACCCTGCGGGGCCTCGAGGGTGGCGTGTACGACGTGACGGTCCCGAGGCCGCCCGACCCATTCGGCTACGACGAAAAGAAGCGAGAGCGAGCGCTCAAAGAGGCGATGGCAACGCAGACGGTCGCCGAGTCAGCGATTCTGGACAACGGCTGGGGATACCTCAAGGTGCACACGTTCCTCGGGAAGAGCCCGGGCCGGACGGCCGATGCGATCGACGACCTTCTCGATCCGCTGCTCGACCGGCCGGGACTGGTCCTCGATCTCCGCGACAACCACGGCGGCTTCGTAGACGCCGCGGTGCGGACCGCCGGCCGTTTCGTCGATAACAAGACGATGATTGCCCGCGTCCAACTAAGG
>JBDHAS010000110.1:0-11551 GCA_039588015.1 Gemmatimonadota bacterium | reverse complement strand
GAGCCTGGCTGTGCCGTGGGCCGCCGTCGCGCAGACGGCGCCGGAACGGCCGATCCCCTATCCGGTCGTCCCTTCCGCGCAGTTCCAGCGGGCCCTACAAGCGGGGACCCGAACGGAGACCGGGCGCCCCGGACCATACTACTGGCAGCAGTGGACGGACTACACGCTGAGGGCGCGGCTGCTGCCCGAGCAGAAACGCATCGAAGGCAGCGCCCGCATCCTCTACCACAATCGCGCGCCTTACGCGCTCAGGGTCGCCGTACTCCACCTGTTCCAGAATTTGCACGCGGAAGGCGTCGTGCGGACTTCGCGGTCGGAGGTGACCGGGGGCGTCGAGATCCAACGCGTGGCGATCGCAGGCGAAGAGTTGGCCGAGGTAACGCGAAGTGGCCAGGGCGCGGGTTACGGCATAGAAGGCACGACGATGCCGATCCTGCTGCCACAAATGCTGGAACCCGGAGACTCGGTGGAAATCAGCATCGATTGGGCGTTCAAGGTGCCGCAGCGCGGCGCGAGCGGTCGGATGGGGTGGAGCAGGGACAACCTGTTCCACATAGCCTACTGGTACCCGCAGATGGCGGTGTTCGACGATGTGGTCGCGTGGCAGGTAGACCAGTTCCTGGGCAGCGCCGAGTTCTACACCGGGTTCGGCAGCTACGACCTGACCGTGGAGGCTCCCGAAGGATGGGTCGTCATGGCCACCGGCGAATTGATGAACGCGGAGAACGTGCTGCCGCCGCCGGTGCTCGACCGGTACCGACAAGCGCACGACAGCGACGATGTCGTTCACGTTCTGACCGAGTCCGATTTCGGGCCCGGGACCGCGACGCAAAGCTCGGAGGACGGTTATCTGAGCTGGGAGTTCCACTCCGACACCGTGCGCGATGTCGCCTTCAGCGCGATGAAGGAGTCCTTGTGGGACGCGACGCGAACCCCGGTCGGCGACCGCGACGGTGACGGAGCGACCGACTACACGCTGATCAACGCGTTCCACCGGGTCGACGCGACGCTCTGGCGCGAGCAGTGGCGCTACGGTCAGCACAGCATCGATTTCCTGTCGCGCTGGAGCGGTTACCCGTACCCGTGGCCTCACATGACCTCGGTCGAGGGCGGAGGCATCATCGGCGGGGGCATGGAGTTCCCCATGATGACGCTGATCGGCAGCTATAACTTCTCACAGGCAACGGATACATCGTTGTACGGCGTAACCGCTCACGAGCTCGCTCATATGTGGTTCCCGATGATCGTGGGTACCGACGAGCGGCGCCGCGCCTGGATGGACGAGGGTACGACGACCTTCAACGGCGACCATGCCAGCAACGAGTTCTACCCGGGCACGGATTTCACCGTCGGCACGCGCGAAGGCTATATGTCCGTTGCGCGTATGGCTCGTGAAGGCGAGCTCATGCGACGCAGCGACTTCCATTACCCAGGGCCGGCGTACGGAACCGCGTCGTACTCGAAGCCGGCGACGCTTTTGAACACGCTCCGCGCTCTGCTTGGCGCCGAGACCTTCGACCCCGCCTACAGAGAGTTCATCGAGGCGTGGGCCTATAAGCACCCGAAACCGTGGGATCTGTTCAACTTCTTCAGCTCCGCGAGCGGGATGGATCTCGATTGGTTCTGGCGCGCCTGGTACTACGAGACGTGGAAGCTGGACCACGCGGTCGGCAGCGTCAGCGCCGACGCTGACGGGACGACGATCGTGATCGAGGACCGCGGCTGGTCGCCGATGCCCGCGCGCGTCACTGTGACCCTTGAGAACGGCGAGCTGTTGAAGCGCGAAGTGCCTGTGACCGTCTGGCTCAGCGGCGAAAAGAGCGCCGAGATCCGGATCCCGGCCAGCTCGCCGGTGGTGCGCGTGGAGATCGACGCTGATCGGCAGTTCCCAGATGTCGACCGATCGAACGATATTTGGGAACGGACCGAGTAGAGAGGTGGGGGCGCGTCGGCGCGCTGGCGGATGTAGAGCAGCCGAAGTAAGACTCTGGGAGAGACGATGGTCGAGATGATTCAAGGCAAGGTGTTCGTCGTGGGAGACGACGTGAACACCGACGAGATCATTCCGGCGCGGCACTGTGCCACCACCGACATCGAGAGCCTCGGCCAGTATGCCCTCGAAGATCTCCATCCTTCCAAAAGCCCGGGCGGAGTGGCCTTCCGGCCAAGTGCGTACGATATCCTTGTCGCTGGTGAGAACTTCGGCTGCGGAAGCTCTCGAGAGGTAGCACCGGTAGCCCTCATCCACGCCGGGGTGAGGGTCGTGATCGCCCGCTCGTTCGCCAGGATCTTCTATCGCAACGCGGTCAACTGCGGACTCTTCATCTCCCGGAACCCGACAATGGCCGAGGGCGTCGGCACCGGGGACGTCATCAGCGTCGACGTATCGGGCGAAGACTTCTGGAAAGGGACCGCCCCTATTCACCGGACCATCATCGAGTCCGGCGGACTGACGGCATTCAATAAGAGCGGGCAGCGGGCGCCCCAGGAGAGCTCGAGTCCCAGGCCCATGACCATGGCACAGAAGATCCTTGGCAGCGCGGCGGGCCTCGATCACGTGGAGCCGGGGATGACCGTTTTCGCGGAGGTGGGCAAGGCCATCACTCACGAGCTCGTGCTTCCGGTCGCCGCGCAGCAACTCGAAGCCGCCTATGGTTCCGACTTCAAGATCTGGGATAGAGAGAAGCTGCTGGTAACCGTGGACCACACGGTCCAGATCCCGTTGGTCAGGGACGACGAACGAGCCGTGGAAATGGCAGAGGGCGTCTCGCGCTTCGCGGAAGCCCAGAAGCTTCCGCACGCATTCCTACCCGTAGCGCCGTTTACCAGCCGGGGAATCTGCCACGTCCTGTTCCCTGAACAGGGACTCATCGAGCCGGACAGCCTCCTCATCGGAACGGACTCGCACACCTGCACCTACGGTGCCTACGGCGCCCTAGCCGTGGGGGTGGGCACCACGGACCTGGCCGAGGTGATGGCTTCGGGCCGCATCTGGCTGGACGTACCGGAGAGCATCCGCGTCACCCTGGACGGGAAGCTGCCCGACGGCGTCTACGCGAAGGACGCGATCCTCCAGATCCTCAGCCGGGTAACCATGAACGGCTTCACCGACGCGGTGGTGGAGTTTGCCGGTGCGGCTCTCGAGGACCTATCTGCCGACGATCGATCCACTATCGCCAACATGGTGGTGGAGGGCGGCGGCACCTGCGGCCTCTTCCCCATAGGGGAAGTCCGGGCAGATGCCGGCGCGCAATATCGGAGCGAACTCTCCTTTGATCTCTCCCAGCTGGTACCATTCGTCGCGCGGCCCTACAAGCCGGACAACGGAGTACCGATCGCGGACTTGGACGAGACGTCCATCGACGTGGCGTGGGTGGGGAGCTGCACCGGTGGTAAGCAGGAGGACCTGGCCGCGGCGGCCGACGTGATCCGCGGTCGGAAGGTGGCGCCCGGCGTGCGCCTCATCGTCTCTCCTGCCACGCTGGATATCATGAAGAAGTCCGGAGACAGAGGTTATCTCCGTTCGTTCCTAGAAGCGGGCGGACAGGTGGTGCCTCCCTCCTGCGGCGCCTGCCTGGGCATGGGGCCCGGCACCCTCGCCGAAGGGGAGGTGGGGGTCTTCACGTCGAACCGGAACTTCAAGGGCCGGGCCGGCGCCGGAGACGTCTACCTCGCCTCACCGGCAACGGTCGCCGCATCGGCCGTCGAGGGAAGAATCACCGATCCCCGCAGCTTCCTGGGCTGACGTTTCCGGGGCTGTATTCCGGGATCGAGAGGTCCCCGCGCGATCCCTCTAGTCGCTTCACGCGCTCCCGAGCAGAGACTCGGGACGCGCTGCCTCCTCGCCCGCGACCTCCCGCACAATGTCGAGCACTTCCTGCTCCGTCAGGATGCGCTCGGACTTCTTTGCCACAGCGAGGATCGCCTCGCACAGCTCCTCGGTGTCGGCAATCCCCCGCACCCGCAGGAAGAAGTGGACGTTTGAAGCGCCGGACATGTGACCGATCTCGATCTTCTGAGCCCGGCCGACCCAGCTGGCGGGGACGCCCGAGTAGACCCGGTCTGCCAGCCAATCCTGTCCTTTGCGCTGGGCCTTGATGACCGCTGCGGCATGTACGCCAGTGGCGGTGCGAAAGGCGTCCGGACCCACGATGGGCTGATTGACAGCGATCGGCACGCCAACCGCGTCGGAAACGGTCTTCACGTACTCAGGCAGGGCGGTCAGGTCCGTATCACGCCATCCTAACAGCTTGAGATTCACGAGGATCTGCTCCATCGGCGTGTTGCCCACCCGTTCACCGATGCCCAACGCGGTTCCGTGGACCCGGGTCACGCCCGATTCGATGGCCTTAAGGGTATTCGCCAGGTCGAGACCGCGGTCGCGGTGGCCATGCCAGTCGATCCCCACCGTCTCCTCGACTCCCAATTCCTCCAACTGGTCGCGGACCCAGTACACTAGCCCTTCCACGCAACCGGGAGTCGCCGCTCCCACGGTGTCGCAGAGGCAGAGACGACGCGCACCCTCATCCACCGCGGCCTCGATCAGCACCCGGAGGTCCTCCGGCGCTGCCCGCACCGTGTCCTCCGTCACGTACATGACCTCCAGGCCTTCCCCGACCGCGAACCGCACCGCCTCCACGGAGAGTTTTCGGACATGATCTATGTCCCACTCCTCGGCATACTGGCGAATGGGGCTGCTGCCGATGAAAACGCACGCCTCGATCGGCACACCTGTCGACTGCACGACTTCGGCGATGGGTTGAATGTCATCCTTAACGGTGCGGGCGGCGCAGTTTGCCTTGATGGAAAGGCCGGCGTCGGCGATCTCCTTGCAGAGACGCTCCACGTCGTTCTTCTGGCGGGGGCCGGAGCCGGGGAGCCCGACATCCAACGTCTCGATGCCGAGGCGGTCCATCAGATGCATGATCCGGATCTTGACGTCGATGGGGGGGTCTTTGACGGAGGGGCTTTGCAGACCGTCACGTAGCGTCTCGTCGTCGAGCATGGCCAGAGGTGGTTCCTCCGGTCTCGGGGCACACCATTCGTGGACAAGCCGCTCTTCGGACGGTGGTGTCATCGGTATCTCCGTCTAGTCTGGCTCCGGGTTCCGCTAATCGCGTGCGTATCCCCAAGATGCCGCTTCCACGACGTTCGCACCAGAAGGGTATTTGTAGAGGACAAGCGGAAGGAAGCGCCTTATACCGGACTGCCGGCCAACTCGTTACCGGCGGTGAATGCCTCGCGGTTGAGGGTAAGGAGCTGTTTGGGGATGCGCTCCTCGAGGGTCTGCTGCCATACCGTCAGTGGGATGTCCAGGTGCGGAGCCAAAGCACCGAGGACGATGACGTTCGCCGCCCGGTAGTTGCCCAAATCGATCGCTTTCTGGGTGGCGTCGACCACGACGACCTTGAAACCCTTCTTTGCCAGGAAGTCGATGGCTTCCTCGGGGTAGGGTCGCTCGTCAGCCATTCGCACCGGATCGACCTTGTGGTCGTTCACGATCACGGTGCCGCCCGGCTTGACGAAGTGGGCATAGCGGAGGGCCTCGAGCTTCTCTAACGCCAACAGGAAGTCCACGTCTCCCCGCCGCGCCATGGGCGAGTGTACGTGATCGCCGAAGCGCACGTGGCTGAAGACCGCGCCGCCGCGCTGAGCCACGCCGTGAAACTCGCCCTGCTTCACGTCCTTCCCATCTGCCAAAGCGGCAAGTGCCAGGAGTTCGCTCACCA
This sequence comes from Gemmatimonadota bacterium, assembly GCA_039588015.1. Classification (GTDB taxonomy): domain Bacteria; phylum Gemmatimonadota; class Gemmatimonadetes; order Palauibacterales; family KS3-K002; genus JASFMO01. The sequence goes on along the minus strand of JBDHAS010000110.1, from coordinate 5,822 downwards.
GGATGACTCCCTGGCCGCCGACCCCCGCGATCAGCACGTTGGTCACCGCCATCGCTCAGGCCTCCTCGACGCGTAGGATGGCGTCCACCGGGCAAAGCTGGGCGCAGATCGCGCAACCCACGCACTCCCAGTCCCGGATCTCCGGGAAGTCGCCTTCCCAGACCAGCGCGGGACAGCCGGACTGCATGCAGTAGTCGCACTGGATGCACCCCTCCTCGTCCACCCAGAACGGGATGCGGTCCAGAGCCTTCTCCTCCGGGAGAAGCACACAGGCTCGTCGGGTGATGATCACCGCCGGGCCCGGGTGGGCGAGCGCGTCCTTCACCGCGTCCCTCATGTCCCGCAGCTCCCAGGGGTCCAACACGGTCACGTGCTGAACGCCGATGGAGCGGACCAGAGCCTCGTAGTCCACGGCGGGAGCCGGAGCGTCCTTGAGCGTTTGTCCAGTTCCGGGATGTTCCTGGTGCCCGGTCATACCCGTGGTGCTGTTGTCCAGCAGGATCATCGTGGTGGGCACCTGGTTGTACACGGCGCTCATCAGGCTGGGCAAGCCACTGTGCAGGAACGTCGAGTCACCGATGACGGCGACCACTCTCTCTTGGCCGGCTTTCCTGAAACCGGTCGCGTTGCCGATGCTCGCGCCCATGCAGAAGGTAGTGTCGATGGCCGAGAGCGGCGGCAGACAGCCCAGCGTGTAGCATCCGATGTCGCCAGTCACCAGGACCCGGAGTTTCCGCAGAGCCGCGAAGACGCCGGTGTGGGGACAGCCGGCGCACATCTTCGGGGGACGGGGGAGAACCGCTACCTCCCTGGAGAAGTCGGCCGGCATGGCCGCTCCCTTCAGACCCGCGGCGACGAGATCGGCGCTCAACTCGCCGATGTTGGTGAACCGCTCCTTTCCGACGATGTTGAGGATACCGAAGCTGGCCATCTCCTGTTGAATGAACCCCTCGCTCTCCTCCACCACGAACACCGTCTCGAATCGGGCGCAGAACTCCTTTAGCCGGCGCTCGGGCAGCGGATAGAGCATGCCCAGCTTGAAGACGGTCGCCTCGGGCGCCACCTCCTTGACGTACTGGTAGGGGATTCCGTGGCTGACGATCCCGATCTGCGGGTCACCTTCTTCGATGACGTTGCCCTCGTACTCCTCGGCGAAGGCCCGAAGACGTTCGAGCTTCTCCTCCAGCTCCGGCCGACGAAACTGGGCGTAGACCGGGATGGCGTATTGGCGCGCGTCTTTGGTGAACTCCTTACGGGGACTCTCCACGCGGTCGTTCGGCTCGACGACGCCGCGGGTGTGGGCCAGCCTGGTGGTGGTCCGGAACATGACGGGCGTGGCGAAGCGCTCGCTAAGCTCGTATGCCGCCTTGATCGTGTCCCGGGCTTCGCCGGCGTCGGCCGGCTCCAGCAGCGGCACTTTGCCCATCTTGGCGAAGTAGCGGCTGTCCTGTTCGTTCTGCGAGGAATACATGCCCGGATCATCCGCCACCAACACGACGAACCCGGCATTCGTGCCCGCGTAGGGGAAGACCATGAACGGGTCCGCCGCCACATTCAGCCCAACGTGCTTCATCGTGACCAGCGTGCGCAGCCCACCGAGAGCCGCTCCCATGCCTTCGTCGAACGCTACCTTCTCGTTGGTAGACCAGTGCGCGTCCACCTCGCCGTAGCCGGCAACGCTCTCGAGCACCTCGGTGCTGGGCGTGCCCGGATACCCGGCCGCGAAAGACACGCCGGCCTCCCACGCCCCCAACGCGATCGCCTCGTTCCCCGACATCAATTTCTTCGCCACGTTTTTCTCTCCTTGCGACGCGCCATCGCCCCATACTCGGACATTCGAGTTCTGAGGCGTTCGCCGGAGGGCCTCGCATCGGCTCGCCCGGGCCCTTTACATTGAGACACACTACTATGAACGGCGCCGAACGACAAAGGGTTTCTTAATGGGCTCAGGTGACGAGCGCCTCGCCGAGTACCTCCGGCCGACCCGTTTCATCGACTCCGCCGACCCGAGCGTCATGGAGTTCGCCGAGCGCGTGGCCGGACCCGAGGACGGCGAACTGAACCGGGCCATAGCCCTGTACTACGCCGTGCGTGACGAGATCCGCTACGACCCGTACCGGATCGACCTGCGGCCTGAGGCGATGAAGGCAAGCTCGACGCTGGCCCGCGGTTACGGCTTCTGCATCGCGAAGGCGGTCCTGCTGGCCGCCGTGGCCCGAGCCCAAGGTATCCCATCACGCCTGGGCTTCGCCGACGTTCGCAATCACCTGACCACCGAGCGGCTGAGGCGGTCGATGGAGACGGACGTGTTCGTCTACCACGGCTACGCGGAGCTGTTGCTGGGCGGGACCTGGGTCAAGGCGACGCCGGCGTTCAACCGGGCTCTGTGTGAGCGGTTTGGCGTGGCGACCCTCGAGTTCGACGGCGTTCGCGATTCGGTGTTCCAGGATTTCGACAATGCGGGCAACCGGCACATGGAGTACCTCCGGGATCACGGGCAACACGCCGACCTACCACTGGATGAGCTGGTACGGGCCCTCGAGGCGGCGTATCCGAAGATTATGTCCGAGGGCGTCTGGGATCTGTCGGGCCAGTTCGAGGACGATGCCGTCGCGGACCGGGAGGGTACGGAGTAGCTTATCGGCGCCGCGCGGAGGCAAGCGACTAACATCGACGTACGCAAGGAAACGGGAATGAAATCCTACAACGTTGGAGTCATAGCGGGTGACGGGATCGGACCCGAGGTCATGAACGAAGGCCTTAAAGTGTTGGAGGCGGTCGCCGCCGTCGAAGGATTCAACTACGAACTGGTGGAGTATCCGTACAACAGCGAGCACTATCTGAGAACGAAGGAGTTGGTTCCGGATTCGGCCATAGACGAGTGGCGCACGCTCGACGCGGTCCTGTTGGGCGCCATCGGGCACCCTGACGTGGAGCCAGGACTGGTGGAGCGATCCATCATCCTAGGCCTCCGCTTCGGGCTGGACCTGTACATCAACCTGCGTCCCATCAAGCTGTACGCGGAGCACCTTTGCCCCCTGAAAGACAAGACGCCGGACGACATCGATTTCGTCGTGGTGCGTGAGAACACCGAAGGGATGTACTCGCAGATCGGGGGACACCTGAAGAAGGGGACTCCCGACGAGGTGGCGCTGTTCAACGGCGTTTACACGTGGAAGGGGTGCGAGCGAGCGGTTCGGTACGCCTTCGAGCTAGCCGAGAAGCGAGCGAACGAACGGGGCGGGGATCCCAGGGGCAAGGTCACGCTTGTGGACAAAGCCAACGCCATTCGGCCGCAGGACATCTGGACTCGAGCCTTCGCCGCCGTCGCGCAGGATTTCCCCGGAATCGAGACCGATCACGCGTACGTGGACGCGTGCTGCATGTGGATGATCAAGAACCCGGAGTGGTTCGACGTCATCGTCACCACCAACATGTTCGGTGACATCGTCACCGACCTGGCCGCCATGCTGCAGGGAGGGATGGGGATCGCGGCCTCAGGCAACATCCATCCCGGCAAGACCTCGATGTTCGAACCGATCCACGGATCGGCTCCCAAGCACGCGGGTAAGAACGTGGCCTGCCCGCTAGGCATGGTCGGCGCCATCTCGATGATGCTGGATTTCCTGGGTGAGACCTCTGCCGCGGTCCGCATCGAAGACGCCGTAGGCGACCTGCTGAAAAGCGGCGCCGTCCCGTCGGCGGACGCTCGCAGCGGGATCGGCACCGCCGAGATGGGAGACATGGTCTTGGAGCGAGTGCGGCCCGACTAGCGGGTCATTTCGATATCCGATAGCCGGTATCCGATGATCGAGTCACAAGTTCTCTTCGAGTATCGACGCTCGATGCTCGATGTTCGATGTCCGAATGCCGGCATAGCCCGCCTGGAAGTCGGCCAATCGTAAATCGAGCGTGGGATGTCGGGCCTCGAGAAGTGACCGAAACTCGCCCGTCGATTACCGCCTAGTCAATGTGGATCCAAGCCGCGCGTCTACTCACGGCCGTTTTCTAGCAGTCCAGAGAACAGGCTGCGGGCGGGTCGTCGAGCGCAGCTGGGGTTAGCGACGCCGCGGTCAAGCCGGCAGGCGTGAGCGCGGCGGAGGCCGGAGCGAGACGACCCGCCCGCAGCCGTGACGACCTACGCGATAGGAATTAAGCGCCGCCAGTCCCACGCGCGTCGAGGGCAGCGCGGATCACCTCCGACAGGCGCGCCACACCTTCCCGGATCGCCTCCGGTTTGACATTGCTGAAGTTGAGGCGGACCGCGTTCTTGGTACTTCCAGCGACGGAGAAGACGGCGCCGGGTATGTAGGCGACCTGGCGCTCGATCGCCCGCTGGAACATTTCCGTCGTGTCCAGCGGCTCCGGTAGCGAGACCCAGACGAACACCCCGCCGTCCGGCCTGCTCCAGCGAGCGAGGTCGGACAGATGCTGCTCCAGCGCCTCGAACATGGTGTCAGCGCGAGTGCGCTGGGCGTCCGTGATCGCTTGCAAGTGCGGTTCGAGCATTCCGCGGCTCATGAACTCGGCCACCGCGCGCTGGTACAGCGTCGAGGACTCGAGGTCGAAGGACTCGCGGATGGTCGTGATCCTCTGCATCAGATCTGCGGGTGCAACCATCCAGCCAAGTCGGAGCGCGGGGGCAAGCATCTTGGAGAACGATCCCAGGTAGAAGACCATTCCCTTTTCATCGTACGCTTTGATCGGCGGCAAATGCTCGCCCCTGAATCGCAAGGGCGCGTAGGGATCGTCCTCGATCAACGGTACACCATACTTGGCTGCCAGTGCGGCTAACTTGGCGCGCTTCTCCGCCGCTACCGACACACCCAGCGGGTTGTGGAAATCGGTGATCAGCACCGCCAACCGCGGCGTCGGGGACTCGCTGAACGCCGCCTCCAAAGCCTCGACATCCACACCGGAGTCGAGATCCGTTGGAACCGTCCGAACGACCGCATCGCGGCCGACCGTGATCTGGTGAATGCCGGTGAAGGTCACTTCCTCGATGACCGCTGGCTTGCCGGGGTCGAGGAACAAGCGGGAGAGGATGGCGAGCCCGTGTTGGTTGCCGTTTGTGATGAAGACCTCGTCGGCCGTGCAGGGCACGCCGCGGGTACCCATGTAGCTCGCGATCCAGGCTCTGAGCTCCGGGAATTGCGGACTGTATTGCAGAGCGCGGGGGCCATCCCGGCAGAGGACCGCGTCCAGGCACTCCTTCAGCTCTGCCAACGGAAGGAACTCGCTGGCCGGTAATCCTCCTGCCAGCGAGATGATGTTGGGATCCACCGCGAAGCGGAGCAGATCGCGCATCACGGAGCGCTGCAGGTTGGAGCCTTCTCTGCTCAGCTTGGGCCCTGTGGTGGACATGAGGAGATCATAGTGCACAGGGCTCGCCGCGCAATAACCTTCTGCCAAGCTCTTGCGACGCGCGCAGCGGTTCGCGAGCATAGGGCTTGTTCTGAAGTGCTCTAGCTCATCCGCCCAGGCGCAAACATCGTGGAACCATCGTTCGAGTATCATAGGCCTGCTTCGCTTGCTGAAGCGTGCGAGCTGCTATCCCGTTTGGGACCGAAGGCGCTTCCGCTGGCCGGAGGGACGGACCTGCTCGTCGACCTGCGGCGCGGATTGAAGCAGCCGCACCACCTCGTTTCGCTGGCGGATCTGCAAGAACTCCAGGTTATCGAGCTGAAGAACGGCGAACTCAGGATCGGCGCCCTAGCCACGCCCGCGGAGCTCGAGACCTCGGGAGCCGTGCGTTCCGCTCGGCCGGAGCTGCTCGATGCGGTGGAAGTCTTTGGCACGCCACAGGTGCGGCACCGCGCCTC
>JBDHAS010000109.1:0-11595 GCA_039588015.1 Gemmatimonadota bacterium | reverse complement strand
CTCGCGTACTGGCGTTTCTTCCTATCTGGCTGCACTGTTCCACCGTTGATGGCAGCTGCGTCGTCGCTGGTTGGCCCCCATCTAGGAAAGCGAGTGACCGGTATGTTTAAGGCCGTCGATCATCCGTACCTGGTGCCCTACGACGGTTCATTCCGCATCGGCAAGGCCCCCACCGCTCCGCCCGACGACGCCGGCAAGACGAAGGACCATCGCAAGAAGTTGGAGAAGCTGCGTACGGAGTTGGACGATCTGCAGCGCATGCTCTACGCGACCGACAAGTACGCGGTGCTGGTCATCTTCCAGGCCATGGATGCGGCTGGGAAGGACGGCACCATTCGCGCGGTCTTTACAGGCGTCAACCCGGCTGGATGCCAGGTCTTCTCGTTCAAACAGCCATCGGCGGAGGAATTGGATCACGATTTCTTATGGCGCACGAACTCGCGACTTCCCGAGCGGGGCAGAATCGGCGTATTCAACCGCAGCTACTACGAGGAGGTGCTCGTCGTGCGCGTGCACCCCGAGTGGCTCGGCAAGCAGAAGCTGCCCGGCAAAGTGGACAAGCGCATTTGGAAGCAGCGGCACGACTCGATCGTGGCGAACGAACGGCACCTTGCCCGCAACGGCGTCGTGATCGTGAAATTCTGGCTCAACATATCTAAGGACGAACAGAGGCGCCGTTTTCTGGCTCGGATCGATAACCCGAGTAAGAACTGGAAGTTCTCGATGAGCGACTCCGAAGAGCGGTCATTCTGGGATGACTACATGTCAGCCTACGAGGACGCGCTCAATGCCACCTCCCGGCGCTGGGCGCCCTGGTACGCAATCCCGGCGGACGACAAGCCGTACATGCGCGTGAAGGTGGCGGAGATCCTGGCCGACAACCTTCGGCAGCTGGACATTGGCTACCCGAAGGTCGACAAGAAGATGCGGAAGCAGCTGGCCGAGATCCGACAATCCCTAGAGTAGAAGCCCGGCGCAGACAGCGATCACGTTGCGGTGCCCCGATCGGGGGTCGCGCATCACCGCGTGAAGTCAAAAGGACAAGCTGACCGTGACCCAGCGGCGCGAAGGAGCCTGCAAGGCCGATGCGGGTGCGCCGGCATCATCCTGCTCGTTGTTCCACAAGGCCGTCGAGATGGCGTAGCCGGCCAGGGACCCGAGCAAAACGTCGGTCAGCCAATGTGCGTCGGCGTAGATCCGGCTGAGCGCAGTGATGGTGGCCAGCGTGTAAAGCGTCACCGACGCCCACGCCCGATCGACCTGCCGGGCCACGATGTTCGAGATTCCGAATGCGCTCCAAGAGTGACCCGAGACGAAAGAGGCATAGTCGTTGCCGAGCGTGAAGGGCCGAAAGGAGAAATGCCCCTCGTTCATGAAGGGCCGCGCCCGGCCGACGGCGATTCGTAACGGCTGTTGAATGAGTAGGCCCGAGAGCAGTAGCTCCGACATCAGAATTCCGGTATCCCGAACATCGTTGTTGTTTAACGCCGCGCCCGCCCCCCAGGTGACCAGCGAGGCCGGCACGGTGAAGAGTGGTGTCCCGTACCACCAGCCCACCCGCTCCAAGAAGTCGGCGACGCCGCTCCGATTCGCCTGAAACGCGGCTCGCACTCGCTCCTCGATCAGGTACGAACCAACGGTAGCGGCCGTTGCCGCACCCACCACCGCCCAATCCGAGGCCTCCCAGTTCGCCGCGAGGCGCGGGTCGGGCGCCGCCAGCGTCTGAGCGTGCAACGTCGTGGCGGCGACGAACCCGAGCAGAGCCGCGGCCACGCCCGTCGCTAGGCGCGATACGGCTCGCTCAGAACGTGAATCCGAGCGTGACGTAAAGCCCACTATCCTCCTCGCTCTCGGCGTAGGCCACGGAAATGATGCTGCGAGTGCCCCGCAACGCGAGCCAGAACCCGCCGCCATAACCGGTATGCCAGTCGCCGGGTGATTCCCCGTCCAACCAGACCCGGCCCGCGTCGAACAGCCCGAGGATGCCAAAAGTCGAGGGGAAGACGAGTCGATAATCGAAAAGGTCCAACCTCAACTCAGCATCCCCGTACAGCGACGCATCGCCGGCAAAGCGCTGTTCCGGCCAGCCGCGCAGGCTTCGAATGCCGCCCAAGAAGGCGAGCTGGAACCACGGGGCTTCGCCCCAGATCTTCCTGCCGCCGGCGCGCAGCCCCAACTCCCAGCGGCGCACGCCGAGGGGAAGCGACGCGGCTGCCACCGCATCGACGAAGCCGTACGTCTCCTTCACGTCGATCAGGGCCGGGTACAGTTCGCCGCGCAGAACCAGCGAGCCCCTGGCCGCTTCCTCACGCTCGACAAGCGCGCCGGGCCTGCGGGTTTTCAGATCCAGACGCAGCACCGCTCCCGCCTGCCCGAACCTGCCCGTTCCGTAGATATCGGGATTCTGGCCAAGCAGCGTGTTCGGGTCGTCCTTCGTATTGGAGAAGCCGCCGACCAGGCCGCCGCCGATATCGAGCACGCGCCCCAGATCCGCCCTCAGCGTCGCCTCGCCCTCGAGGCGCGTGTTCTCGACCTCATAGAACTTGCGCGACGTGCCCGGGACCAGCCCTTCGTCGTTGCCGACGCCGTAGAAGTTGACCGTCTCGAAGCTGTTGGCTATCGCTTCGAGCCCGACCAACAGCGGTGAGTTCTCGAGACGGAACTCGGCATCCAGCGCCAGCGCGAATTTCGCCTTCGTGGAGATCGCGGCGGACATGGCCACGGCCGATGCGTGCGGGTCCTTGCGGAATCCGTAATCCACCCATTGGTACGAACCGCCCGCGAAGAGGCCCACGTCCGGCGTGTAGCCGCCCGTGAAGAACGGGAAGCCGAAACTCCCCCAGTGACGCGGCGGCGGCCTGGTACCGCTTTCTGGGACTAGCGGTCCCTCGGTGTAGCTCCTGCCGTTGATCCCGACGCCGCCCGACGAACCGGTCACTCGGTTCGTGCCGTACTGGTCGTAGAGATGCACGTTCCCCACCGGCGACTCGAAGTCGAAGGTGTCGTCACCGGGGCCGCCGATGATGTTGACCCGGATCGGCAACTTGCCGCCTCTGCCGATCACCGCCCGGTCATCACCCTCGTGCAGATAGATCCGGACCTCTTTCGTCTCTTGCTCGAGAAACGTGCGCCGGAGGTACGGCTCGGCGCTGGAACCCGCAGGGCGAAGCGTGACGGTGACACCGCCTTCCGAGCCGACTACTTCCGCCACGTCGGCTACGCCGGATGCATGAACGTACGGCTCGCGCGCCAACAGCTCGTACAGCCTGCCCGCGATACGCGGCAAAGCATCTCTCCGCGCCGCGAGGGTCGAAACAAAGAAGGGGCCGTCGACGGCCTGGACCTCCTCCGGAAGTCGAGCCACCGCCTGCTCGATCACATCGTCGGTGATCTTCTCCGTCAAGGCGGCGGCGACCGAGTCCCAGACCGGACGCTCGAGCTCGGTCAGGAACAGCCGGTCGACGAAACGGGCCTGGTAGTGCAGGCGCGAGGGATGATCGTACTCTTCCCTGAAGCTGGTCAGCATGGGCGTTCGATTGCGAGCGATCCACAGCATGAGTCCATCGAGCAACGCGAACGCCTGATCGCGATCGCTCGGGATCGACTGCCACCCCGGAATCGAGTCCGACCCGAAATCCGCCCAGCGCCACTGATCGGCGTGGCGATCCCAGTCACCCACGAGGACGTCGATCAGGCGCGCTGACAGGAACGATCGTGAGTCGACACGGAGCGAGGGATCGGCCATGACCCGACCTACCACGTCGAACCCGTCCACGATCTCCTCGGCCCCGACGAACGCCGCGATCGCTCCGTCATAGTCGATCGGCCGCTCCGCCAGCATGCCGAGCACGCCGCCGAAGTCGGTGCGGAACTCGCCCAACGAGGCATCGTCGGGCAGCATGTAGAGCGTAGGCTCGCTGTGCAGCACGCCAACAGCATCCATCAGGCCGCCGACGATGAGCGGGGCGAACGGGTGCTGCGAACTCATCTGGTCCTGGAACAGGTCCTCGACGTACGTGTCGCGGAGCACCTCCGGCACCAGCTCCGTGGCCCATTTGTAGACCGACCGAAACGCGTAGATCTTCCCGTCGGCACCCCTCAGCCACAGAGACTTCGTCTGAAAGCCGCCGCCGGCACTGATCGGCGTCAGCCCGCCGGCGAACGTCTCCAGGTCGAGCACCGGCACACGGATCTCCGTCGTCCAGGCATCCCGGTAGTGGTTTCCCCAGAAGAACCGATGGAAACCGCCCGCCGTGTAGTCAGGCCCCGGCACCACCGAGATCGAATCGGTCGCAGCCTCCTGCCCGGCGGCCTCGGCTGCCAGCATGGCGAGCAGACCGAACGAGAATCCAAGCAAGGTTCGGTTCGACAAACCGCCCATGTTCACCTCGACTCACTCGGTTCGGTGGTTTCAGCGTATGAAGACCGCAAGATGGGAAGACCAGGCACAGCCATCAAGCTGGCTCTGCGACACGGCGTTGCGCAAGATCAGGTCCGTATATCGCGCCACACTGAGTCGGAGTTTGCACCCAAGCTTGACGCCTCCCTAGTCACAAAGGCGCTCTACCTTCCCAAACACGGCCGTCTTTGATCACGATCTTGTCGGCCAAGAGGCTCTCGGGTTCCTCCAGCGTGTTCCCGGGCAGTATGACGAGGTTCGCGCGCTTGCCAGGCTCCACCGAGCCTACAGCATCCTCCACTCCAATCGCTTCGGCACCGTTCAGCGTCGCGATCCGGATGACGTCCGGCATGGGAATACCTAGTTCGTTCAGCAGCAGCATCTCCGACAGGGCGGCTTTGCCCGGATCCAGCCAATCGGTGCCGACCGTCAGCCTGACCCCCCGCTCGTACATCCGTCTCACGTAGCCGGCCAAGATCCGGTAGCCGTCGATGGCCCGCTCTCGCTGTCGCGCGGACAGACCATTCGTTCGGTCGAACGACGCGATCGAAGGTGTGCTGAAGTACGTGAGCCCAAAGCGTTGGGCGAATACATGGAGGGTCGGCGTAACGGCGCTGCCGGTCTCCGCGAGCCGCTCGATCAGCCGAAGCATCTTCGCATGGTCGGGCCCCAAGTAGTTGAAGTACTCCATGACGCCAACATAGAAGAGGCCTTCCTCGCTTCCGTCCATGAGACCACGTGCGCTCCGCCAGGCTTCGACGAATTCCTCTTCCGTCATTGCGCCAACGCCGATGGTGTACGCGTGTTCGAAGCTTCTGAGACCGATGTCGATCGCAGTCTCGAGCTCCAGAACCTGGTAATCGATGTGCCCCGTGACGTTCATGCCCAAGGCGCGAGCCTCGGCGAGTGCAGCACGAAACTCCGGTTCACGCAGGCGCCAGTAAAGCTTGATGTGGCGGACCCCCTTGCTGTGGAGGTCGCGGACTTTCCGGACTGCATCGACGGAGTCCGTGACCACCGAATGGCCCGCGAACGGTGTTCGGCCTTCCTCGTGGGTTACCAGCGCCCCGCCAACGGTGAAGAAGTCGGGGGCGGCCGGTGAGCGTTCCATCCATTGCAGAAGCATCGGAAGGTTCTCTTCAGAGCTTCCCGCATCACGGACTGATGTCAACCCGAATGGTAGGTACTGATCGGTGAACGCTCTACGGTATGCGGCAATCGAATCCGGGTGCATCGCAAGATCGGCCACCATTCCACCGCCCGGCGTAATCGAGTCACCCAAGATGTACTCGGTGTGGTGATGAACGTCGATCAGGCCCGGGACCAATAGGCGACCGTCGGCGTCAACTGTGCGCATGGCCCGTGCCCTCGACGCGGCCGCATCGCCCACTTCTCGAATAATGCCGTCGTCAACAAGTACGCGCTGGCTTCTTAGCACCTCCCCGGTTCGCACATCCAGTACATCGACGTTGTCTATCGCCAGGTCGACGGTCGCGTCCGCACATGCAACGAGAAAGCAGAGGAACGCCAGAAGGCACGAGCACGTCGCACCCGTAGTAGCGACCCTACATCGGACTGTCATCGTGACAGCAACCCGGATGGATCGAAAACGCCAACTTCTCCTTGACGACCACGACTCTGACTAGGATCAGCAAGATCGCCACGCAGGCGTTGCAGAACACAGAGCCTGGGCTGATGTTCCAACCGCTTCCAGTTGCGAACCCCGAGTCGAATACTGCCCCCAAGTCACGACCGACAACGACGAGCCGCTACCATATACTACCTCTGAATCATAGCCCGACCCGATATCGTATGTGTATCGGTATCGGGCACAAAGATACCCTGGGAAGGTATGACTAAATTCGCCATTCGCACCGGACAAAACTGATGATCGATATTCGAGACGCGTCACTTTTTCCACGGACCGTACTGCTCGTGACGGCGGTTCTTTCGACGCCAAGTAGTGTCTCAGCGCAGGACTCGGTGTTGGCTAATCTCGACTCGCCGGCAGTACCCAGGCTCGTGTGGGCGCTGCAGGTGGTGAACCCGGGTGCCGGCGCAGAACCGGACACAGTCTTCACCGCGGCATTCCTGGAACGAATCCCACGCGCGACCATAATCGAGGCGATTCAGGACGTAATAGACCGGACGGGCGGATTAACCCTCGTATCGGCCTGGGAGTCGGACGACTTGGAACTGCGGGCCACCGCACGAGCCGTCGAAGGTGGGGCGTGGTGGCGCATCGTGCTCAACGTCGAAGACGGGTTCCCGCACCGGATTACCCGGCTCGCCTACAATGAAGCGCCGGAGCTTGGCGCGCCTACACTCGCCGACTGGGAGTCGCTCGACAGCATGCTGGTTGCGCTCGGCGAGACGGTATCGTTTGCCGCGTATTCCGTAGAGGGAGATCGCCTTCGACCGCTCCACCTCTATCGTGCTGACGAGCCCGTCGCCATCGGCTCCACATTCAAGCTGTGGGTCCTCGGCGCGCTGGCGGAGGCTGTGAGCGCTGGAGACGCGACCTGGACGGAGCCGCTCGCGATCCGGGACGAATGGAAGAGCCTCCCCTCCGGTCGCATGCAGAACCTGGCCGCTGGTGAAACCCGCACGCTCGCACAGTACGCCACTCAGATGATTTCGATCAGCGACAATACCGCGACGGATCATCTCATACACCGTATTGGCCGTCAGCGGGTACTGGCCTACGCCGAGCGGCACGGCTCACCCCCAGGTATGAACAGCCCGTTCCTGACAACGCAGGAATTCTTCAAGCTCAAGATCAACGCTCAGGAGGAACTCAAGGAGCGCTTCGTGCACAGCAACGCCGAGGCGCGTCAACAGATCCTCGACAATGAGATAGCTAATCTCCCTTTGCCAAACGCGGCAGACGAACCCACCGTGCCCACCGCGATCGACGCGATCGAGTGGTTCGCTCCGGCGACCGAACTCGCTCAACTAATGGTCACGCTTGCGGCCACGGCCGAAGGACCCGGGCAAGAGCCCGTTTGGACCGCGTTGACCAGAAACGCAGGCTTCAATTGGAACCGCGATACCTGGCCGGAAGTCGCATACAAGGGTGGTCGAGAGGCGGGTGTCGTCAACCTGACGTGGTTGATGGAGCGGCACGACGGCCGGCGCTTCGTCATAAGTTTCGGCGTGAACGACAGGCACGCGTCACCGGATCGCGTGCAGATCATTGTGGCCGCTGCAGCAGCCGGCAACCTGCTCGAGATGGAATAGTGACCAGCGGAAGTCACTCGATGCCAGCGCGATCGGCCGGCCACTCCGTCTCACTGAGACCCGAGCGAAGACGCTCGTAACGTTCCTCTTGCGCATCAGCCGCCGCGCTTCGCTGACCGATCAACGCGGACGGCATCGCCTGGCTCGATAGGCCGAGAACCCTGGCCAGCTTTTGAATGCCATACTGCAGCACCTCTGTGACCAGCGCGATCGAAACCGAAGCTCGCGCATTTGCCAGCGAGTGGAGACTCGAGAGTTCCCGAAGAGCGTCGGCCAGGCCCGCTACGGTGTCCAGTGAGGCCGTTTCGCGGTCGAGGATCTCGAGGCTGCGCGTCCCGACTGCCGCGAGCAGCGAGCGTGCGAACGGTTGCAGGTCATCGCTCGTATCGATTCCCCGAATGATCCCCAGCAATTCGTCCGTCGTAACCCGCCTCGGCCCACCTTGCCAGACCCACACGGCCCGTTCCACGGAGTGGAGAGTGGCCCACGCCAGATCTCGCGCTCGCTCTTGGCGACGGCGCCGTTCCAACATCCAGTCGACGACGGCCAACGTCACGATGATGCCGAACACCTCGGTCGCCAGCCCCATCAGTAGCTCGGAACCTCGGCCGCCCCCTTCCATTTGGAATGCGGCCAGTACTAGGACTCCCGCGACCACTACCAACGTGATGGCGAGGACGAGCCGGGTGACCTTGAGTGTAGGAGTCTTCACTCGTACCGGAGCGCATCAACCGGATCGACCGCCATAGCGCGCCGGGCCGGTACGTAGCACGCCAAGGCCGCGACGAGCGACAGTAGCAGCGCCACACCGGTCAATGTCAGCACGTCAGTGCTGTCGATCCCGTACAGCAAGCTGCTGAGGAACCGAGCCAGTCCCATCGACGTCGCGGCGCCCAAGAGGATCCCAATCACGACCAGCCGCATTCCCTGGCCTAGCACGAGGCGAAACACATCCCCCACCTCGGCGCCTACGGCAACACGCACGCCGATCTCATGCGTCCGCCGGCCTACCGAATAGGCGATGACGCCGTAGATGCCGACGGCGGCAAGCGCCAGTGCGACGAGCGCGAAGGCCAGCATGAGTGTGGTTGAGAACCGCATTCGCGCCAGCGATTCGGCGAGTATCTGATCCATCATCTTCATGTCGTAGAGAGGCAGCGAAGGGTCGAATCGGCGAACGGCGTCTCGCGCCAGTGCGATAGGGGCTTCCGCCTCGCTGCGCACGACCAGCGTCATGCTTCGTGAGTAGGGGATCTGGGAGTACGGGACGTACACACCGGGGTTCGGGTCGTCCCTCAGGTTCGTGTGGCGTACATCGCGGACTACACCCACAATTCTGTAGAAGCTCCCGTGGAGGCCTACGCGTGCGCCGATCGGGTCAACATCCGGAAAGTAGAGGCGGACAAAGGTCACATTGACTATCACCGCCGGTTCCGCATCCCCATCGTCTTCCTGGGTGAAGTATCGACCAGAAACGAGACGCACGCCCATCGCCTGCATGTAGGCCGGCGTGACGACGGCGAAGTTGGTGCCACGGATCTCGTCCTGTGGCACTTCGGTCTCACCCTCCCTCAAGAAACTCGTCCCTCCCCTGTCGGCGGCCAGCGGGATGGTGTTGATGAATCCCGCCGCGTTGATGCCGGGAGTCGAGTTGAGCCTTTGCTCCAATTCGTCGTACGCCTGCACTCGCTGAGCGTCCTCTTGTGAGCGGGACGCCGGCAGGGTTACCCGCAGCGTCGCCCTATCCGCGGCATCGAAGCCGGTATCGACGTTGCTCAGGTTTACGAAGCTCCGAATTAGCAAGCCGGCTCCGACGAGCAGCACCAGAGAGAGGCCGATCTCCGCCACGACCAGAGACGATCTCAGGCGCGTGCTTCCCCTGCCCTCGGAACCGCCGCGCCCGCCTTCGCGCAACCGATCGCTCAGATTCTCAGAGGCTCCCTGGAAGGCCGGCGCCAGGCCGAAGAGCACCCCTGTGAGAACCGACACGAGCAGCGTGAACCCCAGCACTCTGGCATCCAAACCAACATCACCCAGCCGTGGGATGTCCGAGGGCGCCATTCGCACCAATGCCTCGGCTCCTAAGGTGGCCAGCGCCAGGCCGATGACACCGCCTAGCAAAGACAGGCCGAGGCTCTCGGTGAGAAGCTGGCGCACCAGCCGACCGCGGCCCGCACCGAGCGACGCCCGCACCGCGAACTCCTTGAGCCGAGTCGCGCCCCGGGCCAGCAGCAGGTTGGCCACGTTCACGCAGGCGATCAGCAGTACAAGACTGACGGCGCCGAGAAGAATCAGAAGCTGAATGCTCACATCCCCCAGCACCTGTCGATCCAGGGGCGTCAAGACGATATCCCAATCGGTATTGCTGGACGGGTACTCCTGCTGCAGCCGGCCGGCGATCGCGTTCATCTCGGCCTGAGCCGTTTGCAATTCGACACCGCTCTTCATTCGCGCAATCACGGTCATGAAGTGCTGGCTGCGGTTGCCGCCTTCCATATCAAGGGCGAACGGGACCCAAAGCTCTGTCGGTTCGGTGGGGATCGCTCCCTCGAGCACGACCGGCGGCGGAAACTCGAAGCCCGGCGGCATGACGCCGACGACTTCGCGGTTGCTATCTCCAAGCCGTATCGATCGACCAATGACCTCGGGGTCTCCTCCGAAACGGTTCTGCCAGCTACCGTAGCTCAGCATGACGACGGGATCGCTCCCGTCACGGTCGTCTTCCGGCGCGAAGGGCCGTCCGAGCATCGGCGATGCACCCATCACCGAGAACATCCCAGCGGTCACCCGAGCGCCGCGGACAACGTTGGATTCGTCCTCCCCTTCCATTATGAAGCGCCTGAACGAGAACGCCCCCATTCCGTCGAACACGCTGTTCTGGTCGCGCCAGTCGGCATAGTTGGGCGGCGAGACGACCATGTAGGGCATGGCTCGACTCGGGTTGCTCTCCCAAACGACCACCAGCCGATCCGGATCGCTGTACGGGAACGGACGCAACAGCACGCCGTTCACGACCGAAAAGATCGCGCTGGTCGCTCCGATTCCTAGAGCGAGGGTTAGAATCGCCACGACCGCGAATCCCGGACCGCGAAGTAACATCCGAAGGCTCAGCTTCACATCCTGCCATAGACCCTTCATGTCGAACACCAGTCCTCACGTTATTCGGCACCACCAACCGCCGCGATACCGATGCCGTATTCCGCGACCCTACGGATCTGCTCGAGCTGCCCGCTCGGTAGCGGCCTGTAAGTTCCCCAGAGCGCGACGAAGCCCGAGCCCGGCGGCCCGCCGAAGTTCTTCACCCATGCGGGCGCGCCGCCGTCGTCGTCCAAGGCCAACGCGGTCGTGACCTCGGAAACATCGACTCCTGAAGTGCTCACCCACCATTCGGTGAACCCCCAGCGCTTCCCTTCCGGTGTGGGGAACGCTCCGTACTGGTCCATGTCATAGCGATCGTAGGACACCCCCAGAAACGCCCCCGCTGGATCTCGACTGAACGACGTCGGAACACCTTCGTCGTCCCGAGCGACGGACTTGGGCGGCAACCCCAACCAGACGATCTTGCCACCGGCCTCCAGGTAGCGACGGGCCAATACCGTGTCCGACGCAACGGCCGCCACGGTCTCCGGCAGATAGGCCATCGCGAACACGACGACGCTCCGCGCTCCATCCTGAATGGATGACTCCATCATGTCCGAGAGTTGGAATCGATCGACGACCTCGTACCCAAACGCCCGGAAGTGGTCACGAACCTCCTCGTGGCTGGCCAGCGTGTTCCAGTTGACCCGCTCCTCGTCCCAAAAGACCGCCCGACGCGGCGGCGGACCCTCCTCCAGACGGATCGAGTACACGCGACCGTCATCACAGCCCACATAGATGTGGCCATCGTAGATGACCGGAGAGGACATCACGGCGCCGGCGAAGTGCAAAGCCCAGCGGTTCTCCCCCGTGCCCGC
>JBDHAS010000108.1:0-13512 GCA_039588015.1 Gemmatimonadota bacterium | reverse complement strand
GCCTCGCACCTTCCGGCAGCGTGAACGCCGGGTTGGCGAGGGCCTCCGCGAACTGTGCCGCACTCGCGAACCGATCCGGCGGCAACTTGGCCAACGCCTGCGTGAGCGCGGCATTGACGTTCGCGGGCACCATTGGCCTTCGCGTTGCAGCGGGCACCGCGTCCTCGGTCACGACCTTCGTCAACACGGCCTGTACCGTGGGTCCCGTGTGCGGCGGTTCGCCCACCAGCATCTCGTAGATCACCGCGCCGAGCGAGTAGACGTCGCTGCGCGCGTCGACCTGTCGATCCGCCGTCGCCTGCTCCGGACTCATGTATTCTGGCGTGCCCAGAGACAGCCCTGTCTCGGTGACGCGATTGCCCCCGGCCGCGGTGACCGCCAGCGCGATCCCGAAATCCGCCACCACCGCCTGGCCTTCTTGCAGCAGGATATTGCCCGGCTTGATATCGCGGTGAATCACGTCGCGGCGGTGCGCGTGCTCCAACGCCGCCGCCACTTGCGTTCCGATTTCGACGGCCTCGTCCACGGGCAGTTGCCGCTCGACCGCGAGTCTATCGCGGAGCGACTCGCCCTCGACGTAGGGCATCACGTAAAAGAGGAAACCACCTGCCTCGCCGGAGTCGTGGAGCGGCAGGATGTGCGGGTGTTGCAGGTTAGCGGTGACCTTGATCTCGTTCAAGAACCGCTCGGCGCCAAGCACGGCGGCAAGTTCGGGGTGCAGCACCTTGACGGCGACCTTGCGGTCGTGCCTGACGTCGTGCGCAAGATAGACCGTCGCCATGCCGCCGCGGCCGAGCTCACGCTCGATCGCGTAGCGGTCGGCTAAAGCTGCGCGAGGGTCGGGTGCGCGAGTCATCGCTGCCCACCCCTTTCCGTGTCTTCAAGTCTGCCCGCACCGATCCCACGAATGGCCCTGCCGGGATATACCCCGCCGACCAGCTGCCCGTCGCGCACCACGGAGGTCCCGCCGACGAGCACAGCGCGGATTCCCTCAGAGGGCGCGTCCGGCCTGTCGTAGGTCGACCGGTCGATGATGGTCTCGGGATCGAACAGTGTGAGATCGGCGTCGGCACCCACCTGCACGCGGCCCATCCGCTGCATGGCTGGAGCCGCACTCTCCAGGCGTCGCGCCGGCAGGATAGTCATCTTGGCGAGCGCATCCATGAGCGTCAGTGCGCCGCGCTGCCGCACGTAGTAGCCGAGCACACGCGCGAACGTCCCGGCACCGCGCGGATGCGCCGCGACGTAGAGAAACGGGATCCCGTCGCTCGCCACGATGACGTCCGGCTGCGCTGTGATCCACTCGTTCGTCTCTTCGTTGCGTCCATGGATGACCACCCAGCCGCCCTGTGCGCGGTACTCTTCGAACGTACGTCTGGTAAGCCGCTCCGTGGTGCCCGCACGCTGGAGCCGCGCGTACGCCGTGTCGTCGAGACTCACCCAGGAATCGAAGAGCGCGGACTCGATCCGGGTCGAGCTCGCGGTATAGGGGTACGCCTCCGTCGTGACGTCGAGGCCCCGCTCTCGAGCGCCGCGGATCATCGCCAAGGTCGTCCGGGCCATCTCGTCAGCGCTCGAGTTCATGTGCACGATGTGAACCGACGCGCCGGTGGCGGCCGCGTTGGCGATCACCTCCTGAAACGCGCCCAATGTGCCACCCGATCTCGCGCCACGCAGATGCACATAGGCGGGAACGCCGCGGGCCGCCGCGAGCTCGAACAAGCGCAGGATCTCGGTGCGCGACGCGCCGGGCGTGTAGGTGATCCCGAAGCCGACGCCGAGGCCACCCTCATCCAGCCCCCGCCCGATGAGCTCTCCGATCCCGGCGATCTCCTCATCCGAGATCGGCTCGTACCTGTGCTGAACCAGATCTCGGCGATGTCGCTGCCCGGCGGCAGCGTCGCCGAATGGCCCACGGAGATGCCGGTCAGCAGCTTCACCCGCGCGCCCGGGTGACCCACCGTGGCGCCGTAGTTAATGACGGCCCTGCCCTCCCACGACGCCAGCCACTCCCCGACCGGATACACCCCGCTCTCCATCTCGAGCGCCGTCGTGACACCGTCCAGTGCCTGGAGCCGACGGCTCACGCTGTCCTGCCCGTGCGCGTGGAGGTCGATGAATCCCGGCGCTACCACCAGTCCCGTGGCGTCGATCGTGTCGCGGCCGGAAATCGGACCTTCCGTTACCGTCGCGATCCGGCCGTCCAGGATGCCGACGTTGCGCACGGCGTCGAGCCGGGTGTCCGGGTCGATGACCCGACCGTTGAGGATCGCGGTGCCGTAGGTGCGCCCATCTCCTGCCGTGCAGGCGGCAGCGAAAGCGGCGATGAGGACTGTTCGTTTCAGAGCGTCAATCATTGGCGAAATGTGAGTCATGATCCACTGGATTCTAGGGTCTGGGGACCCCGGTCGGTCCCGGTGTTCCGATTCGCCGCGCGATCGCGTCGAAGCGCGGATCAGCGCGGAATGGATCGAACGTCGGCGCGGACGGGACCGCTGTCCACGCCTCGCGCTCCTCATAGGATCGTTCCAGGTATTCGAACGCGCGGTCCAGCTCGCCGAGATGCGCATACGCGGCGGCGATTCCCAGATGCCACACGTACTCTCGAGCTTCCCGGTCATGAATGTCTTTGAGGACACTCCGCGCCTCGACCTCCTCCCCGGCGGCAGCGAGTGCCCACGCCAGGTGGATCTGGTTCCAGGAGATCGGAATGCGATCGCACAGCTCGCGAAACGACTCGATGGTTTCAGACGCCCGGCCCATCGCGATCAGCGTCTCGCCGCGTGTGAGGGGCAGGACCTTGCGGCCGAATTGCGCTTCGGCCGCTGCGAGTCCAACTAGCGCGTCATCATATTGTCGGGCCAGATACCGGAGAAAGTTCGCATGGATGTGCGTGATTTCCGCCGCCGGATCGAGTTCCAACGCTCGCTGTCCCGCTTCTACCGCGTCCTCCAAGCGCCCTACGCTTATCAGGTGGTTGCCAAAGAGCAGGTGGGCTTGAGCGAGGTTGGGGCTCAACTCCAGCGCCCGCTCCTGTCGAAAACGTGCGGCCTCCCAGTTGTGGTGAATCCAGGTCTCCACCTCACCCAGTATCATGTGAGCTTCGGCCAGGTCCGGATCGATCTCGAGCGCCCGGGATGCATTCTCCACTATGATGGCAGCCGCTTTTCGGGGGGCCATCCCGTAGTAACCCGCCATATGGAACTGATGCGACACAGAGATCGACGCCCATGCCCGCGCGAAGTTCGGGTCCTTGGCAACCGCATCGCGGTACAGCGCTATCGCCGTGTTGAATCCTTCCTCGGTCGCAAGATTGCGGTGGTGCCGGGCGAGCAGGTAGGCGTTATACGCGTCCTGGTTCTCCGTCGGCCGCCGCGCGAAGCGCCGGCGTTCATCTAGCGTCAGCCTCCTATGCAGAACTCCCGCTATATGCTCCGCCACCTCGCTCTGGATCGCGAACACGTCCGTCATCTCGCGATCGAACGTCTGGGCCCACAGGTGCGCGTCGCTCGACGCATCGATCAGCTGGGCCACGATCCGGAGCTTTTCCCCGGCCCGGCGCACACTGCCCTCGACCACGTGGGTCGCGCCCAACGCCCCGGCGATCTCCTTCACGGTCTGCGTCGAGTTCTTGTACCGCATGGCGGACGTGCGGGAGATGACCTGCAGGCTGCCGATCTGCGAAAGCTGTGCGATGATGTCCTCGGTCATGCCGTCGCTGAAATACTCGTCCTCCGCGCTGGGGCTCATGTTCGTGAGCGGCAGAACGACGATCATCGGCTTCTTGCTCGATGCAGGCGCTTCACGAGACTGCGGCGCTGGCTCCGGCGTTTCCGACTCCCCGGTAGATTGCATCCGCGCCAGGATCTTCGCCCGCTCGCGCGCGATGTATTCCGACGGCAGCGATCGCCCGATCCCGATCCGATCCAGCGACGCGATGAACCGCGGGTGATCGCGCAGGCTGGCGAAGTCCATCCAGGCGTCGTCGAGGCCGAGGGCGAAGAGGAAGGGCTCTCGTTCCTCGAGCGCCCGGTCCAGCCAATCCAGCGCCAGGTCCTGCTCGCCCAACGATTCCGCCGCCATCGCGATCGAGAGGCCCATGCCGTGGGCATGCGTCGCTCGCGCCAGGAGGTCGTCGAGAATCCGGCGCGCGTCCTCGGGGCGACCGGCGTCGGCGAAGGCCGTTGCCAAGAACGCCCGCATGAACGGCGCGCCGCCGGACAGCTCCACGCCCCGCTCGTAGGCCGAAATGGCCTCGTCGAGTCGGCCGAGCCGGTGGAGCGCCCAGCCCGCGTTGTAGTGGGCCAACCCGAGCGCCGGATCGATCTCGATCGCCCGGCGGTACCAGTCGAGCGCTTGCTCGTCGAGCCGGGCATAGCTGTACGGCCAGCCGTTCTCATTGATAACCACGGCCGACAGCGGATCGACCTTCAGCGCACGCTGCCACGACTCGAGACCGGCTGCGATCTCCCCGTGCGCGACCTGACACCACGCGAGCCATTGATGAGGCTCCGGGCGGTCCGGGTTCAGCTCGACCGCCTCCCGTAGCTCGGCGAGCGCTCCGGCCGCGTCCCAATCGCAGATGAGCCTCACGAACCCGCGCGTCGCATGCGCCTCCGCAGACGACGGGTCCAGCTCGATGGCACGAGCCGCCGCCTCCCTCGCCCTGGGAAGCGCTTCCTTCGGAGGCATCGCGGCGTAACCCATCCCAACGAACAGGTACGCTTCGGCCAATCCCGCGTGCGCGCTGACGAAGCGCGGGTCGAGGGCGAGCGCGCTCTCGAAGTGCCCGATGGCCTGCCGGATGTCCTCGTCCGTGCGCTTGTTCAGGTGGTGCCGGCCGAGCAGGTAGAGATCGTAGGCCGCGAGGTCCTCGGTCGGGCGTTGCTCCAGCCGCTCGCGCTCACCGGGGGTCAACGCCGCGCGCAACGCGGTCGCCACACTGAGCGCTACTTCGCTCTGAATCGCGAACAGGTCAGTGAGTTCACGGTCGTAGGTCTCGGCCCAGCGCTGCTCGTCGGCCTTCGCGTCGACCAACTGCACGACCACCCGTACGCGGTCCGCCGCGCGGCGCACGCTGCCCTCGAGAATCATGCCGGCGCCCAGTTCCTCAGCTACCTGCCGCATGCTCTTGGCCGTGTCCTTGAACTGCAGGCACGAGGTGCGCGAGATCGCGCGCAGGCCATCCACACGCGACAGGTTCGCGAGCACGTCCTCCCAGACGCCTTCCGCGAAGTACTCGTTCTCCGGATCCTGACCCACGTTCGCGAACGGCAGAACGGCGATCGTCGGCCGCTCAGCGGCGGTCGCGACGGGCAAGTCGGCTCGCGGCACAGGCCCGGCCACGTCGCTTGCGGCCAGCGCAGCGGCGAACTCGCCGACGGACGAGAAGCGATCGCCCGGCACCTTGGCCAGCGCCGTGGTCACGGCCTCTTCAACCGACGCCGGCACGTCGCGTCGTACCGTTTGAATCGGGGGCACGGGATCGGTCACCTGCCGCGCCATCACCGCCAGCGCGGTGCGACCGCTGAACGGCGGGTCGCCCACCAACATCTCGTACACCACACACCCAAGGGCGTAGACGTCGCTGCGCGCGTCGAGCGTGCGGTCGCCGCTCACCTGTTCCGGACTCATGTACTGCGGCGTGCCGATCGAGAGCCCGGTCTCGGTCAATCGCTCGCCACCCACCTGACTGACCGCGAGCGCGATCCCGAAATCAGCGATCATCGGCTTGCCGTGATGCAACAGGACGTTCTCGGGCTTGATGTCGCGGTGCACGATCCCTTGCGCGTGCGCGTAATCCAGCGCCGACGCCACGTCGGTGACGAGCGCGCGGATCTCGTCGATGCCCAGCTGTCCTTCTGATTTGATGCGGTCGGCAAGTGACGGGCCCGCGACTGGTGGCATCGTGTAGTAGAGCGTCCCCTCGGCCTCGCCGGAATCGAGCAGCGGCAAGATGTGCGGGTGGTTGAGTCGCGCGGCGACGCCGATCTCGCGGAGGAAGCGGTCGGTGCCGACGACCGCCGCCAGTTCCGGCTTCAGCACCTTGAGCGCCACCTTGCGCTGATGCTTCAGGTCCTCCGCCTCGTATACCGTCGCCATGCCACCGCTACCGAGCTCGCGCTTAATGCCATACCGGTCTGCGAGAACAGTGGTCAGGCGTTCGCGTGGTTCAGTCATCCCGAAGCAGAGATAGTATCGGCAAAGCCGTGTGCGAGCGACCCTTACCCACCGTCGTTCGAGCGATCGTCCCCGGTCACCGCGGGGTCGAAATCATCGATGACCCAGACATCCGCTTCCCGCTCGACGACCGAACAGAGGAGCACACGCGCATCCATCGTCATCGACATCATCCCTTCGTGCGCGCACAATTCCGGAAGCTCGGCGACCTCTTGCAGCTCACCGCCCGTCCACGGCATCGTGGCGAGCGTGCGCGATCCTGGATCCAAGATCCAGATCCGGCCGTCGGGCGACCAGTGTATCACTCGCGGTGCGGTCGGCGAACCAAGCCCATCGTGGATGCGGCCGATGGAGAGCGGTTCACCTCCCTCGATAGGGGAAATCCACAGCTCGCTCAGGGCCAAGTCCTGCGCGAGAACATAGCGGCTGTCGGGCGAGAACCTGGCGTGGATCAGCTCATCACCCACTGAGGCAAAATGCGCCGTCGTCGTTCCGGTCGTCAGATCTCTCGCCAGGTATTGACTGGCATCCTGGTTTCCGTACAGCGCGAAGCGCCCATCTGGTGACCATGCCATCTGTACCGGTAGCGGTGGGATCTCGCCTAGATCGGTGACACGACCGTCAGCGACATCGATGATGAGCAAGCGATGAGTGCCGCCAGCGGTCTCAACGTGAGCGAGGAGCTGCTCCCCGTCGGAGGACCACTCCATATCCCTCACGGCACGCCACTGTGACAGGGGGCTCAATCGCCGAAAACTGAGGTCATCGTGACCTGTCACGAGAATATCGGCGCCATCGAAGGTGCGTGCGACGAACGCGACGCGTCGGCCGTCGGGGGATATTCTCGGGACGACGTTCCAGCCCGTGCCTCGCGTCAGCGTGGCATCTCGGACTCGGAATCCCGTTCCTTGCGCTTCGAGCCGCATCATGTGGACATGGGCGCGGGTGACACCGCCGACATAGGCAAGACGCGAGGCATCCCGAGAGACGTCGAAGCCCGTGCCCCGACGCAGTCCTTGCACCACCGCCCGGGGCAGACTCGCGGCCCCGCCGGTACGCAGGTCGACTTCGACCACGTAGATGTCCATCCCGCGGCCGCCGTGCCGGCGATAATAGAGGCGATTCCCCGCGGCCCAGTTGACCGTGCGGAACAGCGGCCAGTTGGGGTGCGACGAGATCTCTTCCCACTTCGTTAGATCCTGGCCACCCTCCACAGCGACATTGCGCCTGTCACCGCCAACCGACACGGTGCCGATGAACGCACTGCCGTCGATCCGCTCCGCGACGTACGCGATCCATTGGTTGTCGGGCGATACCGTGGCGTCCCACACGCGTATGGCGCCGGTATCGACCTCGACTCCTACCGACGAGTCCGACGGTGGCGTGTAGATGCGCAGCCAGGGTTTCGCAGTCGCGGGCTCGAGTACCCGGATGACGAGAATGCGCTCACCATCGGGAAACGGGACGAAATCTCCCAATGGCTGCCCACTCTCGAACTTCGTGATCAACACCGGGGAAGGGGTGCCGCCGAGACGGGGCATCGCCCAGATCGCCCACTCCGGATCGCCCAGCATCCGTCCAAACAAGATCTGCGATCCGTCCGCATTCCACCGTGGATGTCCTCCCACACCGCCTTGCCAATCGCTCGACACGACGTTGCCTATCCCACCGCGGACATCCCGCGTGACAAGGCCCGCCGGCGTTTCGTATGCCAGCGTCAGACCATCGGGAGCGATGCTTACATTGGCCGCCCGACCAGAGAATGTGATTGGGCGTTCGATTGCCGTTGATCGCTGGATCGTCGAGTCATCTCGGGTGCCAAGGACCGCGAGCATCGCCACCGCGGTCACGGCGGATGTGATGACGGCTGTCGCGGCGATCGCGGTGTACGGCCGCCGGCGCTCCGCAGCCTGTGTGGTGGCAGGACGTGTGAAATGCACGTTCTGCAGCGCCTCGGCAAACTTGGCGGCACGCTCAAATCGATCCGCAGGGAGCTTTTCCAAAGACTGCGCGATTGCCGCCGCCACATTCGGCGGCACCGACTTGCGAACGCTCGTGACCGGCGCCACTTCCTCGGTCACGATCTTCATGATGATCTGCTGCGCCGTGCTCCCAACGTGCGGCGGATCGCCCGTCAACATCTCGTACAACACGCAGCCCAGCGAGTAGATGTCGGACCGGTTGCTGAGATCCTTCTCAGCCGTCGCCTGCTCGGGACTCATGTAGTGCGGCGTGCCGAGCGACAGCCCCGTCTCCGTCATCCGCCCACCCGCCGCCGCGCTCACCGCCAGCGCGATCCCGAAGTCCGCCACCACCGGCCGGCCGTCGTGCAGCAGGATGTTCTCCGGCTTGATGTCCCGGTGGATCACGTCCTGGCGATGGGCGTAGTCAAGCGCGTCGGCCACCTCCGTGGCGGTCCGCACCGCCTCCTCGACCCCCAGCTGCCTCTCGCGGTTCAGCTTGTCGCGCAGGGCCTCGCCTTCGATGTAGGGCATGACGTAGTAGAGGAAGCCATCGGCCTCGCCCGAGTCGAACAGCGGGAGGATGTGCGGGTGCTGCAGGTTCGCGGTGGTCTTGATCTCCTGCACGAACCGCTCGGAGCCGAGCACGGCGGCCAGTTCGGGGTGCAGCACCTTGACGGCGACCTTGCGGTCGTGCTTGACATCGTGCGCGAGGTAGACGGTGGCCATACCGCCGGCGCCGAGCTCGCGGTCGATCGTGTAGCGGTACGCTAGGGCGGCCGTCAGGCGGTCCGCCACGTCGTCGCTCATAAGAGGGCTTCCCCCGTAAGAACGGGCCCCGAGTAGCAGACACTGTCAGTGGGATTGGGCAGACCAAGGGCCAATCGCCTGAGAGGGTCTGGTTTGGGCTCCTACAAAATGGGGTGCCTACAAGTGGGGAGCAACGAGCGTAAGCCCTGCGGCTCTCAAGATCTAAGGGCAATCAAGCGAAACACGGTCCCATTGAGGCTCATGGTGCCGAGGCGACGACTGGTTTCGTCACCGAGATCGTCACCGCGACATCCGTGGAAGCGGGGAGGAAGTCCCAGGTTCCCCGTATGGTCTTGAGGATGAGAAATGACCGGGGTGGGGCTCGCGTTGAAGGCGCCGGAAATGGCGCCTTCATACCGAACACCGCGAGCCGTGCGAGCGGTGTGAGACTCCACCCACGACCTGCGGATTAAAAGTGGATGACCCCCAGTGGACCAACGTCCACCAATGTCCACTAATGCAAATAGCAGTGCGGGTTTTGCGACCTGCCCCGGCACACCGAATCGCATTGGCAGACATGTTTAGGCAGTGGTTTGGCCACAATTCAGCCACAGTCCGAGCGGCTGGTTCTGCTACTCGTACTGCTCCAGCGGCGCCTGGAAGCGCGGGTGGTCTATCTCAGAACGCGCTCACTCAGGGAAGTGCATCCGCTGAAGCAGTCCTTGAAAAGCAGCTTCGCTGCGGAGCGGATCAAGTGTAGGGTCAACCTTCGCCCAGGTGAGCAGAGCGGAATGTTCCCTCTCTGCCGATGCAAGCAGCTCAAGCGCGCGATCAGTTTCGCCGAGCCCAATGTGTATTCGGGCCAGATCGAAAGGCGAAACGTATCTCTGTTGGGACTGCTCGCCGAGTTCGTTCAATACGTGCCTGGCTTGCTGTACTTTGCCGGACGCTGCCTTCGCAAAACCCAGGACAGCTGCGACCGAAGGGCGGTCCAAGGCAAGCGCTCGGGTTCTCTCAAGGAGTTCAACTGCCCCCTCACCATTCCCGACCTCCACATACGATAATCCCAGCCAGATATGTGCCGGGACAAAATCTGAATCCATCTCAAGGATCTTAGTGAGTTCGTCGATTGCCTCGTTGTACTGGCGAGCCATATATAATGCCATTGCGATGACAGTATTGATGATAAGGCCCAGGGGATCCAGCGCCTGAGCCTGCCTGGCCTCTGCAACAGCTTCGTGGACCCGTCCTACCGCCATGAGATACTCTGAATACCAGTGGCGATTCGTTGGATAACGAGGATTCAACTCCATTGCACGGAGAAAGTGGTGCTCCGCTTCCTTCCAGTTCCATTCATGAATCATCTTGGCAAAAGCCAGAGACGTGTGCCCTTCAGCGAGTGTCTCGTCGATCTCGATAGCTGTGGTCGCTAACCTCCTAGCCTCGGGGTAGCTCTCTGCGGGAGAGGCCAAGCCGTACCAGCCAATGAGATTGTAACAGTCTGCCAGACCTGCGTAGGCCAGCGAATAGCCACGGTCTTTTACGATCGCTTGCTCGAAGTATTCTTTAGCCTTCACCAGACCTTCCTCACGCTCGTTCCATGCATACCGTCCCTTCAAGTAGAGGTTGTAGGCTTCCAGGTCAGCACTATGCCGTTTTTGGTGGGGCAAACCCTCTTCGCCCGAGAACTCAAGCTTGAGGCGGTTGGCAATGCTGCGTGCGATGTCCTCTTGGACTTCAAAAACGTCCTGGAGTTCGCGATCGTATCGCTCGGACCACAGGTGGTAGCCGTCGGCCACGCTGACGACCTGCGCGGTGATCCGCAACTGGTTCCCTGCTTTTCTGACGCTCCCTTCGAGAATTGCAGCGACTCCAAGCTGCTCGCCTATAGACCGTACGTCCTGATCATGGCCCTTGAACGCAAAGGTCGAAGTTCGTGCTACCACCTGTAAGTCTTGGAGGCGAGAGAGTGTGTCAATGATCTCCTCGGTCACACCGTCACAGAAGTACTCCTGATCTTTATCAGCACTCATGTCGGAGAAAGGCAGGACAGCGATAGACCTTCGCTTCTCCGTCTGGTCGATTGGACTGGGTGTTTTGGGGAGACCCGAGGGTTCGGCCCTGGCTGCGGTCCTCTCCGTGCGCACGGTGCCGGCTGGTGTGATGTCGTACGCCCAAGCCAGCACAAGGGCGATCGGGAAGCCCAGGATGGTCAGGACAATGACGGTAGTGAGCACCATATCCGGAAGCCGCAGGCCGGGGACGGCAATCTCCGCCACCTGCCAGACGACGAAGGCCACAACAGCATAGATCACCGCCACGCGGAAAACACGGCGGCGCTTCAGCTCATCGATCAGCCGCTTTAGACGGGTCATAGCTGCCACCTGCGGCCTGAGGTATGTGGGATACGGGCACCCGGTTGTGCTCAAAGATGGGACGTGACTAGGTGCGCAGCAACGAGCCCGTGAGGGGGACAGCCGAGGCAACGGATACCCTATCCCATGCACCCTCGAAAGGTGAGACGACGCAACGCTTATCAGGGATGCTGTGGCTGAATTGTGGCTACCGCAACGGATGATTTACCCACCCTTTCATCCGTAGCGTCTTTAAGTGGGCCACAGAGTGGCGTGATCCAGGAACGCACCGGTTTCTGCTGGAAGCCAATCCAGCGAGAGGTCTGCCTCTTCCGAAGGAAGGCAATCCGAGGCAGCCGGTCATGACGGAAGAACGCTTCAGGAGCCTTCTCAAGGTGGCGGACAAGGTACTGGTCCGAGTTGGCTACGGTAAGAAGGCCACGTGGGTGAGTTCACCTCTCCGTGAGCTGCTAATCTTGGCCGAGGGTACGGGCCGACGGATAGGGGCAATCGTGCAGCTTCTTTGGAGCGACTGGCTCCCAGACCGAGGTAGCTACGGTGCGATACGCTGGCGTGCTGACAGCGACAAGATAGGCCGTGAGTGGATAGCACCTGTAACACCGGAAGTCCGCGAAGCGTTGGAGCGCTGGCGGCGGGAGAGTCCGGGGGTAGGCGATGCACCGATATTCCCAGAGCCAAACGAGCCGACCCGCTGCCTGTCTCCGTGCCTCGCCGCCAAGTGGTTACGGAAGGCTGAGTCAATGGCGGGGCTCGAGCATCAGAAAGGCGGCCTCTGGCACCAGTTTAGGCGTAAGTGGGCGATGGAGCGGAAGGGATTCGAGTTAAGTGACGTCGCCTACGCCGGCGGCTGGAAGGAGACTGCAACGCTTCTAGGAGTCTATCAGAAGCCCGACCCGGAGACGCTGGAACGAGTGGTTCTGCAGAGGAGGAAACTCCGAGAGGCGTGAAGATCTTTACACAAAAGTTGACACACCCTCACATAGACCGAAACAGACAAGGGCGCCATCCTCCGGCGCCCCATCAAGTTGCGTGAATGACCGGGGTGGGGCTCGAACCCACGACCTGCGGATCAAATAAGAAGTACGAAGATCGGTTGAGCCCGGCGGGAACCTTCCGTCCGGCCGACTGTATAGCCCAGCACTTCCTCGCCCACCGCCCGCCGTATCACACCGGATCCGCTCAATACGGAGTGACAACATGATGAGGCCCCGCATCCTTGGCTGCCTGATGGCTTGCTTACTATATCCGCTGGCGGCGCAAACCGCGTCCGGGCAGGGTACCCTCGAAACGTACCCGGTCGATGGGAGCGGCGTGCTAGAATATCGTCTGGTCACTGGCGGGCAATGCGATGACGAGGCGTGTTCCGCTCGGCTCGTCCTGGCGCGTGGCGAACGCGAGCTGAGCGCAGCGGAGCTGACACGAGCCTTCGTTGCCGACCTAGACCCGACACGGCACGAGGGGTGCTGGGTCACGCGGGTCGAGGGCGCCCACCTAGAGATCTGTCCGAGCCTGGTCCGGCTGGCGCCGGAGCTCAACGGCGTCATGCTAAGCCAGCGCCGGGGCTGGGACCACGTGCGGCAGCGCCAGATGCTGTTCGTCGCGCTGGACGATAGCCTGGTTATGGTCTGGGAACAGGATAACGGGATCGGCGGTCCCTACTGGACAAAGGCATGGGTAACCGACACGGATGGCGATGGGACCGACGAGATCGTCTCGCTGACCGAGGCCGAGGGCTATATGCCAGACCAGACCGACACGTGGTACCTGGTCACGCTGGGCTGGGACCCGGCCCGGCGCGATGTCAGGCGAGTCTCCGAGCCGGGGCGAGCGCTGGCGGCCTATGCGGTGATCGTCGGCTCGTACCCGACGCTGGATGAAGCCCGGGAGTACCAGGAGCGGGTGGGGTATATCACGAATGAGCAGGGCCGGCGCGTCGGCTGCCTGCCGGGCTTCCGGGTGCTCTCTTCGTCCGAGTACCCGCGACTCGTCCCCGACTGGTTCATTATCGCCGCCCTCACAATCGACGAGGCGGAGGCCGGCTCGAAGCTCGAGCGGGCGAAGGCTTGCAACCCGTCGATCGACGGCTACCTGAAGCGGGTGCAATAGGCGCTGCCCATCAGCCCATACACGACCGGCCGACACCTCGGGTACAAGTTCGCCCTGCGTGCGTTCAAGGAGGCGCAGGCAGCGGCAGGAGTCGAGGGCTATCGGCTCCACGACTACCGCAGGAGCGTCGCGCGTCGCCT
>JBDHAS010000107.1:0-15047 GCA_039588015.1 Gemmatimonadota bacterium | reverse complement strand
GCGGCAGGTCATCGAGCTGTTCGGCAGGTTAGGAGACCGTTCGGGTGCCGTACGTGAGTACGAGGCGTTCGCCAACCGGATGGCCGAGGAGTTGGAGCTGGAGCCGGCGGCGGAGACAAAGGCGCTGGTCGAGACGGTCCGGTCTTATGGCAACGTGGAGGCCGGTGAGGTCGCAGGTCGCCCGGGGGTCGGGCCGGCTGGGCAAGCCCACGCGTTACCCGTTCCGACTGAACCGGTTTCGCCATCCGAGATGGCCGCCGGCCGCGCGGCTTCGCCGCTTTTGGAAACCAGGGCTTTCCGTCTCGGTATCGTGGTTGGCGCAACTCTCGTCATC
Source organism: Gemmatimonadota bacterium (assembly GCA_039588015.1). Lineage (GTDB taxonomy): Bacteria > Gemmatimonadota > Gemmatimonadetes > Palauibacterales > KS3-K002 > JASFMO01. The sequence continues at coordinate 14,713 of JBDHAS010000107.1, read as the reverse complement.
GGCCTCGGCATCGTCTGGGCGTTTAGCGACAGGGGCGGTGCAGACCGGTTGGACGATGGGCGTGTCGCCGTGGCCATATTTGAGAATCAGACGGGTCGGGCGGATCTCGACCCGCTAGGCCGAATGGCGGCGGACTGGGTTACGCAGGGTCTAGACCAGATAGAGGTAGTTGATGTCGTGCCGAGCGCGACCGGCCTCGTGTCCGGTCCCGGTCGTGGCAGTCCTGCCGTGTCCGCGGGTGACATTCGAGCGCTGGCAGATGCGACCCGGGCTCGCACCGTGGTGGCTGGTGCCTATTATCTCAGCGGCGACTCGATCCAATTCCAGGCGCAGGTGGTCGATGCGCAGAGCGGGCGGTTGGTGACCGCAGTGGACCCGGTCGCGGGCCCGCTTTCTGCGCCGGGTGCTGTCGTCGATACGCTGCGCCAGCGGGTTGTGGGGACGGTCGCGACGATCTTCGATTCGCGCATCAGTCTGCCACCAGCGGGAGGGCGACCTCCTTCGTTGGAGGCGTACCGGGCTTACCTCCAGGGCTACAGGGCCTTCAACCGCTCGCAGCTTGAATTGCCCGACGCGCTCAGGTTCTTCTATCGAGCGGTTGCACTGGATTCGAGCTTTCTCGATGCCCGCTTCCACATCGTGTTCGCGCATGCCAGCCGGGGCGAGTGGCAAGCTGCCGATTCCAACGCGCAGCTCCTAGTGCCGTATCGGTCGAGAATGAGCGCTTATCAACGCGCGACGCTTGACTGGCAGCTTGCGTCGATGCGTGGTGATCGGATAGGCGCACTCCAGGCCGCACGGGCCAGAGGTGGAATAGACGTCGGGGTCGAGGCGCTACGTGCGAATCATCCCGGGGAAGCCGTCGACGCGTTGGCCGGCTCCTCTTTCATATCCGATGCGTATTACCATTGGCTCACGCTTGTCGAGGCTTACCACATGCTCGGCAATTTCGAGAGTGAGCTGGCCGAAGCGCAGCGCGGGCGAGAAGCCTACCCCGGGCGTTTGAGGATGCTCGAAGGCGAGGTGCGGGCGTTGGCTGCGCTGGGCGACACCGACCAGGTCAGGGCAAGGCTGGACGCGAGCGTGCGGCTGGCACCAGACGACGGCTTCTCGCCGGGAGACGTCATGATCGGTGCTGCGGCTGAACTCCGCGCGCACGGCTTCGGAGAGGCCTCGCTCGACGCCGCGGAGCGTGCGGTCGAGTGGTATCGATCGCGGCCGGCAGAAGAGACGACGACCGGGTGGTACCGGTACAGCCTCGCCCACGCTTACTATTTGAGAGAGAGTTGGGAGGAGGCGCGGCAGTTGTTTGAGGAGTTGGCGTCGGAGGCACCGGCGGACGTCAACCTTCAGGGCTTCCTCGGTGTTCTGGCGGCGAGGCGGGGTGACAGCGAAGCGGCGCGCAGGATCAGCGAAAGTCTGCCGGGCACAGCCGCCCGCGGCGACTTTGGACGTGACGTCTACTGGCAGGCTTGCATCGCATCGCTGCTTGGCGAGCGTGAGTGGGCCATGGAGCTACTGCGTGACGCCTACGCTCGCGGCCGCGCGTTTGCGGTCTTTTTGCACCGAGACATGGACCTCGAGCCGCTACGCGACTATCCGCCGTTTCAGGAGTTCATAGCGCCAAAAGGCTAGGCGCCAGCGCTCGCGCGTTGGCGCCTAGACCAGCGGCGTACGGCGCTCAGGCTTGGACGCTCTACATCATCGGCGCCACGGCGTTGCTTATGAGCCAGTGGAGCTTCCAGGCGCCGTCCTCGCCCTTATGGCTCACGGTTATCCAGTAGCCCGACTGCGACATCGGCTCACCTTCGGGCGGAGTCAGCTGCTGCGCGTACGTGCCGCGCGCCACTGCCCAATCGCCGATGATCTCGGTGTCGACCTGCGTGATCTCGGTCTGCGGCGACGCCATGAACGCCTCTTCGAGGAAGGCAGCAAAGGCAGCCCGTCCTTCCATCGCGGGTATGCCGGAGAACATGGCCGCCCCGTTCTCGGTATGCATGGCCGCCGTCCCGGCTCCATCGGCCTGGTTGTAAACGCTCTGCCACTCCTCGCGCAGCGCGTCGAGGGCCGCATCGCCGCCGGCCTCAACGGCTGCCAGGCCCTGGGTCATAGAGGCGGCGATCTCGGCCGATGGCTCCGTATCGTAGTTGCTGAGCACCCAGTGCAGCTTCCACGAACCGTCCGCCTGCTTCTTGCTGAAGGTTATGTAGTGGCCCGAGAAACCGATAGGCTCGGCGCCCTCCGGCGTCATCTCCACGGAGTAATTGCCGCGCTCGAACGCGACATCGCCGTACATATTCGTTTCCGTCGCCGTGATCTTGACCGTCGGAGACCCGGCCAGTGAGCTTTCCAGCACGCCGGTGATGGCATCGCCGCCCACGGAGTAGCTGCCGCTGGCGGGCATGTAGACGCCGTCTGCCGTGTACAGCCCGGCAACCGCCATCACATTCCCCGAGTTGTAGTGCTCCTCGTATGAGCCACGTACTTCGGCGAGCGGGTCGGCCGACTCGTACGTCGCGGTCGCGGCCTCCTGGGTTGCCGCCTCCTCTGCGGCTTCCTGGGCGCAGGCGACCAGGCCAACAGCCAGACCCAGTCCAAGAAATGCATGCACGAGGGGTTTGTACTGCATAGCGCACCTCCAGTAGCGGATGACTTGCCGCGATTGAAATTGGGAGTCGTACATAAATAAACAGTGTAACCCTGAACAGAGCAACGTCAGATCACATTTCTGCAAACGATTCTTGCTCCGGGAACATCCGCTAGAAGCGTGGAACGCGTACCGCTATATTGGCTACCTGCTGAACGGACGCCTTTGGGCGCGCTTTCAGCCAAGCCGGAGATGCAGGCGGGTCACACAAATCACTGGGATAGGCTCATGGCAGCCAAAGCCAACACGACATGGCGCCGCGGCTTCAATCGCTACGTGCCGCTTGCGTCCGTCATCATCGGATTAATCGTCATCCTCAGCAGCCTCGCCGTTGCCGAGACGGGCACGGGCATCTATGTGAGGGCCGTGATCGGTACGGTGCTCGTGATGGCGGGGTATCTCTATGGATCGAACCCGTTCCTCACCAGCGAGCGTAGGTACCCGGCGCTGCGAAGCGAAGTCGACCGGTTCATCGGCCTCGTTCGCGAGCTCAACCGCACGGCCATCGGCATAGGCGGCGGGCCGGAGTTCGAGGAGGTGACGCAGACGATGCGCGAATCCCTCGAGCGTATCGAGCAGCTGGCTGGCAAGGAGTCATAACGCCGAAGGCTAGGCGCCAGAGCTTTCGCGTCGGCGCCTAGCACGGCAGAGTGCGGCGCTCAGGGTTGGGCGGCAGGTCCCTGTTGCAGGTCGATTCTTCCATTCATGGTGGACAGCCACAGATTCGGGCCACCGCTGCCCAGAGTGCCGAACCTGTGGTGCGAGGTACCCTCCAGCGGGAAGTCCGAATCGATCCTACCGGCGCTCGATGAGGCCAGCACCTCGGCGTTGGTGTTGGACGGGATACGCACGGTCACGTCGCCGTTAATCGTCCGGAACGCTAGATCACGACCGGGATCGGCCCGGCCGATCACGGCGCTCACCGATCCGGACGTCGAAGAGGCCTGGGCGATGCCCGTCGTTGTCAGGCTGACGTCCCCGTAGATGGTACTGGCGAACGCATCGCTCTGAAGGCCTTCGGCTAACACATCGCCGCTCATGACGCGACCGACGAACTCCACACCGGCCGGTACCCTCAGCGTGAAGTCCACTCTCACGTCGTTGTCGCGAGTGCTCATGTTACCTTGTAGACCCGGCCGGCATTCGTTGGGTGCCCGCCCCGGGACGTCTGGATAGACCGCGCATATCGTGACGCCTTCGGCATGCTGGACGACCTCGATGGTCACGGAGGCTGGGTCGCTATCATCGCCGGTCTTGATCGCGTGGACAACGACCTCGCTACCGGAGGTGAACGACGCCCGCACGTCCCCGCTCATGTTCTTGATCTCGATCTTGTCGCCTGGCGCGACGGCGCCGCTCCAGTCGAATTCTTGCCCGTTCGGCTCAGGGCCGGTCGGGTCGTTGTCCCCGCAGGCCGCTAAGAAGGCTACGGCGATGACGCTCGCGTTTAAAGCTCGTGTGTACCTCATGATCGTTCCTCCTTGCACATCCTGGCCAGCGGAACATCCGCTGGCTCGGTCGCACTATGAGGAACGAGCGTATTCTCGCCGTCACCCTGCTGTCACACGGTTCGAGACGGCTTGGGTGCCCTCGCTAGAGCCCTTGCATAAAGATCGAAGGTGCCAAGAAAGTGAGGGCAATCATGATACCGGCTATGATGAGCCCGATCAGCGCCAGGACTCCCTGGATCGTGAAGAACGTCTTCAACCTGTATAGGCAAAAGAGCATGGCATCTTCGTCCCCATGCCTGAATGCTCGCTCGACCGACGAACTGGCCTGGTACAACAGGACACCCATCCAGATGGGCAGCCACGCGATGATGATGCCCACGATGGATAGAGCCATCAGCACTCCGTAGATGATTGCCAGGACTCCGAGAAGTCGTATCCAACCTTTACTCTCGAAGATCGGCAAAGCCAGTTTCTCTATCTGATCTGATCGGTAACCGGTGTGGGCTTCCACGACGGCCTCCCTTCGGGTTCGGTTCCGTACCTCTGGGCTTACGGATATGCGGCCCAGCCGCGCTTCGCTGCAGCGTTAGTGTCCACGGGTAACAGGCGGTCAGCACCGTGTAACTATTGAAGATGGGCCTGCAGCCAAGCGGGAGCAAAGGCAGCGCTGCATCCTGGCCGCGTCGGTTGCCGACTAGGGGTCCTGTCTTGACAGGACAGGATGTGCGCTTCGGGTGGGTCTAAGCCGCTCCAAGAGCCATCGACTGAGAGAAAGAAAAGCTGGTGTACCTGATACGGTTACCGCATCTTGTGTAATAGGGGACGGGCTGGACGTCTTACCATATGGAGAACGGAGTCGACGCGCGGCGATCGACGCCGCGCCATAAGCCCGGAAGGTGGTGATCCCTATGATAGCCAGCATAATAGACAGAACGCGTGAGACGGCGAACGACCGCTTCAAACGATCGTTCGGCGGGTGGTTTTGGGGGGGCGTCATGCTGGCGGCGGTCTTACATTTCGCGCTGCTCGAGTACTTCCCCAAGCTGACGGCGGCAGACTTGGGTCCCGACGTTCCAGGTCCCATCAAGTTGGTGCCTCCACCGGACATCGATATTCCACCACCGCCGGACGTGATTCGCCGTCCGCAGGTCCCCGTACCGGCCGAAGTGGATCTCGATGAAGATGTGACGATCCATAAGACTACATTCGTCGACAACCCTGTGAAAAACCTGGCCCCGCCGCCGGTAGTGCGGGCCGTGGAAGGCAAGGTCTTCGTCCGGTACACGGTCAGCCCTGAGCTGAAGAATCCCAGCGAGGCTCTTCGCATCGTGGAACGGGAGTATCCACCGCTGCTCAAAGCGGCGGGGATCGGCGGTAGCGTCAGCGTTCTGGCTCACATCGACACGCTCGGTCGCGTGCTCGAGGTGGAGACGGCGGCTAGCTCCGGCAACGAGGCTCTCGATCAGGCCGCGCTGGAAGCGGCCAGGCTGTTCCGCTACACGCCGGCGCTGAACATGGATCGCAAGGTCTCCGTCTGGGTGTTGCAGAAGATCGTCTTCGAAGTGAACTAGTGGTCAGCCACAGTGGTAGTGACCTGTGAGTATGGGCCGGCCGTGGACCCTCTCGCTTCATGTCGCGCGGCGCCGGGCCGGCGGCCGCGGTACGGCTTGAAGGAAGTTCTCTGAAGCGGGCAGCGCTCACTGAGCGGCTGGGAGCACGTACTCTCCCATCATCTCGTCCGGTGACAGCAGCGCGTCCTCGTAGTAGCCGCCGCCGGTGAACACGACGACCATGTCCAACTCCGGCACGATTGAGATCTGCTGACCGCCCCATCCCGAAGCGAAGAACGTCTCGACCGGGCTCCCGTCAACCTCATAGGTCTTCGTCCACCATCCGTAGCCATACCCATCCGTCCAGCCCCGGCTCAGCGGTATATGTCTCCTGGTCGAGACATCGATCCAGTTCTCTGAGAGGACTCGTGTACCATTCCAGGTGCCACGGCTCAGGTACACGTAGCCGAACTTGGCCATGTCTCGAGGCCGCAGGCGCAGGTCCCCGGAGGCGAAGGCCACGCCGCCGGGCAGGTACTGCCATTCGAAATCGGTCACGCCGAGTGGGTTGAATAGGAACTGCTCGGAGTATGTGTCGAGCGAAGTGTGTGTTGCCCTGCTTACGACCTCGCCGAGCACGTTCGTGCAGCCACCGCTGTAGTGGAACTGCGTGCCCGGTTCGGCCACGAGCGGTTTCTCGAGGACGTATCGTATCGGGTCGTCGACGAGGAAGAGCTGAACGATGTCGTTGCGAGGGTCCGGGTACCAATGTGTGGTCTCGTCCCACTCCAACCCGGAAGTCATGGTGATCAGGTGCTCGAGCCGGATCTCGCTCTTCCCACCGACGCTCAGGTCGGCGTGCTCCGGGAAGTATGTGAACGCTCGTTCGTTCAAGCTCTCTATAGAACCTCGGTCGATCGCGATGCCAACGAGCGCCGACGTGAAGCTCTTGGTCACGGATGCCAGGTTGTGAAGCGTGTCTCGGCCGAACGAGATGTACTCATCCTGCTGCGCCAGACTGAACTTGTAGCCGGCGAAGTACTCCTCGAACACCAGTTTCCCACCCTTCACAACCAGGACGCTGTGGATTCTGTGCTGTTCCGCGCCCAAAAGCGTGTCCATCAAGGCGATCAGGGGGCCCGCGTCCATGCCGACGCTGGCCAAGGACGACGTCTCCCAGCCGTCGTCGACCTGCTGCGGCACGCGATACGTGTAATAGAGACCGGAGGGCGCGGTGCTGGAGCTGCAAGTGAGCCCTGCTGTTGCGGCGAGCAGCAGCAGCATTGTGGGAAGCGATCGTGTCATGGTATGCCTCACGGGACGAGGTCGGCTCGTATCACCCTACGGATTTACCAAGGAGAAGGTGTCGGTTTGGTCACTTCGGCTGCCGGGGGCTTGTGGCTTGATTCTCCCTTGATCCTGGCGGACCACCTTGGAGTGGATTTGTCGGGAAAAGAGAGATAAAACGAACCGTTCTGGTCACCACCGGCCCGCCAGCAAACCCTCTTCCAACAACTCCCGATTCGAATCAACCGAGGGAAAGGCATCGTAGTGAGTGATAACCATGATTGGCCTCGACCCGACGATCTGCCTGGAAAGAGAGTACGGAGATGGAAAAGCGAGTGCTCTTTGAGTGTTTGAGGAGATCCGCCGTGTTGCTAACCGCTATCATCTTTCTTGCCATCGCCACGTCATGCGATGACGTGGTCGAGAGCGGCGTCGAATACTCCTATCAAGTCCCCCAGCAGACGAGCGACGGGTGGGAGACCGCGGCGTTGTCGGACGTGGGGCTGGATACCGAGCCGTTCATCGAGTTAATGACCGGGCTGTTCGTTCGGAATGACGATCATGTACATGGCATCTTGGTCGCAAAAGACGGGAAGCTCGTATTCGAGGAATACTTCCCCGGTGAAGATCTCGATCTCAGCAACCTGAGCGAGGGAATTGCCTTTGCCTATAGAGATTTCGACCGGACCACCCTTCACTGTCTGGCATCTGACTCCAAGAGCGTAACCTCAGTACTGCTCGGGATCGCGATTGACGAGGGTCTGGTCGGGGGAACGGACGAGACAATGTTCTCGTTCTTCCCTGACTACTCGCACCACGGCGACCCGGTCAAAAACCAGATCACGCTGCGACACATGCTGGCGATGGCATCGGGGCTGCCGTGGAACGAGGGCTACCCTTATGACGACCCGAGAAACGACCTCGTAGCGATGGTCAATAGCGAGGACCCGATCGCGTATGTGATGGGCACGTCAACTGTTGCAGCGGCCGACGCCCGGTTCATCTACAACAGCGGCACTACGAACCTGCTCGGCGAGGTCGTGAGCAGGAGTAGCGGCGTGACGCTTTGGGCCTTCGCGGAACAGCACCTCTTTGCCCCGCTTGGGATCAACTCCTACGAGTGGTATGCGTTCCCTAACGCCTCCGAGATGGCCGTGGCTTCTTCCACGCTTTATCTCCGCCCCAGGGACATGGCGAAGATCGGCCAGACCTTCCTGGACAGAGGAGTCTGGAACGGCAATCGTGTCGTGTCGGAGGACTGGGTAACGGCGTCTACCGCCAGGGTAATAGATGTTCCCGTCTCCGAGAGCCCGGTGCCGGGATACCTGCGAGGGTACGGCCTCCAATGGTGGCTGGGGACGTTCTCCACAGCGAACACGGATTTCTACACGGCCGCTGGGTGGGGCGGTCAGTTCACCATTGTGATTCCCGACCACGACATGGTAGTGGTCATCACGGCCGGCGATTTTGAGGATCCGACTTACGATGCCCTGCTAGGCATGGTGGACGACTACATACTCCGTGCTTTGCAGTGATCGAGTCACTCCGCGCGCAGGGCCCTGACCGGATCCGCGTGACTCGCTCGTCGCGCCGGGACATACGCGGCCAGCGCCCCAGCGATGAGAAGGACGACGATCCCGGCGGAAAAGGTGAGCGGGTCGAGCGCGGAGACGCCGAACAGGAAACGGGACAGGCCTCTGGAGATCAGTAGCGCGCCGGCCAGCCCAATGGCGCCTCCAATCAACACCAGACGCATTCCGCCGCGCACCATTAGCGCGACGACTCCGCCCGGATTGGATCCCAGGGCGATGCGGATTCCCATCTCCCGCGTCCGCAGCGCCACGGCGAAGCTCACCACCCCCCAGAGTCCCACGGCAGCGAGGAAGAGACCCAGCCCGGCGAGGACGCTGGAGAGTATCGCGGACAGGCGTCGAGCGACGTGCATGATACCGATGTGCTCGGCCAGGCTCGTGCTTCGGGTAACGACGACCTCGGGGTACGTCGTGCGAAGCAGCCGGTGCAGCTCCCGCGCCGTCGCAGGCGGATCCGCTCGGGTAGTGGCCAGCACCGTGATCCAGGAATTGAACTCCTGCGCGAACGGAAGGTAGATGAAGGGGCGGGGCTGCTCCTCCAGGCTGCGGATCTTAGCGGTCCGGGCTACGCCGATCACCATCGGATCATCGAAGCCGGGCGAGTGCAGGTGGATGGTTCTACCTAGAGGGCTTTCTCCCGGCCAGAACTGCTGGGCCATGGCTTCGTTAATGATGGCCACCGGCAGTCCGTCGGCCCGGTCCTGCGCGCCGAAGTTCCGACCTTCCAGCAGCGGGATTCCGGCCGCCGCAAAGAAGCTCGAGTCCACCGATGTGAAGTCCACGCTGTGAGCGGACCGTCCTGGCGGCGGAGGAACGCCTTCCACCGTCACGTCGATGATCATCCGGTTCAGCGTGTTGAGGTGTGGGTTCGAGATGGCCCCCGCTTGCGTGACGCCGGGCACCGTTCGCGCCTGGTCCAAGAAGGACGTCATCAGTTCCAGTCCCTCCTGGTTCGAGTATCGCCCAGCCGGCGCCATGAACGACAGGAGCGCCGTCGGCTCGTACCCGAAGCCTGGGTCCACCACTCTTGTCGCGTCGAAGCTCCGGATGAACAGCCCCGCGAACACCAGCAGCATGGCGCAGACCGCCATCTGTCCTGCCACCAGCATCCGGCTGAGCGCGACGGTCTTGGGCCGACCGGCCCCCGCGCTGTCACTCTTCAGGATCGGGGCAACGTCGGTTCGCGTGGCCTGCAGCGCCGGAACGAGTCCCACGGCGGCGCCGGTCGCCAGCGAGACGAGGGCAGTGAATCCCAGCACCGTCCAGTCGATGCCGAGGTCCAGGCCTACGGGCACCAAGAACGTCTGCGTGAGGGACTCCGCCATGCGCAGGATCCAAGGCGTGAGCAGCAGCCCGCAAACGCCACCGAGCAGACCCAGCAGCACGCTCTCCGTTAGAAGCTGTCGTACCAGGCGCCCGCGAGCCGCGCCCATCGACAGTCGGAGGGCAACCTCCTTGCGCCGGTCCACGGCCTTGCCCAACAACAGACTGGCGACGTTTGCGCAGGCGATCAGCAGGACGAGCGCGACCGAGCCGAGGGCCAGGAAGTTGACCGAGCGCACAATACGGTCTACGCCGGGGTTGAACACCACCTCCAGCGTGGGCACGGCCACGAGCCTGTCCCCCTCTGGCCACACACCGGGGAAAGACTGCTGGAGGTACTCGGAAACCGATGCGAGGGCGCCCTGCAGTTCTGGTAGCACGGCCCCGGGTGCCAGGCGTCCCACGGGATTGAACGAGTTCGAACCCCGGGACGATATGGGATCCACTTCCAGGGGCATCAGCTGCCCCAACATCATGATCGGCGCGAAGAAGGCGGGTCGGACTCCGCGCACGGACCCGGCGAAGTCTTGCGAGGCCACCCCGATGATCGTGTAATCTCTCCCGGAGAGATGGAACGATGTCCCCAGCACCGCAGGATCGGATCCGAACGCTCGTCGCCAGTACTCGTACCCGAGCACGACGACCGGGTGTGCCCCGGAGGCCACGTGATCCTCGGGCAATATCGGCCTCCCGATGTGAGCGCCGACGCCCAGCATGCCGAAGTAGCCGCCGGTCACGAGCTCTCCGACCAGCACGTCCACTCCCTCTCCCACGTCCCGCTGCGCGAAGACGTACTGGTAGCCCTCCAACTCGGTCAGCACTCCAGACGTCTGCTCTTTGAGCTCCAGGTAGTCCGGGTAGTTCATCCACTCGAACAGTCCCTCGTTCCGGTCGCGGTAGATGCTGACTAGGGTCTCGGGTGCCTGGAAGGGCCTGTCCTTGAGTAGTATGGCATTCACGACGCTGAAGATCGTCGTGTTGGCTCCGATCCCGACTGCGAGAGAAACCAGCGCCACGGCCGTGAACCCGGGGTTCTTGCGCAGCATGCGCAGCGCGAAGCGGATGTCCTGGAGGAGGGTGTACATCTGCGGACTCCCTATTTGTCCAACCCGGCCGTGTGCCGAGCGCGCTCCACGGATACTTAGCTGAAGGGCACAGAGCGTGCCAAGGCCTCTATTCATAACTTCTTGTCACATTGAGACTTACAGTGGCAACCTACCAGGCCACCATGCCTTCCTGTTCGGTCGTGGAACTTGGGTGCGCGGATGTGGGATCGCCTCAGGCAACCGGTGGGCAAGACGGAATCCGGGCTCTTCCTGAGGAATCGAGGCCGGGTTTCCGCAGTTTCTCGGGTCGCCTGTCGCGAGTTATGATCTGGGGGAGGGAGAATAGCGTGCCAGTTACAGTGGATGAGAATTGTGCGTAACCTCTCGGCTGCTCTTCTCGGAGTGGCGGCGATAACCGCGTGTAGTTCGGCCGGCGGGTCCTACACCTCGGTCGAGATGTGGGACAGCGCCGGGGCGACGATCGTTCAGAGCCACGAGCCGACATGGGCGGAAGACGAGGCGTGGCTGGTGTCGCCCGAGCCCGAACTGACGATCGGCTTGCTTCAGGGGGCCGCGGAATACCAGCTAGTCAATGTCACAGCAGCGGCTCGCCAATCCGACGGGGACATCGTGTTGGTTGACGGTGGGGTTCGGGAGGTGCGGCTCTACGACCACGAGGGCACTTACGTCCGAACGCTGGGCCGTGCGGGTTCGGGACCGGGCGAGTTCCAGAATCCAACGCAGGTCCTGGTGTCGGCCGCCGACTCCGTACTCGTGTGGGACAACGCGTTCTATCGCGTCAGTCGCTTCGACTCCGCTGGCGCGTTCGCAAGCGCCCAGTCGGTGGACCGCGGCTGGATCGCCAAGGCTATCGATCCGCCGCTCTATCCGGGGAGCGCCGACCTGCTACCGGACGGCCAACTCGTGGTTCGCCTGGTTGAAAAGACCCTTCTTAAGGGCGGTCCAGCGGCTGCGTCACGTCCCCGCAGCGGTGCGTTAAAGGTGTCCGTCGACCTCTCGCGCATCGACACGCTCATGTTCGTCGCAGGCATCGAGCAGGTGAGCGTAGATGCCCCGTGGGGCCAGGCGTCCGTGGTTCCGCCATTAGCGAAGCGAACCGTGACCGCGGTCGGTGCGACGAAAGCTAGAACTTGCATCGGCGAACAGGAGGGGCCGGAGGTCGTCTGTTTCGGCCCCGACGCATCGCGCACGATCGTTCGCTGGGCCTCTGAGCCCGCGCCGGTAACCGAGCGGGAGATTGCCACTTGGCGTGACACGACCGTCGCCCAGTACACTCAGAAGTTGAGTCGGGACGCGGCGCTCCAGGTGCTGAACCAGGTGCCCGCCCCCACCTCTCGTCCGCCTTACGCTCGGATCCTCCTCGATCGCGCTGGCAATCTGTGGGTGGAGTCGGGCCGGGCGAACGGTACGGCGCCGGAAACGATGGACTACTTCGTGTTCAACCCCACCGGCGCATGGCTTGGCGTTGTCGCTCTTCCGCCCATCGAGGTCCTGGAGATCGGCGACGACTACGTCTTGGGCATCTATCGCGATGAGTTGGATATCCAGTATCTGCAAGTTCACGAGCTCGTGAAGTGGCCGGTGGAGGAGTGAGGCGAGGTAGCGCTTCCGAGTAACGCGTCCCGTCATCTCGGTCATGTCGTCGGCCCAGGCAGTGGCTGGCGCCGTCCGAGTTGTCAATGTAGTCTCGTGAGACTACATTTGTTCGCATGAAGGCCGTCGGTGTGAGAGAGCTAAAGGCTCACCTGAGCCGCTACCTGCGTGAGGTGCAAGCCGGCGAAGTCATCTTGGTGACCGATCGCGGCCGCGTCGTAGCGGAATTGCGGGTCCCGGGGCCCGCAACCACAGTGGAATCCGAGGCGGACCGGGCCTTGCGCCGTCTGGCCGATACCGGTGCGCTGCGCATCGGGGAGCCCCACGACGAGCACGTTTACCAGAAGTCGCCGCTGCGGGCGCGGTCGGGCACAGCACGGACGCTGCTCGGCGAGGAACGCGAAGAGAGTTGATCGCCTACGCGGAGAGCAGCGCGGTGCTCACCTGGCTGTTGGGCGAGCCGGAGGAAGCGGCTATCCGTCGGACGCTCGCCGATGCCGAGCGAGTCGTCGCCTCGACCCTGACTCGGGTGGAGTGCGCTAGAGCCTTGGCTCGAGGCGTTAAGACCGAGCGTCTCGCTCCCGGCGACGAACTGGCCGCGCTCCAGCTGTTCGATCGGGTATCGGCGTCCTGGTCGACTCTGGAGCTGACGGGCCGAGTGCTCGATCGCGCCTGCGCACGATTCCCGCACGAGCCGGTCCGCACGCTGGACGCGCTGCACCTCGCGACGGCGGCGATCTTTCACGAAGCGCTGGGGACACTCACCGTGGTTTCGCTTGATGAGCGGATTCGGAAGAACGCCGTGGCCCTGGGTTTCCTGGTCACTCCCTGACGCGGGAGAGGGTACCCCCCACATCTACTTCTCGGCCGGTAACTCGTCGTTGGGGCTTGGCGTCGTCGGACGGACCCTACTTGCAGACGGCGGCACCTCTCGACACTTTTCCGCCTCACCACACCTACGGACGGTCTGCGCCAGGAGGAGCACCATGGGTGGCATCAACGTCATACGCTGGCTGTTGGGAGGTATTGCCGCGGGGATCGTGATATGGGTGTTCGAGGGAGCTGGAAGCATCTTCTACATGGGAGACCTGGAAGCAGCTCTCGCGGCCCATAACATGACCATGGAATTGTCGGCGGGAGTCTTGCTGCTTACCGTCGCGCTCGCCATGATCGTGGGCCTGACGTTGGTGTTCTTGTACGCAGCGGTGAGGCCCCGCTTTGGCCCCGGCCCCAAAACGGCCGCAATGGTGGCCGTAGTCCTCTGGATCAGCGGTTACCTCGTGTCACTGATTGGCTACGGTATGATCGGGCTGTATCCCAAGAGCATGCTGACACTGTGGGGACTGATCGGTCTCATCGAGATGATCGTTGCGGCGTATGTGGGTGGTTGGATATACCGCGAACGTGAGCCGGTGGCTTGAGCGACTGACGCTCTGACCCGCTGGAAACTCGCCGAGGCTCTCAGCCGACACCGTCGTGCGGCTCGGACTGACTACCGTCGCATCTCCTGGATGAAGCCCGCCCGGGTCCACCAGATGTCCCCACTGCCGATGAAGAACATGAACTTCCCGTCGGCCGTGATGAGGGGACAGAGCGGATCGTTTACGGGCGCGGTGATGTGGTCCAGCGCCTGCGGCGTCGACCATCCCCCGTCCGCTTCACGGTAGCTGATGACGAAATGGAACATCCCCTCCGTTCGTCCGTGAGCGGTCGAGGCGAAGATGAGGTAGCTCTCATCCGGGGCGATGAAGGGGGTGTGTTCGCCGCCGTCGGTGTTGATGACCGGTCCCAGGTTCTCGGGAGGCTGGTGGACCCCGTTCACCCTGTGAGAACGGTAGATATCCCGGCTGCCGTACCCTCCCTCGCGGACGGAAGAGAAGTAGAGCGTACCGGCTTCGGTGATCGAGAAGAGCCAGTGGAGGTCGAAGTCGTTCACGGCCGAACCCAACGGCCGCGGCTCTGACCAGCCATCCCGCTCCCGCACCACGTACCAGATGTTCTCGTCTCCGGGTTCCGCTCCCGGCTCTAGCGGGCGCATGGAAAGGAAGTACAAGCGCTCCCCGTCCGGAGAGAAGATCGGCTCTCCCTCCCCGTACTCGGAGACAAATGGGGCCGGCCTCGGCTTCGTCCAACGCCCGTCTTCCAGCCTGGAGAAGAGGACGGGGCCGCGGAAGGCTTTCGTCCAATAGACCTCGGTCCCGTC
>JBDHAS010000106.1:0-11761 GCA_039588015.1 Gemmatimonadota bacterium | reverse complement strand
GGCGGCGGTGGTGGCGGGGTCGAACCCTCGATATGGATGCCGATCACGTCGTTGCTCGTCAGGCCATGCTCCGAGCCAGTCCAGTACGATGAGAAGCTGCATGACGTTGGCGACCCTAGAGCGGCCGGTTTGCAGACAAAGACGGTCGTCTCGTCGCCGCTGACCTCCGGGACCGCAAAGGCGCGCTTGGTGCTCAGGTAGATGTCGCCGGTGAGGTCGTCGATCCAGACGCCGGAAATGTCCTCGTCCGACGAGTCGGCGAGACCCACATCCGAGCCATCGAAGTACAACGACCAGCTCGCCCCGCCCGGATCCAGTGCGATCAGATCTTCGTCATCACCGGATGCCCCGGGCACGCTGAACCCTCCCTCTGTGCTGATCACCAGCCGGCCGTCGGGTGCGAAGCCGATGGCGTCGATCTCCTCACGCGCCAGGCCGACGTCAGCGCCCCTGAAATAGAGCGAGAACGTACCGCTCGTGTTGGGGCCGGTGGAGCCGTTGAACCGCACGATGTCCGAGGGTTCCACGGTCCCGACGTCCGGGAGAGTAATTGGGTCTTTCAATCTCAGCAGGATGTCGCCGTTCGCGAGCAGCGCGAAGGAGCGGACATCCCCGTCGCTGGAGCTGTCAAGGCCGACATCGCTTCCGTCGAAGTGGACGGACCAGGTGTCGGTATCGCCGTCGTAGGCGAGGATGTCCTCGTCCTCGAAGGCGATGCCGCCCACAGTGCCGCTGGCCGTGGACGTGACGTAGACCATGGCACCCGTACGCAATGCCACGCTGACCGTTTGCGTCGTCGTGCCGGTGAGGCCTTCGTTGTCCCAGGTCGTAAGCGTGACCACGTAGCTGCCGTCTACGGCGTACGTGTGTGCCGGGTTCTGCAGAGTCGAGGTCGCGCCATCACCGAAATCCCAGCTCCACGCCTCGACCGTCCCGTCCGGATCGCTGCTCGTATCCGTGAAGTTGACGGCCAACTCGTTAGCCGTCCAGCTGAAGTCAGCCGTTGGCGGGTGGGGTCCAGCGGGTACCGACCTGGTCGTCGTGCCGGTGAGGCCGTCGCTATCGGTAACCGTCAGCGATACCGTGTACGTCCCCACCGCCGCGTAGGTGTGCGATGGGTTCTGTAAGGTCGATGTCGAGCCGTCGCCGAAGTTCCAGCTCCATTCTGTTACCGTGCCATCTGGGTCACTGCTCGTATCGGTGAAGTCGACGGTGAATTCGTTCACCGCCCACGTGAAGTCGGCGATGGGCCCGGTACCCGAGCATGTGCCTGTACCTGAATCAGTGAACGTACGACCGGGAACGGGTACGAACTCCCACTCGTACGATTTGTCATCGTAGAGGGTGAGCTTGATGACTCCAGCTGCTCCCTCATCGTTGCGGACCTCGCTGTTGGGAGCCACGACATCCTTTACTGAGGCGCCGGAGCCGGTTCCTACGATGAACTGTCGGATGCCGTAATCCGGGTCGAGGCTTCCGTCCGGGTCCTGCGGCGCGAACCGCTCGTAATGATGAGCGTGGCCGTTTATGACTACGTCGGCGCCGTATTCGTACAACGCATCCCAAAGCGGCTTGACTCTGTTGGATGTGAAGTCACAGTTGCCGGAGCACGAATAGAAGCGAGGATGATGGAAGACGGCCATGACGCAGGACTTCGTCGTGGCCGCCAGATCTGCACGGAGCCACTGATCCTGAGGGGAACCGGGTTCGACGGGGACGAAGCTCGTGTTGCTGTTCAGCATGACGAGGTGCCAGTCCCCTACGTCCAGGCTGTAATAGCCTAGGTCGCGCGGCCCCACCCGCTCGCCGAAATAGTCGAATGTCGGATCAGCGTTCCCGAGGTCGTACTCGTGGTTGCCGATCGTGGCCCACGTCCGATCCTTGAACCGACCCCAGCTGGGCTCATAGCACTCGGCGTACTCTTGCGCCGTACCGTTCTGGTAGACGTTGTCGCCCGCGGTGAATACGAGTGCGTCCGGATGCTCCACCAGCAGCGAGTCAACGAGGGCGGCTGTCTGGTCATCCCTGGTATTCTCGCAGGTGGCGATATCACCCGCGCCGATGAGCACCTGCCCGCTGCCGCCGCCGGTCTCCGAGAAGTCGACCTCGGCAAGTGGCCCCAAAGGCTCCGGCTCGCAACCGGCCACGAGCATGACTAAGATGGCCATGAGTCCTGCAAGAATTACGGGCCCGACCATGTTGGCTGCTGGGAATGCCTTCTTGTGAGTCGTGCTCATGGGATCTCCTAGTCCTCCGTCGTCAACTGCCTCTGTTCAACGGCATTTGGCTCCATGACCGGGAACTAACCTTGGCCGATCAAGCTGGGCGTCTTGCTTCCGGGCGAGAACGTGTAACCGTTCGAGTTTGCGAGAGTCGGCGTGGCGCCGCAGATGACTGCTGCGCTCGTGCCAGCGCGTGCAACGCCACCTTCGTCGTTGTACCCGTGCCGCCTCCTTCGCAAGACAGTGTTGTGAAAACACGACACGGCGCACCGTCTCCAGCGCGATGGCCGACGTCGCCAAGAATTGGCTTCGCGCATGTGAGGCGCTCGGCCATCACACCAGGATCATCAATAGGATGACTCTCGCGGACCGGCCCAGACCCTACGTTGCCCTGGTCGTCTGCGGCCTTAGGGGGTCACCTCTAGTGTGCACTCTCTTGTGATTCTTGGCCCCAGGTTGCACGAGTCGGGCCACAGAGATGGAGATCCCCTAGCTGCTGGCGCCCGGGACGATAGAGGGAGAGTCCCCGCCCGCTTTCGATCAAGTAGGGTGATTATGAAAGGGGTTCGTGGCGTGAAGTTGGCTCGTGAAGCCAAAAGCGACATGCTGGCTTAGCTTTGATAGCCGAGCCAGCACGTCCCGCTGCTTGTCACGCGGAGGACCACCGCCAGCTAGCTCGAGCGTGGCGGTGGTCTCCCTCGCATGTATGTGCGAACCGCCTACTTGCTGAAGCTGTTCGGCGGTGTGTTACCGTCCCACGTGAAGCCGGTGGCTATGACCTCGTCCAGTGTCGTCGTGTACGTGCCCGACGGAGCGTTCGTGATCTTGAAGAGTGCAGTGCCCGACGCATCCGTGGTTAGCGTGCCTCCTCCCGTCGTCGGACCGCTTATCGTGGCAGTCACGGTGGCGCCCGCAATCGGGGCTCCGGTTCCATCCACCAGAGTCACCAAGACCTGGAGATGCCTGTCCGAATTCTTACCGCCTACGGTGCTGTATCCATCTATTCCACTGGGCGTTAGCACAACCACGGTTCCGGGCTGCCCGGTGATCGTGAGATTGACCGTGGCCGTGTCGGTGCCGCCGTTGCCGTCGGAGATCTCGTACTGGAAGCTGTCGATCGTCGTCGCGCTGCCGTCGTGCGTGTAGCTGTACGAGCCGTCGGCGTTCAGCGTCAGCGTGCCATGCGCCGGAGGCGTGATCGGCGTCGCGCTGACCGTCAGCTGATCGCCTTCAGGGTCGCTATCGTTGCTCAACACCCCCGGTGCGGCCTCGTTCAGTGTGCCGCCTTCGACCACGCTGCCGGCATCGTCGAAGGCCACCGGCGGATCGTTGACAGCATTCACGGCCAGGCTTGCCGTCGCCACGTTGCTCGTCGCGCCGCCGTCATCGTCGACCGTGTAGGTGAAGCTGGCGGTGCTGGTCTCGGAACCATCGTGGGTGAAGTTCACGGTGCCGTCGGAGTTCGCTGTCGCCACACCGTTGGTGGCGCCGGTGATGGTGACGCTCGTCGGATCGAGCGTGCCGTCGCTATCCGTGTCGTTGGCCAGCACGTCCAGGTTGGTCAGCGTGCCGCCCTCGTCCACCGGGTTGCCGGTCAAGTCATCGTCGTTGGCCACCGGCGGATCGTTCACCTCGCCCACCGCCAGGCTTGCCGTCGCCGCGTTGCTCGTCGCGCCGCCGTCATCGTCGACCGTGTAGGTAAAGCTGGCGGTGGTAGTCGCGGAGCCGTCGTGAGTGAAGTTCACCGTGCCGTCGGCGTTCGCCGTTGCCACGCCGTTGGTGGCGCCGGTGATGGTCACCGTCGTGACATCGAGCGTGCCGTCGACATCGGTATCGTTAGCCAACACGTTCAGGTTGGTCAGCGTGCCGCCCTCAGCCACCAGCGTACTGGTGAAGTCATCGTCGTTGGCCACAGGCGGATCGTTCACAGGACTCACTGCCAGGCTTGCCGTCGCCACGTTGCTCGTCGCGCCGCCGTCATCGTCGACCGTGTAGGTAAAGCTGGCAGTGCTGGTCTCGGAGCCGTCATGGGTGAAGTTCACCGTGCCGTTGGGGTTCACCGTTGCCACGCCGTTGGTGGCGCCGGTGATGGTGACGGTCTTCGCATCGAGCGAGCCGTCGCTATCGGTATCGTTGGCCAGCACATTAAGGTTGGTCAGTGTGCCGCCCTCGTCCACCGGGTTGCCGGTGAAGTCATCGTCGTTGGCTACCGGCGGATCGTTCTGCGAGGACTCCACCACGTAGCCTATGTGGAGCAACGGGGCTGCGCTCGACGTTCCATTGTAAGACTCCGCAACGCGCTCACCCGTACCGGTGACGATGATCGCGAGAGAGTTGCCACTCGACCAGCCCGACCGATCCACAATCTCTTGAATGAGGGCCGAGATATCGGGTGTGCGCTGAGCAGCGCCTGCTTCACCGACGGTATTCCACGACGGCGGCGACCACGAGACGGAAGCTGCTGTCCTGCTTCTGGACGAGACGTTCCAATCGACGTTTTCAAACGTCCCCGCATTGTCGCTCGCCTCTGCCTGTAACGTTAGTGACGTGGCCACGGATTGGGTTTCATCCGCTTGGAACTGGATATAGGCACTGAAGATCGTCGCACCAGGCGGGACAGTGATTCCATTGAACCGCATACCCACCGTCTGGTCGCTGCCGTCAAAGACCATCTCCAGATCGCTGCTCGTCAGATCGACTCTCCCCGAGCTCTCCTCTTCGGAATCGTCGGAGCTCCCAGCCACGCGCACTTCGATCGTATTTAGTCCTTCGACATTTATCGTCACCGTAATTGCGTCGAAGCCCTGCAGGTCGCCGCTGTCGGTCACGGACGCCGTGATTGTGTGCGTGCCCGGCGACAGGGCGCTGGTTGTGAACGACCCGCCCGAGCCGATCGTCCCGTCCCGGCTCGAGGTCCAGGACAGGCTCGCCGTCAGATCCCCATCCTCGGAATCCGTCGCCGTACCGGTGAATGTGACGGGATCTCCTTCTACAGACGCCGATCCATTCGCCGGCGCCGTGATGCTCACCGTCGGCATCGTGTTTCCGTCGAAGGACGGTAACATGAACTCGTACAACTCACCGTCGTTCTCATTGGAGTTCGAGTTATTGTCCACGTTTCGATCGACGCAATACAGACTCATCTGGCCCGGATTCACGCTGCTAGGCGCATACCCCAACCCCGCGGGCTTGTCCGCGTTCGCCGCAGAGATGTCGATCTCGCGTACCAAATCTCCGGTAGTCGTGAAGTGGAAGACCGTGTTGACTGGTTTACCAACGCCATAAAGGTGACCAGTGTCCGAATCCCAGACGATGCCTTCCGGGTCGGTCAACCCAAGTCTTTTCGTGTCGAAGTGGGTGACCTGGTCGTCGCCTGATCCGCCGGTACCATCGAATACGCCGTTGCTGCCCGGCGACACTCGGTATACCTCCGCGTCTACTCCGTCGACTATGTATAGGACTCCTTGCGAGGCGTCGAAGGCCACGCCTTCCGGGTCGCCGCTCCCGAAGGCTCCGGTATCAAATGACGTTACGATGTCATCGCTCGTGCCGTAGACGCCGTCGGAACCGGCGTCCATCTCATATATTTCGTCCCTGTCGTCGTTGGAGATGAAAATGTGGTTGTTTGCCGGGTTCCAGGTGACGCCGGTCGGCTCGTTGTTACTCTGGTGAATCGTAGTGTTACCGGTCTCGTAAACACGACCATCCGCATCGATCTCGAACAGATTCACGTCCTTGAAGATCTTCATCTCGTTGACTTCGGAGTCGCTGATCAGCAGGCGGTCCCCGTCAATGCGTGTGATACCGGCGGGATCGGGGCTTGGTGGATTGAACTGGTAAGTTCTGATAGTCTGAATCAGGGTTGCCACCTCGGGGGCGAAGAGCGCCGCGGGTGGTGCCGGGGGCAGTTCAAACGTCAGCTCGGTGATGTGCCCGATCTCGGCGAAGGTGCTGCCCGCGCCACCCAAGCCGCTGTCTGCGATGTAGAGGTTCATCTGGAGGGGATCGTCCGTGCTGTCGCCACTCGGACCGAAGGTCATACCCTGGGGGTTATGGAAATCGAACCCGGACAGATCGCGGGTGGCGACGACGTCGCCCGTCTCGGTCAGCTCGTAGAGCGCTTGCGCCGCGGGCTCGAGCACGTGGAGATGCCCATTGGTCGGGTCAAAGGCGAGTCCCCGGAGATCGGCCGAGCCGGCCCAGGCCAGATCGATCTCAGAGACGATGGGCCTTTCAAAGCCCAGTTGCGGATCCGGTTCGACGCCGAAGATCTTCGAGTTGCCGGCGTCCAGGATGAAGAGTTGCCCACTGGCCGGATCGACGGTCAAACCCTGGGGATTCTTGAGGCCCCAACTTCCAGCATCGACGCGCCTCAGCGTCTGCGGATCCAGGCTGCCGTCGGACCGGGCGAGGATCTCGATCAACTGGTTGTTCGCGGACTGGAAGATCAGCAAGCGGTTGGCGTCGCCGTCGAAGGCCATGTTGACGGGATCGGCGACGGCGGCCGCGATGCGGACGCTACCGACCCGGTCCTCGTCCAGTGTTATGAGCTCGATATCGGTGGCGGAACCAGGAGGTGTGCCGGGTGTGCGCGTCACGAGCAGTAGCGTGCCGTTGCCGGGCGAGAAGGCGAGGCCGGCGGGGTTGGCGAGGCCGAGTTGGTCGGGCTCGATGACGCGAGCGACGCGAACGTCAGCACCGCTTGCTTGCGGCAAGTTGGCTCTGGCGTCGGGCTCGAACGGCTGCTGCTCCTGAGTGCACGCAGCGAAGAAAATGACTGCTGCGCTCGCGCCGAGCGCGCGGAACGCGACCTTCGTCGTTGTAGGCATGCATCCTCCTGCACGAACAGTGTGGTGTGAACTCGACAAGGCGCACCATCTACGACGCGACGGTGACCGTCGATTTCACTCTTGTTCTGACAAGTGTGAGGTGCTCGAACATCCCACGGGATGCGTCCGGTGGCATCAGCAGGAGTGCTTCTGCAGACCGTTCCGAGATGTGACGTCGCCTCGGCAGTCCGCTGCGTGAAGGGATCAATCTCCAGCGAGCACCGTCCTCGTCGACGCAGCCAAAGGACGCAGGAGTTGGGCCAAGGCCCGAATCCTTAACCACCTGCTGCTTTGTAGAAGCTCCGCTCTTTGTCGCTAGCGTTGCGGTGATGCGCTGGGTGCGGGCCGTTGCCGTCCTCGAAGGTAGTGTGGCAGTGATCGTTGCGTGAACGTGCCGCGCCAGGTGCGAGTCGACGAGAGTGACCGTCTCTTTTTATCGTCGGCGCCGTAGCGTTCGGAGTACGTTGCCTGCGTTCGGCCCAAACCCTGCAGTACGCGCCCCCGACGTCGGTCCGCTGGTACTCCCCCCATGGCGGTCGAGCTGCTCTAGACTTCGAGTTCGTGCACCCATCACAGTCAAGCACTCACCTGTAGTTCACACGAACCGTCAGCGCACGCGACACCCCACTCTCTCATGGCCCTTCGTGCCGTGTAGACGACGTACTCTCTTAGTGACTTTCGGTATGACTGTTGCTCGTAAAGGGGGCTGTTGAGATGACGCACCGCAGAACATCAAAGCGCGAGACAGGGAGTAGCAGGTTCTCGTCTTGTTGCAGTTCAAGAGGATCGAGCGTTTCGCCTCGTCGATTGATGGCTGCGCCCCTCACGGGTGGTGACACGCTGCAACAGCGCGCGGACACCACAGTGCGGTGGGGGTGCGACGTTCTCGACGAAGCACCTAGCCGGTTGTTCTCGGCTGATGTCGCTTACGGCCTCCAACAAGGGAGTTGTCATCATTCTTCGGGAAGGAACATGTCGCCGCTAGGCACCGGGGCCTCGTCTCGCGCGAGGACCGCTCGTCTGTCGAGCATAGCATCCTGTAACGGCGTGCTTGCAGCGGACCACCGAGCTGTACGAAACGCTGTCGGTTCATAATGGAATCGCACGTAGAGCGCCGAGAGAGAAGTTTGTTGAGCAGCCTGGGCCAGGCTACCCGGCTGCCTGCGGGGCAGGTCTTCCAGGAACTCAGGCAGCCGTTTCAGCTTTCGCTGCCGGTTTCCCAGCGACGACTGGTCCTGATCGCCCTAGATCTGCTGGCAGTCAACGCAGCTCTGGTTGTCGGCCTGTGGCTGAGTTCCGGCCAGAGCCTCAGCTGGAGTCTTCTGCTGCAACATGCCTGGCGTTTTGTGCTTGCCAGCGCCCTGTGGATGCCCTTGGGCTTCACGTTTGACGTGTACACACTGGGCGTCGCCAGCCGATTCACGACCAGCGCCCGCGCGGTGCTGCAGGCCGGGTTCGCGGCTTGGGCCATCACGTCGGTGTTCCTGTACCCGGCCTTCGGGACCGGTCTGTCCGTAGCGGCTTCGGCTACCTACCTGGGCTCGACCTTGGTCCTTCTGTTAGCAGGCCGCGGCCTGTTCGTGCTCGTCTTGGTCCGACCGATGTTCAACCGCCGCACTCTGATTATCGGCGCCGGACGGGCAGGACGGGAAATTGCGCTCGCGATCATGGAGCACGAAAACGGGGCCCACAAGGTCGTCGGATTCGTTGACGACGACCATCGGAAGCTGGACCACATCATCGCCACGCATAAGAACGGCAGCTCCGCCTCGGTGTTGCGCGTGCTTGGGCCAAGGGGAACCCTGCCAGAGTTGATCTCCCGCCACCGCATCACGACGCTCGTCCTGGCAGTCACAGACCGGATCGATGGCACGCTCCTGCAGACGCTGATGGATTGCCTGGAGTCGGGCGTCGAGATAGTCCCTATGCCACTCCTATACGAGCAGCTCACGGGACGCGTACCGATCGAGCACGTGGGGGAGAACT
Organism: Gemmatimonadota bacterium; assembly: GCA_039588015.1. Taxonomy (GTDB): domain Bacteria; phylum Gemmatimonadota; class Gemmatimonadetes; order Palauibacterales; family KS3-K002; genus JASFMO01. The sequence continues at coordinate 2,724 of JBDHAS010000106.1, read as the reverse complement.
GGTATGTGGCCATGCCGATCGACCACTCCGGTATCCGCTCCACACGACAGGTGGTCAATCGCGTCTTCGATGTGGTCTCGGCCGGGGTTGGCATGATCTTCCTGCTGGCAGCTCTACCGGTGATCGCGGCAGCCATCTACCTGGACTGTCCCGGCCCGATCTTCTACAAGCAAAGGCGAGTTGGCAAAGGCGGGCGCACGTTCTGGGTGTACAAGTTCCGCTCGATGGTTCCGGACGCGGAAAATGGCAAGGCTCTCTGGGCCAAGAAGGACGACCCGCGCATAACCAGGGTCGGCGCGATACTGCGCAAGACGCACGTCGACGAGTTCCCGCAGTTTATCAACATTCTGAAGGGCCAGATGAGCGCGGTCGGGCCGCGGCCGGAACGCCCCGAGTTCGTTGAGGAGCTTGCCGCGAGCATTCCCTTCTACCGAGTGCGTCACGCCGTCAAGCCGGGCATGGCCGGGTGGGGGCTGGTCAAGCAAGGATACGGCGACTCCGAAGAGGATGCGTTGCTGAAGTTGCAGTACGACCTCTACTACATAAAGCACCAGTCGCTTTGGCTCGACATCGTCATCCTGCTGAAGACGGTCGTCGATACGATTGGGCTTCGCGGGAGGTAGTCGAGCTACCGGCAGGGCCGATTGCCGGAGCCGCTGGAAGGACCCTGGCCTGATCGATTCGGTCATTAGGTCCGAATGAACGCGGAGCCTCCACATCGAGCTTGCCCCGACGTCACCACCTAAGTCGTTCTACCTGAGTTAGTTACGCAAGTGGATGACGCTTGGCAAAGCCCGGCACGCGGGTTGCTTTGTTTCTCGCCCGCAGGCCGGCGCACGCCGGATCTGGCGTGCATCGTCGCGGTTACAAGGCCGCCGGCCCCGTTACCATTGCGTCCGCGATTGTGATCACACGAGCCGCCCGGCATCTCTGTCGAGGCGAGGAGAGGGAAATTGAGATACGACGTCGCCGTTGTCGGAGCATCAACCTCCGGTCTCTACGCTGCCGAACAACTGGCCCGCTCCGGGCTCGCGGTGGGTGTGTTCGAGCGGCAGAGAGAGATACAACCTGCCCGCCGCACCTACATCATCACGCCGCAGCTTCGCCGGTTGCTGGACTATGACCCGGAGCCGGTCGTGCTGCACCGCATTCGGTTCATGGACGTAGCGACGCCGGGTGCTTTTGCCAGGGTAGAACTTGGCGAGCCCGATGTCATCATCGAGCGCAGCGAACTCACACGATGGCTGAAAGAACGGGCATTGAAGGCCGGCGCGACGCTGCACTCCGGCTATCGTTTTCAACAGATCTCCCCGCACCCTGGCGGCGCAGAGCTTGGCTTTTCCGGGCCCGATCGCGTAGACGTCCGGGTGACCGCTGGTGCGGTGATCGGAGCCGATGGGGTCACCAGCGACGTGGCCAGCGCAAGCGGCCTGAACCTGCCTCCCAGCGTACCGATCGTGCAGGCCGAGGTTCGCTTACCGCCGGATTGGAACCCGGAGGTCAGCCAGGTTTGGTTCGACGTTCGGAAGACGCGTTACTTCTACTGGCTGATTCCCGAATCTCCGGAGGTAGGCGTCGCCGGTCTGGTCGGAGAACCGCACGGCGATACGCGCGCCCTCCTGCGCGAATTCTTGGAGCAGCACAGGCTCGAACCGCTCGCATACCAGGGTGGGCAGGTGGCCATGCACCACCCAAGGCTGCGTCCCCAAGGGAGCGTGGGCGGTGCGCCGGTCTTTCTGGTGGGCGACGCCGCCGGACAGGTGAAGGTCACGACGGTCGGCGGGACCGTAACGGGTCTATGGGGGGCGAAAGCGGCCGCGCGCGCTCTCTTGAACGGCGGCTCCTACGCTCGCGAGTTGCGACCGGTCAAGCGCGAGCTGGATTTGCACTGGGCGATCAGGCTCGTTCTCGAACGCTTGGACAACCGCGGCTACGACACCGTGGTCCGGAGCGTCAACCAGGGCGTTGAGGGTTTCCTCGGGCGATACAACCGGGACGAGATGGCGGGCACTATCTGGAGGCTGCCGCTGTTGCAACCGCGCCTGCTCTGGATCGGCCTGAAGGCATTGCTTCCCGGGCCGCGTCGCAGAGTCCTGCCAAGCAAGGCGTGGGTGCCCGAGATGGAGGTCTAGCCCGCAGCAGGACGAGACCGGAAGAGCTAGCCGAACTGGCGTCAGATCGAAGCGCTAGTCGAGAGCATTCGTGACCAGCGAGAGTTGTCATGGGGCGTGACCTCACAAAACGCTATTCCGCACTTCTCGAGAAGAAGGGGCTGAAGAACCCGCTTCTTCTTGTTCGTGACATATACGAGTATCGGAAGTTCAGTGAAGTTGGCTCATTCATAGTCTGGGAGCTACTGCACAGACTGAGGCTGTATCCGAAGAAGAAGTACCTGTCGTTGAACAGCGAGCCACTGACACTGAAGACACAAAGGCTGGATGATCCCGAATTCACCTCTACAATCGAGGATCAGTTCAAGAGCAGAGGGCTATCCATTGCTCGCGTCGATCGCGACTGGAAGGTGCTGTTCATCAAGGACGACAAACAGCTTCTCGGGTGCCTTTATCCAGACGATACGGATCTGTACAAGAGCGTTGATGGCGGGGAATCACTGGTTCTGCTCGAGAGATTTCCCGAACGGATCAAGTCGATTTTCGTATCCAGTCAAGACACGGTCTTTGTTTGCGTCAAGGGCGCCGTCTACAGAAGTGCGGACGGCGGGAA